>NZ_CP139368.1:2731411-3062822 GCF_034120055.1 Microbacterium rhizosphaerae | reverse complement strand
TGCCCGCGACCCCACACCCGACTCGCGAGCCCACACGCGATTCGCGCGAATCGGATGGGGGCTCGGCGAGGGAGTGTGGGTTCGCGGCCCCCGTCCTTACGCCGGCGCGACCGCCGACCAGGGCACGGTGACCTCGCCGAGGCGCCAGCGGGCTCGGCCGCGCAGCGGCCAGCCGTCGGCGACGAGGGCGTCGAGGGCCGTGCGCCAGCGGTGGACGGGCCCGAACGGCGCGACGGCGGCGGCACGGTCCCACTCGCGGTCGAGCGCGGCCAGGAACGCGTGGACGCGCTCGCCCGGGACATTCCGGTGGATGAGGGCCTTCGGCAGCCGCTCGGCGGCGATGGACGGATGCTCGAGCCCGGCGACGCGCAGAGAGACCGACAGGGTGCGGGGGACCGCATCCGGTCCCACTTCGATCCACGTCGAGACGCGGCCGATCTCGTCGCACGTCCCCTCCACGAGGATCCCGTCGTCCGTGAGCCGGGAGGACATCCGCCGCCACGCGTGCGGGACGTCCTCCTCGTCGTACTGGCGCAGGACGTTGAAGGCGCGGATGACGGTCGGGCGCCGGGATGCGGGAACCTCGAAGCCGCCGAGGGCGAACGACACATGCGCATCCCGGGCGAAGGAGGTGCCGCCGACGCGCACCTCCTCGAGCTGCACGCGGGCGCGGGCGACGCGCTCCGGCTCGATCTCGAGCCCCAGCACCTCGACGTCGTCGCGCACGGCGCGAAGGCGTGCTTCGAACTCGAGGACCGTCACGGCGCTCGCCCCGAAGCCGAGATCCACGACGAGGGGCTGCAGCTGCGCCCGGCGGATGGCCGGATGCCGGGCGATCCAGCGGTCCACGCGGCGCAGGCGATTCGTGCCGGTCGTGCCGCGGGTGACGCGCCCGACCGGTCCCGAAGCCATGCGCCCATCATGTCAGGCGGTGACAGCGCGCAGCGGGCGCAGCATCCGTCCTCGCTAGCATGGATCGCATGACCCACACCCTGATCCTGCTGCGTCACGGGCAGAGCGAATGGAACCAGCTGAATCTGTTCACGGGGTGGGTCGATGTGCGACTCACCGAACAGGGCAAGGCCGAAGCCGCCCGCGGCGGGCAACTGCTCGCCGAGTCCGGAATGCACCCCGACATCCTGCACACGTCCGTCCTCAGCCGCGCGATCCAGACCGCGGACATCGCGCTCGATGCCGCCGACCGGCTGTGGATCCCGGTGAAGCGCTCGTGGCGCCTCAACGAGCGCCATTACGGCGCGCTGCAGGGCAAGGACAAGGCGCAGACCCTCGAGGAGTTCGGTCCGGAGCAGTTCAAGCTCTGGCGCCGTTCGTTCGACGTGCCGCCGCCCCCGCTGCCGGACGACAGCGAGTTCAGCCAGGTCGGCGATCCGCGGTACGCCGACATCGACGGCGAGATCCCGCGCACCGAGTCGCTCAAACTCGTCATCGATCGCCTTCTTCCCTATTGGGAGGGCGCGATCGTCCCCGACCTCCGCGCCGGCAAGACGGTGCTCGTGACCGCGCACGGCAACTCCCTGCGCGGGCTCGTCAAGCACCTCGAGGGCATCAGCGACGAAGACATCGCGGAGCTCAACATCCCGACCGGCATCCCGCTCGTCTACCAGCTGGACGAGGACCTCAACGCGATCGGCAAGGGCGAGTACCTCGACCCCGAGGCGGCTGCTGCCGGTGCCGCGGCCGTCGCCGCACAGGGCGCCAAATAGCCACGGACGAAGAGGCGCCGCATCCTTCCGGATGCGGCGCCTCTTCGCAGGCTCGGCTCGGACGCCGGGCCGTCAGCTCTCGTCGGCGGTCGCTGCGGCATCCTCGGGGGTGCTCGCAGCGCCGCTCTGCTCGGTGATGATCGCGATCGTGTCGGTGTCCGGGTTCCAGTCGCCCGTCGCGAGATAGACGACCTTCTTTGCGACGTTCACCGCGTGGTCGGCGAAGCGCTCGTGGTAGCGGCTCGCGAGGGTGGCGTCGACCGTCGCGCCCGCCTCGCCGCTCCAGCTGTCGCTGAGGACCTTCTCGAACACGGAGATGTGCAGCTCGTCGATCTGGTCGTCGCTGTTGCGGATGGTCTCGGTCAGCTCGAGGTTCTGCGTGCGCAGCAGCTCCGTGAGCGTGCGCGCGACCTCGACGTCGAGCTCGCCCATCCGGCGGAAGGTGCCCTTCAGGCCCTTCGGGATGGCGCGCTCGGGGAAGCGCATGCGCGTCAGCTGCGCGATGTGCTCGGCGATGTCGCCCATGCGCTCGAGCGAGGCGCTGACACGGAGCGTGGTCACGACGATGCGCAGGTCGCGGGCGACCGGCTGCTGGCGGGCGAGGATCTCGATGGCGAGCTCGTCGAGTTCTACGGCCTTCTCGTCGATGATGCTGTCCTCGTCGATGACCTCCTCGGCGAGAGCCACGTCACCGGAGCTGAAGGCCTCGGTCGCCTTCTGCATCGCCACCGTCACGAGTTCGGCGATCTCGACCAGGCGACTCTGGACATCTTCGAGGGACTGGTGGAAGACTTCGCGCATTGCTGCACCCTTCTGGCTCTGCGCACGGAAGCATCGCGCACGAGGGCGATCCTCGCCGCCCAAGGTTAACGTACGGTGCCGCCTCGGTGAACAGTCGCCGGGGCGCCTGGGCATCGCGTGCTAGAGAGCCGGCGGGAGGGATGCCGCCCCCTACGCTTGAGGCATGGAATCGACGCAGCTCACGCTGCTCGCCCTCGTCACGGGGCTCCTGGTCGGGGGCGGCATCGTGGCTGCGATCGTCGCGCTGCTGCGTGCCCGCGACCGTGCGAGGGCCCAGATCTCGCAGCTCGTGCCGGAGGGCGCCCGGGAGATCATCGCGGCGATGGATGACGCCGCCGCTCTGGTCGATGCATCCGGCACCGTGCGCGCATCCTCACCCGCGACGCAGGAGTTCGGCGTCACCGAGGCGGCCCTCCTGCCTTCCGACGAGCTGCGGGCGCTCGCCCGCGAAGCGCGGGACACCCATCTCGCCGTGACGGGCACGCTGCGGCTGCGGCGCGGCAACGCGCTCGGCGAGGCGCGCCTGGTGGCAGTGCGGATGATGGAGATCTCTCCCAAGCTCGTCCTCGCGGTCCTGCGCGACATCACCGAGCGGGAGCGCGTGGCCGAGATGCGCCGCGACTTCGTCGCGAACACGAGCCACGAGCTGAAGACGCCGGTGGGGGCGGTGAGCCTGCTGGCGGAGGCGATCGAATCGGCCGCCGACGACCCCGAGCAAGTGCGGATCTTCGCCTCGCGACTGACGGCCGAGGCATCCCGTCTGGGCCTTCTCACTTCCCGCATCATGAACCTCTCGCGCCTGCAGGCCTCGGACGACCTGACCGACGCCCGCGACCTCGCCGTCGACGAGGTCGTCGCCTCCGCCGTCGAGGCGCACGCGGTGCAGGCCGCATCCGCCGGCGTCGACGTGCACCGCGGCGGAGAGCGCGGCCTCTACGTGCGCGGCGACGCCCAGGTGCTCATCGAGGCGGTGGGAAACCTCATCGCTAATGCGATCGCGTACTCGTCGCACGGCTCGACGGTGGGAGTGGGCGTGCGTGCCGTCGACGACATCGTCGAGATCGCCGTCACCGACCGGGGCATCGGCATCGCCGAGGCCGACCAGCAGCGGGTCTTCGAGCGCTTCTACCGTGCCGATCAGGCGCGCTCCCGGCGCACCGGCGGCACCGGCCTCGGGCTGTCGATCGTGAAGTATGCGGCGCAGCGGCACGGGGGGGAGGTCGTCCTCTGGTCGCGGCCCGGCCGCGGGTCGACGTTCACGATCCGCCTGCCCCGGATCGACGCCCCCGACGCCGATGGCACGCACCGCAAGCGCGGCAAGTCCGCCAAGGCGAAGCCCACCACCAAGATCAAGAGCCCTTCGAAGGCGAAGGCCGCAGCCGAGAAGCCCCGCCCGACGGCGGACAGCACCACCGCAAAGGGAGATACCGCATGACCCGCGTCCTTCTCGTCGAGGACGAGCCCGACCTCGCCGATCCGCTCGCCTATCTCCTCCGTCGCGAGGGGTTCGAGGTCGAGATCGCCGAGGACGGCCCGACCGCCCTCGACGCGTTCCGCGAGCGGGGCGCCGACATCGTCCTGCTCGACCTCATGCTGCCGGGGATGCCGGGCACCGAGGTGTGCCGGCAGATCCGAGCGAGCTCGAACACGCCGATCATCATGCTCACCGCGAAGGATTCGGAGGTGGACATCGTCGTGGGACTCGAGCTCGGCGCCGACGACTACGTCACGAAGCCCTACTCGGCCCGCGAACTGCTCGCGCGGATGCGCGCCGTGATGCGCCGCACGGCGAGTCTCGAGGCGGACCTCGACGAACGGGTGCTGTCGGGCGGCCGCGTGACCCTCGACATCGACCGCCACACCGTAGCCGTCGACGGCCAGGAGATCGGCATGCCGCTGAAGGAATTCGAGCTGCTCGAGGTCCTCATGCGCAACGCCGGCCGCGTGCTCACCCGCGGCCAGCTCATCGACCGGGTGTGGGGGACGGACTACTTCGGCGACACGAAGACGCTCGACGTCCACATCAAGCGCATCCGCTCCCGCATCGAGCAGAACCCGGGCGAGCCGGTGCTCCTCGTGACCGTCCGCGGCCTCGGCTACCGCTTCGAAGGCTGACTCACGCACGAGGGCCCGCGCTGCAGCGCGGGCCCTCGTGGCGTAAGAGGCGACTACGGAGTCGCTGAGGGGCTGGGCGAGGCCGTCGGGCTCGCCGTGGCCGCGCCGGAGGCGGACGGCCGCGGGGGGGTCGGGACCAGCGTCGAGTAGTACGGGAGGGTGCCGTTCAGGACCGGCACGTGGACCTTGACGCCCTGCGCGTCCCCCGACTGGAACTCCATCAGGACCGTCGCGCCCGGCTTCGTGCGGACGGCGAGGGCGAGTGGCGGCGTGTCCTGCGTGCCGAGGCTCACCGTCGAGTTCGCGGGGACGTCGACGGTCTTGGAGACCGCGGTGTCGGAGATGTTGATCGTGAGCGTCTCGTCGCGGTCGGTCTGGTTGACGATCGCGGCCACGAGGTTGCCGGCTGCGCCCGCGTTCGTGATCACCAGCGCATTGCGCACCTGCAGCGGGGCTCCGGGCACGTCGGGCACGTTGATGCCGTCCGAGGGGGAGTAGGGGACCGTCGTCGTCTGGGGCGAGATCATGCTGCAGCCCGTTGCTCCGAGGATGACTGCTGCGCCGACGACGATGGACGCGATGAGGCGCGATTTCACGGTTCCTCCTAGCGGACTCACGGCTTCAGAAGCATTCTAGGGGCACGCGGCATCGAGCACCGTGCAGGCGCCGAGGGGTGCGGCCGCGAACCTTAGCGCATGAGCCCTGTGGTATTCTTGATTAGCCGAAGGGACATAACTCCATGCTTTTTGAGGTTGGCGAGACGGTCGTCTATCCGCACCACGGTGCCGCAACGATCGCCGAAGTGAAGACTCGCGTCATCAGAGGTGAAGAGAAGGTCTATCTCAAGCTCAGGGTCACCCAGGGTGATCTCACCATCGAGGTTCCGGCCGACAACGTCGATCTTGTCGGCGTTCGCGATGTGATCGGCAAAGAGGGGCTCGAGCGCGTCTTCGACGTGCTGCGCGCGCCCTTCACCGAAGAGCCGACCAACTGGTCGCGCCGCTACAAGGCGAACCTCGAGAAGCTCGCGTCCGGTGATGTCATCAAGGTGAGCGAAGTGGTCCGCGACCTGTGGCGTCGCGACCAGGACCGCGGGCTCTCCGCGGGTGAGAAGCGCATGCTCGCGAAGGCACGTCAGATCCTCGTGTCCGAGCTGGCTCTGGCTGAGAAGACCGACGAGGAGCAGGCCGGCCTGGTCCTCGATGAGGTCCTCGCCTCTTAGAACGACGAAGGCGCCAGGAGGTCGAACCTCCTGGCGCCTTTCGTGTGCCGTCGCGCCGTGGCCCAGGCCGCAGCGTGCCCCCGTCCGCAGAGGCTCAGGCCGCCGGTCCGCTCGTGAGCGCGACCGAGGCGCTCTGCGATCCGCCGCCCTGGTCGACCCACGTGATCGTGACCGTGTCGCCGGGCTTGTGCTGCGCGAGCGCGCTCGACAGGTCGTCGTTCGACGAGATCGTCGTGCCGTCGACGGCCGTGATGACGTCGCGCGCGGCGAGCCCCGCATCCGCTGCCGGCGTGCCGCTGAAGACCTGGGCGACCTCCGCGCCCGACGCGGACGCGTATGCGCTCTGGTCGGACAGGCCGATGCCGAGGAACGCACGTGAGCCGATCGTGATCGTCGAGGTGGAGTGGCCGGCCGCGATCTCATGGGCGATCGACAGCGCCGCGGCGATCGGGATGGCGTAGCCGTCGGGGACCGCGGTGTTCGACGAGGCGGCTGTGTCGATACCGACGACCTCGCCCTGGCTGTCGTAGAGCGGGCCGCCTGAGTCGCCCGCCTGGATGTCCGCATCCGTCTCGATGAGACCGGAGAGGCTCTCGGACGGGGCGGATCCCTCGGCCTGCGTCGTGATCGACGCACCGGTGCCGGTGACCGAGCCGCTCGCCTGCACGAGGGTGCCGGTGCCGCCCGCGTTGCCCACGGCCGTCACGGCATCGCCGGTCGAGACGCCACCACCGCTGTCGAGCTTCGCGGTGGCCAGGCCGGACGCGTTCTGCAGCTTCAGGACCGCGATGTCGTGGGTCGCATCCGTGCCCACGACCGAGGCCGTGTACGTGGCGCCCGTCGACGGGACGGTGACCTGGATGCTCGTGGCTCCCGCGATCACATGGTTGTTGGTGAGGATCTCGCCGTCGCCGGCGAGCACGACGCCGGTGCCCGCTGCCTGTGCCTCGTCGTAGGCGAGCACGGTGTCGATGACGACGACGCCCTTCTGCTGGGCGGCCGTCGCCGTGGTCGTGGTGGTGCCGGACGAGCCGCCGCCCGAGCCTCCGCCATAGCCCCCGAATCCGCCGTACCCGTACCCGTTGTCGCCGTACCCGTAGCCGTTGCCGCCCGAGTCCGAGTTCTGCCCGCCGTACCACGAGTAGTCGGCGACGGATGCGGACGGGGATCCGGACGCCGTGGCCGCCTGCGCGGTCGTCGCGCCGATGGCGATGCCTCCCGTGCAGAGCACGGCCGCTGCGACGCCGCCGGCGATCCAGCCGGCGAGTCGGCGATGTGCGGTCTTCATGTGGTGACCCCTGTCGTAGGACGGATGCGATGGTGCCAGTGCACACGCCGCGCCCAGGGGAACGCTCGGGGCGCCCGATGCGCCGCCCCCGCAGGCGCCGTGCAGATGCGCAGGGAAAGCTATGCGTCGGCCATGAGCCGACGCAGCCCGTCCGCGGCCGGCACCGAGGTACCGCCCGGCGGCCGGTGCTCTAGATTCGGGGTGTGAGCATCACTCCCGTGCCGCGCATCGCGGTCATCGTCGTGGCCGCCGGCTCGGGGACGCGCCTCGGCGCTGAGGCGCCGAAGGCGTTGGTCGGCCTGGGCCGCCACACCATCCTCCGTCATGCCCTCCACAACGTGTTCGCGGCCCCGACGGCGCAAGTCGTGATCGTCGCACCGGCGGGGCGCGAGGGCGACGCGCTGACGGATGCCGAAGCCGCCGGCCCGCGCGAGCTCATCACGGTCGTCACGGGCGGAGCCACTCGCCAGGAGTCGGTCGCCGCAGGCCTCGCAGCCCTGTGGGCCGACATCGAGGTCGTGCTGGTGCACGACGCGGCGCGTGCCCTCACGCCGCCCGACGTCTTCGAACGGGTGATCGCGGCGGTGGATGCCACGGGCTGGGGCGCCGTGCCGGTGCTTCCGGTCGTCGACACCATCAAGCGCGTGGACGACACCGCGATCGTCGAGGGCGTGGACCGCTCCGAGCTCGCAGCCGCCCAGACGCCGCAGGGCTTCCGCCGCGACATCCTGGTCGACGCGTACCGCGCGGCGCACGAGGACTACACCGACGACGCTGCGGTGGTCGCCGCATCCGGTCATCGCGTCGGAACCGTCGAGGGCGACGCGCGGGCGTTCAAGATCACGACGCCCGCGGACCTCGAGCGGGCGCGCCAGCTGGTCGGGGAGCCGCTGCGTGCCCGGGAGGCGGCCGTGCCGCACGCACCCCGGGTCGGTGTCGGCACCGATGTGCACGCCTACGGCGGCGAGGGTGCGCTGTGGCTCGCCGGCCTCGAGTGGCCGGGGGAGCAGGCGCTGTCAGGGCACTCGGACGGCGACGCCATCGGTCACGCGATCGTCGACGCGCTGCTGTCGGCCGCCGGGCTCGGCGACATCGGCACGCACTTCGGCACCGATCACCCGGAGTACGCGGGTGCCCACGCCGAGGTGTTCCTCGCCCGCACGCGGGCGATCCTGGGGGCGGCGGGGTGGCGGATCGGCAACGTCGCGGTACAGGTCCAGGCGAACCGGCCGCGGTTCTCCGCGCGCCGCGCGGAGGCGGAGCGGGTGCTGTCCGAGGCCCTCGGCGCGCCGGTCAGCGTTTCGGCGACGACGACGGACGGGCTCGGGTTCCCGGGACGCGGCGAGGGGGTGTCGGTTTTCGCCGTCGCGATGGTCTTCCCGGCCTGAATCAGAGGGCGCGGGTCATGAAGACCGAGAACGGGTCCTCGACATATCCCTCGAACGGTCCGCAGTAGGCGAATCCCTCGCTCTCGTACAGTCGGCGCGCCGGATCGAAGTCCGGCGTCGTGCCGGTCTCCAGCCACAGGGAACGGATGCCTCGAGCCGCCGCATCCGTCATGATGTGCTGCAGCACCGCGCGGCCGACACCGCGCCCGCGGAAGGCGTCGTCGACACGCATCGACTTCAGCTCTGCCCGCTCGGGATCGAGCGCCTTCATCGCGCCGAGCCCCGCGAGCTCGCCGTCGATCCACGCCGACCAGACCGTCACGCCCGGGGCGCGAAGCGCGTCGAGGCCGAGCGCGTGGACGCTCTCGGCGGGAGACGAGGCGTGCATGCCGTCCAGGTGAGAGGCCACGAGTGCGCGGACGTCGTCGCCGGACAGGTCGTCGACGCGGATCTCGATCGGCGGTCTTTCGGTCACATCCGGGAGGATACCGGGCCGAGGAAACAGCGGCGGCCACGGGGAGGGCCGCCGGTAGGCTGGTGCGGTGACTCTCCGCCTCTACGACACCAAAGCGCAGGAGCTGCGCGACTTCGTGCCGCTCGATCCGGAGAACGTGACCGTCTACGTCTGCGGGCCGACGGTGCAGTCGGGCCCGCACATCGGGCATCTGCGCGGTGCGCTCGGGTTCGACCTGCTGCGACGCTGGCTCGAGTACCGCTTCCGACGAGTGACGTTCGTGCGCAACGTCACCGACATCGACGACAAGGTGCTGGCCAACGCCACGGACGCAGAGCCGTGGTGGGCGCTCGCGTATCGCATGGAGCTCGAGTTCTCCCGGGCGTATGCCGCGATCGGTATCGCCGCTCCGACGTACGAGCCGCGGGCGACCGCATCCATCCCCCAGATGCAGCAGCTGATCGCGCGTCTCATCGACGCGGGCCATGCGTATGCGGCGCCGGACGGCTCGGGAGACGTCTACTTCGACGTACGATCGTGGCCGGAGTACGGCGAGCTCACGAACCAGTCGGTGGATGCGATGGAGCCGGCGGGCGATGCCGACCCGCGCGGCAAGCGCGACCCTCGCGACTTCGCCCTGTGGAAGGGTGCGAAGCCCGATGAGCCCGATTCGGCCCGCTGGGACTCGCCGTGGGGCGCGGGGCGCCCCGGATGGCACATCGAGTGCTCGGCGATGAGCCGCCGCTACCTCGGTTCCGAGTTCGACATCCACGGCGGTGGTCTCGACCTGCGCTTTCCGCATCACGAGAACGAGCTGGCGCAGTCGACCGCAGCGGGCGACGCATTCGCGCGCTACTGGGTGCACAACGGCCTCGTGACGGTGGGCAGCCAGAAGATGTCGAAGTCGCTGTTCAACTTCATCCTCGCCGATGAGCTTCTCGCCGAGCGCGACCCGCTCGTGGTGCGCTACGCCCTCGGCGCCGCGCACTACCGGTCGAGCCTCGACATCACGCCCACGACCTTCGACGAGGCCGAGGCCGCGCTCGCCCGCATCCGCACCTTCCTCGAACGCGCGGGCCGGGCGATCACCGCGGAGTCGGACGAGGTCGAGTTCGTCGCCGCCGTGCCGGATGCCTTCGCCGCCGCGCTCGATGACGACCTCAACGTGCCGCAGGCGCTCGCGATCGTGCATGAGCGGGTGCGTGCGGGCAACACGGCCCTCGACGCGGGCGACCGTGACGAGGCGGATGCCGCCTTCCGCGACGTGACGGCGATGCTCGGCGTGCTGGCGCTCGATCCGGCCGACGAGCAATGGCAGACGGGAGGGTCGGATGCCGAGGCATCCGCTCTCGACGCTCTGGTGCAGACGATGATCGTCCTGCGCGCCGACGCGCGCGCCTCGAAGGACTGGGGGGCGGCAGACCGGGTCCGCGATGCTCTCGCGCTGGCGGGCATCGCGCTGGAGGACACCGCAGACGGAACGCTTTGGGGACTCGCAGACGTTCGTGCGAAGCGAAGCGGAGCCGGCGGGGCGCAGCCCCGCCAGAAGGAGAAGTTCGATGGCTAAGCCAGGACGCCCCGGGGCGGGCAACAGCAAGAAGAAGGGCGCCACCAAGGGCACCGGCGGCAACGGCCGCAAGGCGCTCGAAGGCAAGGGACCCACGCCGAAGGCGGAGGACCGGGCCTGGCACCCCGCCGGCAAGCGGAAGGCCGCGCAGGAGCGATACATCGCAGCGGGCGGCACCTCGCGACCCGCTCGGGGAACGAAGGGCGGCAGCGGCAACCGCACGCCCCGTTCCAAGGCGGCGGACGACACCGAGACGGTGACCGGCCGCAACTCGGTGCTCGAGGCGCTGCGCGCACGCATCCCCGCGACGGCGCTCTACGTCGCGCAGCGCGTGGAGATGGACGACCGCGTCAAGGAGATGCTGTCGATCGCGACCCACCGCGAGATCCCGGTGCTCGAGGTCACCAGACCCGAGCTCGATCGGATGGCGGGCTTCGACGGTGTGCACCAGGGTGTGGCGCTCAAGGTGCCGCCGTACGAGTACGCGCACCCGCAGGACCTGCTCGAGAAGGTCGTCGACAGGGGCGAGACGCCCCTCCTCGTCGCGCTCGACGGTGTGACCGACCCGCGCAACCTCGGCGCGATCATCCGATCCACCGCCGCCTTCGGCGGACAGGGTGTCATCATCCCGCAGCGGCGGTCCGCAGGCGTGAACTCGGCGGCCTGGAAGACCAGCGCCGGTGCGGCCGCCCGCATCCCCGTCGCCATGGCGGCCAACCTCACGTCGACGCTCAAGGAGCTCAAGAAGCAGGGCGTGTTCGTCCTCGGTCTCGACGGCGGCGGCGACGTTTCGCTCCCGAGCCTCGAGCTGGCGGACCGCCCGGTCGTGATCGTCGTCGGCTCGGAGGGCAAGGGCCTGTCGCGCCTGGTCACCGAGACCTGCGACCAGATCGTGTCGATCCCGATCTCCACCGCCACCGAATCGCTCAACGCCGGCATCGCCGCATCCGTCGCGCTCTACCAGGTGTCGACGATGCGGGCGAGCTGACACGCACGTCGAAAGGCAGGACATGGCACGCATCGCCGTCATCGGAGGGTCGGGGTACGCCGGACGCCAGATCGTCGCGGAAGCCGTGCGCCGCGGGCACGCCGTGCTCTCGATCGCACGCCGCGTCCCCTCGGAGCGCGTGCACGGCGCGATGTACATCGAGGGGTCGCTGACGGACGTCCCCGCCCTGCTCGCGCAGCTCGTGGGAGTGGATGTGGTGGTGTGCGCCGTCCCACCACGTGGAGACATGGCGGGGCTCGTTCGTCCGAACATCGCCGCACTCGTCTCCACGCTCCCGGAGGGTGTGCGCTTCGGCGTCATCGGGGGCGCCGTGAGCAGCCTCGTCACCGCGGCCGGCGAGCGCATCGTCGACCTGCCGTCGGTCGCCGGCGACTACATGCCCGAGGCCCTGGAGTCGATCGGCATCCTCGATGACCTGCAGGCTGCGGGCGGGTCGCTGGACTGGTTCCACATCCACCCGTCCGGAGGGTTCGAGGGCTGGGACCCCGACGAGCCCACGTCGTCGGAAGCCGGCTGGACCATCACGGATGCGTCTGGGCAGAGCTCCGTCAGCGGGGTCGACCTCGAGAGGGTGGTCGTCGACCAGATCGAGAACCCGCGGAGTGTGCGCGGCGCGTGACGTGCCGCTTGTCCGCCCCGGCACGGTCCTCGTCATAGAGCGCAACAGGCGGAATGCCGTGGGTGCGTGCACGTTGAATCTCGAGGATGCCGCCACCTCGGCGGCGGGAGGAGACACCATGGCCCGCATCATCGTCCTTGGAGGCACCGGATACGCCGGAGGCCACATCGCCGCAGAGGCGGCTTCGCGCGGACACGAGGTGGTCTCGATCGCGCGGAAGCCCCCGGTGGAGAAGACCGACGGCGTGGAATACGTCGAGGGATCGATCCTGGATCTCGACGGCATCGCCGACCAGCTCGAGGGCGCAGACGCCGTGATCTCGACCGTGGCACCCCGCGCAGACATGGCGGACGCGGTGCCGGATGCGCTGCAGGCCCTGGCCGAGCGTCTGACGGGCACGCCGACCCGGCTCGGGGTCGTGGGCGGCGCGATGGGCAGCCTGTCCGCGCCCGGCGGCCCGCGCCTGTACGACCTGGGCGTGCCGGAGGAGTACAAGCACGAGGCCGAGGTCGGCATCGCATCCCTCGAGCTGCTGCAGGCCTCGGAGCCGGGCCTCGACTGGTTCCTCGTGCACCCGCCGAAGGTCTTCGGCTCATGGGAGCCCGGCGAGCGGACCGGCTCGTACCGCGTCGGAGGCGACGTTGTCGTCGAGGACTCCGAGGGCAACTCCTACATCTCCGGCGCCGACTTCGCGATCGCGGTCGTCGACGAGATCGAGAAGGGCGCGCACCGGCGCGAGCGGTTCACCGTCGGCTACTGAGGCCGACGGACCGGCGCGCTCAGACGAGGTCGCGCCAGTCGATCGCCTCCTCGTCGTCGGCGTCCGCCTCGAGCTGGTCGGCGCCGACGACGGGGATCGTCACCGTCTCCGTCGGCGGTCCCATGATGGTCGCCTCGTCTCGCCGGTGGCGCAGCACTTCGTCGATGTAGCTCGTGAGCGCCTCGGCGAGCGGCACCGAGCGGCCCTGCGCCTGCGACATGTACCAGCGATGTTCGAGCATCTGGTGGAACACCTCCGCCGGCTCGAGCTTGGCCCGCAGATCGAAGGGGATCGCGCGGACGATCGGCTCGAACACGCGGCTCAGCCACTCGTGCGCGACCATCTCCTCGTCCTCGCCGCGCCGGCCCGCGCGGGCACGGTACTCGTCGAGGTCGTTCAGCAGCCGCCGTGCCTGGTTCTCCTCCACGTCGAGTCCCGTCAGCCGGATGAGGCGTCGCTGGTGGTGGCCCGCATCCACGACCTTCGGCTGGATGGAGACCCTCGTGCCGTCGGGCGTCGCCTGGATCGACATCTCGCCGATGTCGAAGCCCAGATCATTGAGGCGCTGCACGCGCTCCGTGATGCGCCACGCCTCGTTCGCGGCGAATGTCTCCTGGTCGGTGAGAGCGGCCCACAGCGAGTGGTACGCCGACATGATGCCGTCCGCGATCTCGACCGCGTCGACGCCGCGCTCCAGCCGGCCGCCCGCCTCGAGGTCCATGATCTCCCCGGCGATGTTGGTGCGGGCGATCTCGAGGTCGTAGGCGCGCTGGCCGGCGGTCAGGCCGGTCTCGTGCAGTTCACCGGTCTCGGCGTCGACGAGGTAGGCGGCGAAGGCGCCGGCATCCCGCCGGAAGAGCGTGTTGGACAGCGACACGTCGCCCCAGAAGAACCCGACGTTGTGCAGCCGGACGAGGAGCACGGCGAGAGCATCGACGAGTCGAGTCGCCGTATCGGGGCGCAGCACCTGCGTGAACAGGGCGCGATAGGGGAGCGAGAAGCGCAGGTGCGCCGTCACGAGGGCGGCGGGCAACGGCTCGCCCGTGGCATCCGTCCTCCCCGCGATCACCGCGACCCGCTCGACGCACGGGACCGCGAGGCGGTGCAGGTTGCCGAGCATCTCGTACTCGCGGCGAGCCATCTCCTCGGTCGTCTCCTTGATGGCGACGACGTGGCCGGACAGGTTCGCGAAGCGCACGAGGTGCCGTGAGATGCCCTTGGGCAGGTAGACGATGTCGCGCTTGGGCCAGTCCGCGAGAGTCGTCGACCACGGGAGTGCGAGGAGACCGGGATCGATGGCGCTCGCGGTGATGCTCAGGGCGTCCGGCATGGGGCCTCCGTGGGGGCGGGCGGGAAACGACGCGGCGCGGGGGGATGCATCGATCCCGCCCGCGCCGTGTCGTTCGATTGTTACGCGGAGGCGACGGCCTTCGTGCCGAGGCGCTCGCCCGACTCGAGGTCGAACAGGTGGACGTGGTGCGGCGTCGGCGTCAGGTTCACCGTCTCACCCGCGTTCGGGTGGATGCGGCCGTCGACGCGCGCGACGATGTCCGTCCGCTTGCCGTTGATGTCGGCGTGGCCGTACAGGTAGCCGTCGGCGCCGAGCTCCTCGACGAGGTCGACGACGACCTCGAGGCCTTCGGCCGACGAGGTCGAGACCTGGATGTCCTCGGGGCGGACGCCGATCGTGACCTGCGAGCCGGTGTTCGCGAGGGTCTCGCGCTCGACGGCGACGACCGACTGGCCGAACTTCACGCCGCCGTCGACGACGTCGGTGGTGAAGAGGTTCATGGCGGGGGAGCCGATGAAGCCGGCGACGAAGACGTTCTTCGGGGAGGCGTACAGGTCGCGCGGGTTGCCGACCTGCTGCAGGACGCCGTCCTTCAGCACCGCGATGCGGTCGCCCATCGTGAGCGCCTCGGTCTGGTCGTGGGTGACGTAGACCGTGGTGACGCCCAGGCGACGCGTGAGCGACGCGATCTGGGTGCGGGTCTGCACGCGCAGCTTCGCGTCGAGGTTCGACAGCGGCTCGTCCATGAGGAACACCTGCGGGTTGCGGACGATGGCGCGACCCATGGCGACGCGCTGACGCTGACCACCCGAGAGCGCCTTCGGCTTGCGGGTCAGGTACGGCTCGAGGTCGAGGAGCTTGGCGGCCTCGAGGACGCGCGCGGCGCGCTCCTCCTTGCCCACGCCGGCGATCTTCAGGGCGAAGCCCATGTTCTCGGCGACGGTCATGTGCGGGTACAGCGCGTAGTTCTGGAACACCATCGCGATGTCGCGGTCCTTCGGCGGGATGTCCGTGACATCGCGGTCGCCGATGAGGATGCGGCCCGAGTTGACCTCTTCGAGGCCGGCGAGCATGCGCAGGGTGGTGGACTTGCCGCAGCCCGAGGGGCCGACGAGGACGAGGAACTCGCCGTCTCCGACCTCGAGGCTGATCTTGTCGACCGCGGGACGGGTGCCGCCCGGGTAGAGGCGGGTTGCGTTGTCGAACGTGACCGTAGCCATTTTCTTCTCCTTCACCGGCAGGTACGTGCCGGACGATCCGTAGTGAGGATGAGGCGGGACGCTGCCCGCACGCCCATCGTCGGGCGTTGCGCCATTATGACATGCCCGGCTGAGAGCCTCGACCGGCGGGCTGCTCGTACACGACGTCTGGGCATTTCTCAGCCTGTCTGGCTAGCATCGACGTCGGTCGCCTGCCCGTGCGCGACCCTCGCCGGGACAGCCCCGGCGCCCGCATTCTCAAGAGGTTTCATGTCGAGCGACGGTTCTTCGAACACCCCCTCGAGCCAGCGCCGAGAGGCGGTGCGCGAGAAGGCCCAGCAGGTCCAGGCCCAGCAGGCGCGCGCACGCCGCGCGCGGCGCGCATGGATCGTCGCCGGCATCGTCATCCTCGTCGGCGCCCTCGCGGCGTCGGTGACCTGGGCGTTCGCGTCCACCGCGGCCAAGCCGCAGGCCGAGCCGCAGAACCTCAGCAACGACGGATTCCACATCACGAGCGTGGCGGGAATCGCGAGCACCGTCGGCCAGGTCGGCTCCGGCGCCACGCCGACCCCGACGCCTTCTCCCGCAGCCGATCCGGCGACGCCCACGCCGACGCCGTCGTCCTCCGCGGCGGCTCCGGTCGATATCCGCGTCTACGTCGACTTCCTCTCGGTCGGGGCGCGCCAGTTCCAGGTGGCCAACGTCCAGCAGCTCAAGAAGTGGGTCACGGAGGACGCCGCGAAACTGACGTACTACCCGGTCGCGATGCTGACCGCGAAGTCGAACGGCACCAAGTACTCCCTGCGCTCCGCGAGCGCCGCGGCCTGCGTGGCGACGCACTCGCCGGATTCCTTCTTCGCGTACGCCAACGAGCTGCTGGTGAAGCAGCCGTCCGCCGACTCGGACGGGCTGACGGATGCGGCGCTCGCTGACCTCGCGGCCGCCTCCGGGGCCAGCGATCCCAAGACCGTGCGCTCGTGCATCCAGAACGAGGACTACGCTGCGTGGGTCAAGACCGTGACCGATCGCGCGGTGTCCGGCGTTCCCGGCACGAAGGGCGTCTCCCTCACCGGCACGCCGCTCGTGCTCGTGAACGGCACGCCCTACATGGGTGCGCTGGACGACCCGGCCGAGTTCGCGCAGTTCGTGCTGACGATCGCGAGCAACAGCTACTACAAGTCGACGGTGCCGACGCCGACGCCCACGCCGACGGCTACCCCCTAGAGGCGACGACGGGACTCGGTCGACGCCGCGTGAGAGCCGACTACGGGACTCGAACCCGTAACCCCCGTATTACAAGTACGGTGCGCTACCAATTGCGCCAAGTCGGCGAGGCCCGGAATCCGGACTCCAAGGATCGAGTCTAGAGCGTCGGCGGCCGAGGTCCCGATGAGACGGTGTCCCGGCGCTCGGTGAGAGTGCTCTCATGCGGCGCATCCGTCGTCCGACCGCCCGCATAGTGGAACCACACAAGCCGAGGGAGGCCCCCGCGATGTTCGACACCCCCATGCAGCTCGGCGAGGCTGTCCACCCGCGCTGCCCGGACGACGACACCGTGCTCCGCGACGTCGAAGGCGGGTGGGTGTGCGTGCGGTGCGGCCGCGAGTTCCCGGTCGTGGGCGGCACGGGCGGACCGACCGCTCTCGGCATCCACTGACCTCCGCTGCTCCCTCTCGGCACGGTCGGGCGTCCCGACGGATACCAGGCATGACGTGCAGGGATTCGTGTCGCCGGGTGCCCGCGTTAGGCTGGCAGACGGTCGCGCGATGAGGGGATGGATGCGCGCGACCTGCGGGTGACGCGCGACCCACGGGATCCGGGCCCTGTTCCCGGAATCCGCCGGGTGATACCGTAGTCCGGTATACAGAATTCTTATTCCATCAGACGGAAGAAGTGCGTGATGTCGGCAGACCCCTACGGCAGCGGCCCCGAGAGCCTCGACAGCTCCGACGACGGGCGGACGCTCGTCACCGCGGCACGGCAGATGGCGGCGCACCGGCCGGTCGACCCCGCGATCGCCCGCTCCTGGCTGCTCGTGCCCGGTACGCGCGTCGACCTGTTCGACGAGAATGCGGCCTCCCGCGCCGATGCCGTCGTGCTCGACATCGAGGACGCGGTCGACCCCTCCAACAAGCCCCAGGCCCGCCAGGATGTCGCCGATTGGCTGCGCGGCGGCGGCCGGGCGTGGGTCCGCGTCAACGACGTGGCGAGCCCGTTCTGGAGCGACGACCTCGCCGTGCTCGCCGGCATCCCGACCCTGCTCGGCATCATGCTCGCCAAGACCGAGACGCCCGACCAGGTCACCTCGTCCTTCGACCGTCTCGGCGGCACCGTGCCCGTCGTCGCCCTCATCGAGTCCGCGGTGGGCATGGAGGACGCGGCGCACATCGCCAAGGCGCGCGGCTCCTTCCGCCTCGCGTTCGGCAGCGGCGACTTCCGCCGGGACACGGGCATGAGCGCCGACGCCGAGGCCATGGCGTACCCGCGCGCACGCCTCGTCATCGCGAGCCGCGTCGGTGGCCTTCCCGGACCCATCGACGGGCCGACCGTCGGCAACAGCATGCCCACGCTGCGCGAGCACTCCGCGATCACGGTCTCGATGGGCATGACCGGCAAGCTCTGCCTCGCGGCGGAGCAGGCGCCCGTCATCAACGAGGTCATCAGCCCGACCCCGAGCGAGGTCGCGTGGGCGCTCGACTTCCTCGCCGACTTCGAGAGCCGCGGCCGCGTGGTTCGCGACGGCAGCGACCTGCCGCGCCTCGGCCGCGCGCAGAAGATCGAGAAGCTCGCGGTGGCGTTCGGGGTGCACCCGAGCTGACCCGATGCGCCGGCTCAGCCGCGTCCGTCGAAGGGCATGCCGGCCGCGGTGATCGTCAATGATCCGATCACGGCGTCGGGTGGCAGCTCGGCCATCAGGACGACCGCGCGCGCCGCGTCGGCGACGTCGAACACGGGCTCGGGACGGATGATGCCGTCGGGCTGCGTGAAGCCGCGGCCCTCGCCGAGGTCCGCGAGCAGGTCGGTCGCCGCGTTCCCGATGTCGATCTGTCCGCACGTGATGCCGAACGGCCGCCCGTCGAGCGCGATCGACCGCGTCAGCCCGGTCATCGCGTGCTTGGAGACGGCATACGCGACCGTCCGCGGGCGCGGACGGTGGGCGGCGATCGAGCCGTTGTTCAGGATGCGGCCTCCCTGCGGCGTCTGCGCCTTCATCGTGCGCACCGCCTCGGCGGCCACCCGCATCGCGCCGGTGACGTTGACCGCCATGGTGCGCTCCCACTCGACGAGGTCGATCTCGTCGACGGCGCCCGCGGGTCCGGGGACACCGGCGTTGTTGAAGACGACGTCGACCCGCCCGAAGCGCTCGACGACGGCGGCGAACAGGGCGCGCACGGAGTCGGCATCCGTCACGTCCGCGACGACGGGGAGGGCGAGCGGATGCTGCGCCCCGGCCTCGATCAGCGTTCCGAGCGTGCGGCCGGCCAAGGCGACGGCCCAGCCGGCATCGAGGAACGCCCGCGCCGTCGCGCGTCCGATGCCTGTACCGGCGCCGGTCACGACCGCCGTGCGGGGTGGTTCAACGCGTGTCATTCGGACTCCTCTGCATCAACCTCTTGACAAAAGGTATACCTAAACGACATCCTGAGATCACGAAACGGAAAGAAACTTCCGCCATGCGATATGACCGAACAACGGATCACCGTTCTGCTGACGAGGAGGTCTGCAATGAGGGCTGCGCGCAAGAAAGCGGCACAGATGAAAGCGCCGAAGGAGCGCCGCCCCGAAGACGAGAGGCTGCCCATCGGCACCTCCATCGCCTTCGGGCTCCAGCACGTCCTGACGATGTACGGGGGCATCATCGCCCCGCCGCTCATCATCGGCGCCGCGGCGGGCATGACGTCGGGCGAGATCGGACTCCTGATCGCCGCGTGCCTGTTCGTGGGCGGTCTCGCGACGCTGCTGCAGACGATCGGCATCCCCTTCTTCGGCGCCCAGCTGCCGCTGGTCCAGGGCGTCTCGTTCGCGGGCGTCGCGACGATGGTCTCGATCGTCCTCGGGGGCGGCGGCATCCAGGCGGTCTTCGGCGCGGTGATGGTCTCCGCGGCCATCGGTCTTCTGATCACCCCGATCTTCTCCAAGATCATCAGGTTCTTCCCGCCCGTCGTGACGGGCTCGGTCATCACGATGATCGGCCTCTCGCTCATCCCGGTCGCCGCGAACTGGGCGATGGGCGGCAACGCCAAGGCGCCCGACTACGGCAGCATGGCGAACATCGGGCTGGCGTTCCTGACACTGCTGATCGTGCTGCTGCTGAGCAAGGTGGGCAACGCCGCGATCTCGCGCCTGTCCGTGCTGCTCTCGATCGTGATCGGCACGCTCATCGCCGTTCCGCTCGGCATGGCGGACTTCTCGAAGGTCGGGGCGGGCCCGATCTTCGCCTTTCCGACCCCGTTCGCGTTCGGCCTGCCGACCTTCAGCCTCCCGGCGATCGTGTCGATGTTCATCGTCGTCCTCGTCATCCTGACCGAGACCACCGCCGACGTCCTCGCGGTCGGTGAGATCGTCGGCGCCAAGGTCGACGCGCGCCGCATCGGCAACGGCCTGCGCGCCGACATGCTCTCGAGCATCGTCTCGCCGGTCTTCAACTCGTTCTCGCAGAGCGCGTTCGCGCAGAACGTCGGGCTCGTCGCGATCACGAAGGTGAAGAGCCGGTTCGTGGTGACGGCCGGCGGTGCGATCCTCGTCATCCTCGGCCTGCTGCCGATCCTCGGGCGGGTGGTCGCGGCCGTCCCGATGTCGGTCCTCGGCGGAGCGGGCATCGTCCTGTTCGGCACCGTCGCGGCGAGCGGCATCCGCACCCTCTCCAAGGTCGAATACCGCGACAACATGAACCTCATCATCGTGGCGGCCTCCCTCGGTGTCGGCCTGCTGCCGGTCGTGGCGCCGCTGTTCTACCACGACTTCCCGGACTGGTTCTCGACCATCTTCCATTCGGGCATCAGCTCGACGGCCGTCGTCGCCATCCTTCTGAACATCCTGTTCAACCACATCACCGCGGGAAACTCGAAGGACCAGTCCGTGTTCGTCGCGGGCCCACCACGGCTCGTCCGCGAGGAGGAGCTGGAAGCCCTCGAGGACGGGGACTACTACGTCGGCGGCAAGCTCTTCGCCAGGGACGGGCAGGAGATCACCATCGTCCCCACGGGCTCGATGCCGACCATCAGCCCGGCGCGCGCCGCCGCGCACAAGCAGAACGGCCGGTCGCAGCCCTGAGCATGTCGAGCGTCGGGGGCGGCCGCGCGGCCGCCCCCGACGCATGAATCGAGTCGGGCGCCGCCTGCCGGCCGCCCGCGTCGTACGAGAAGGAGCATCCATGAACCTCGCCGAGACGCCGGGCGTGACGGTCGACGGACCCGACATCGACCCCGCCGAGACCGCGGAGTGGACCGAGTCCCTCGACCAGCTGATCGACGCCCACGGGACGCAGCGCGCGCAGTACATCGTGCGCCGCGTCATGCAGCGGGCGAGCGCCCGCAGCGTCGGACTGCCCATGGCGACGACGACGGACTACGTGAACACCATCCCGGTCGACCAGGAGCCGGAGTTCCCGGGCGACGAGCAGGTCGAGCGCCGGTACCGGGCATGGATGCGGTGGAACGCCGCCGTGATGGTCCATCGCGCGCAGCGCCCCGACATCGGCGTCGGCGGCCACATCTCGACCTTCGCCGGCGCCGCCACGCTCTACGAGGTCGGGTTCAACCACTTCTTCCGCGGCAAGGACCACCCGGGCGGCGGCGACCAGGTCTTCTTCCAGGGGCACGCGTCGCCCGGCATGTACGCGCGGGCGTTCCTCGAGGGCCGGCTGACCGAGCAGGACTTGGACGGCTTCCGCCAGGAGAAGTCCAAGGAGGGGCACGCTCTCTCGTCGTACCCGCATCCGCGTCTCATGCCGCAGTTCTGGGAGTTTCCGACCGTCTCGATGGGCATCGGGCCGATGAACGCGATCCACCAGGCCCAGACGAACCGGTACCTGCACAACCGCGGCATCAAAGACACCTCCGACCAGCACGTGTGGGCGTTCCTCGGCGATGGCGAGATGGACGAACCGGAGAGCCGCGGCCTGCTGCAGCTCGCGGCCAACGACCGGCTCGACAACCTGACGTTCGTGATCAACTGCAACCTGCAGCGTCTCGACGGGCCGGTGCGCGGCAACGGGAAGATCATGCAGGAGCTCGAGGCGTTCTTCCGCGGTGCGGGGTGGAACGTCATCAAAGTCGTGTGGGGCCGCGAATGGGACGACCTGCTCGGTCGCGATCGCGACGGCGCGCTCGTCGACCTCATGAACGCGACCCCGGATGGCGACTACCAGACGTTCAAGGCCGAATCGGGGGCGTTCATCCGGGAGAACTTCTTCGGCCGCACGCCGCAGACCGCCGCGCTCGTGGCCGGGTACAGCGATGAGCGGATCTGGAACCTGAAGCGCGGCGGCCACGACTACCGCAAGGTCTACGCGGCGTACAAGGCGGCGACCGAGCACGAAGGACAGCCGACCGTCGTCCTGGTCAAGACGGTGAAGGGCTACGGCCTGGGTGCGAACTTCGAGGCGCGCAACGCGACGCACCAGATGAAGAAGCTGACGCTCGACGACCTCAAGGCGTTCCGCGATCTGCTCCGCATCCCGGTCACGGATGCCCAGCTCGAGGCCGACCCGTACCGGCCGCCGTACTTCCACCCCGGTTCCGATGCGCCGGAGATCCGCTACTTGCTCGACCGGCGGCGCGCACTCGGCGGTGCGGTGCCCTCGCGACGCGCGACGCACACCCCGCTGACGCTGCCGGGGGATGCCGCGTACCACGTGGCGCGTCGCGGCTCGGGCACCCAGCAGGCGGCCACCACCATGGCGTTCGTGCGCCTGCTGCGCGACCTCATGCGCGACGGGGCACGGGACCCGCACGGGATCGGCCCGCGGATCGTGCCCATCATCCCCGACGAGGCCCGGACGTTCGGGATGGACTCGTTCTTCCCGACGGCGCGGATCTACAACCCGAACGGCCAGAACTACACGTCCGTCGACCGCGAACTGCTCCTCGCGTACAAGGAGAGCGCGGCGGGCCAGATCCTGCACGCGGGCATCAACGAGGCGGGCTCGGTGGCGGCCTTCACCTCGACCGGCACGGCGTATGCGACGCACGGCGAGCCGCTGATCCCGGTCTACGTCTTCTACTCGATGTTCGGCTTCCAGCGCACCGGCGACTCGTTCTGGGCGGCGGCCGACCAGATGACCCGCGGATTCATCATCGGTGCGACGGCGGGTCGTACCACGCTGACCGGCGAGGGGCTGCAGCACGCGGACGGGCACTCGCCGCTGCTCGCCTCGACCAACCCGGCCGTGGTGACCTACGACCCCGCGTACGGGTACGAGATCGGGCACATCGTGCGTTCGGGCCTCGAGCGCATGTACGGGGGCGAGCATCCCGATCCGAACGTCATGTACTACCTCACGCTCTACAACGAGCCGATCGTGCAGCCGGCCGAGCCGGAGGGGGTCGACGTGGAAGGCATCGTGCGCGGCATCCATCGGATCGTCGACCGCACCGGAAGCGGCATCGCGGCGCACCTCCTCGCCTCCGGGGTCGCGGTCCCGTGGGCGATCGAGGCGCGCCGCATCCTCGCCGAGGAGTGGGGCGTGGATGCCGACGTGTGGTCGGTCACGTCCTGGACCGAGCTGCGCCGCGACGGCATCGCGGCCGAGGAGGAGGCCTTCCTCCACCCGGAGCGGCCCGCGCGCCCGCCGTTCGTCGCCGAGCGGCTCGCGGGCTCGCACGGGCCGATCGTCGCCGTCAGCGACTACATGCACGCGGTGCCCGACCAGATCCGGCAGTTCGTGCCGAACGACTTCGCGTCGCTCGGCGCCGACGGCTTCGGGTTCTCGGACACGCGCGCCGCCGCTCGCCGGCACTTCAAGATCGATGTGCAGTCGATCGTGGTCCGCACGCTCCAGCTGCTCGCGCGGCGGGGCGACGTGCCGGTGGATGCGCCGGCCCGGGCCGCCCAGCGCTATCGGCTGCTCGATGTCACGGCGGGGACGACCGGCACGGCAGGCGGCGACTCCTGAGCCGGGAGAGCCCGGTCGCCCAGGCCGGGCTCTCGCCGTCAGCCGCCGCGCGGCCTCAACGCGGCATGCGGGAGAGGTGGGACTCGGCATCCACCGGCGTCCGACGCGCGGGACGATCCCGCTCGGGCTTGCCGCCGACGTACAGCCAGCCCAGGAGACGCTCGCTCTTGCGCAGGCCGTGCGCCTCGGCGACAGCCTTCGCGCGCGTGTAGTGGCCGGTGCGCCAGATGACACCCCACCCCGCCTCGTCGAGCAGCAGGCTGAGCGTGTGCGCGACACCCGCAGCCACGGCCTCCTGCTCCCAGCGCGGCACCTTGTCGCTCTTGCGGAAACTCGCCACGACCGCGATGAGCAGCGGCGCGCGCAGCGGCTTGGGAGAGGAGCCGCCCTCTCCGTTCGCCGTGCTGATCGCACGGCCGAGGCGCTCGCGGTCGTCGCCGCGCAGCTCGATGAGCCGCCACGGGGCGAGCGACGAGTGATCCGCGACCCTTCCGGCGGCGGCCACGAACTCGACGAGCTGCGCATGGCTGGGCGCGTCGTCGGTCACCTTGGACCACGAACGACGCTCCCGCACCGCGTCGAGGGCCGGGGCGCCGACGCGGGCCGCGGGAGCGGGGTGCGTCACGACTCGGGCGTGAACTCGAGGGCGAGGGAGTTCATGCAGTACCGGTCGCCGGTGGGCGTGCCGAACCCGTCGGGGAACACGTGGCCCAGGTGCGAGCCGCAGTTCGCGCAGCGCACCTCGGTGCGCGTCATCCCGTGGGTGCGGTCCTCGATGAGTTCGACGGCCTCCGGCCGCACCGACTCGTAGAAGCTCGGCCACCCGCAGTGCGAGTCGAACTTCGTCCCGCTCTGGAAGAGCTCGGCGCCGCAGGCGGCGCAGGTGTAGAAGCCGTCGCGGCTCTCGTCGAGCAGCTCCCCGGTCCACGGGCGCTCGGTCGCCGCCTCGCGCAGCACCGCGAACTGCTCAGGTGAGAGCTCCTCGCGCCACTGCGCGTCGGACTTGGTCACGTCGTAGGTCATGGCAATCCCTTCAGCCATAGCCATTCAACCCGAGCCGGCCGGGGAGTGTTCCGAGAATCCCGCCGCGTGCTCGACGCCGCGCGCGCTGCCGCGAGAATGGAGACGATGAGCGAGGTGGATGCGGTCGCCGAACGGTATGCGCGGTTCGCCCGCGACGAGGCGCCGGGGCGCTCCGCGCTGTATGCCGCCTGGGCGGCGGCCGTGGCATCCGATCCTGCCCTCGCCGCCGTGCTCGCCCGCATCCCGGCCACTCGGCGCCAGCCGCCGCTCGTGTTCGCCGTCGCGCGCCTGCTCGGCGCGCCCGAGGCCGACACGACCGCGTGGCCGGGCTGGCTCCTCGCGCACGCGGACGCCGTCGTCGACGAGTGCCGGCGCCGCAGCGTCCAGACGAACGAGCCGCTGCGGTGCGCCGCGCTGCTGCCGGCGCTCTCGCTGGTCGAGGGACCGATCGCGCTGCTCGAGGTCGGTGCGAGCGCGGGGCTGTGCCTGTATCCCGACCGATATGCGTACAGCTTCCGGCTCGACGACGGCGACGTGATCGCCCTCGAGCCGCCGGGCGGTGCGACGGTCGTCCTCTCATCGCGGCTGCGCGGCGAGGGCCGCCCCGCGCTGCGCCTGCCCGAGGTGGTGTGGCGGGCCGGCATCGACCTCTCGCCGCTGGACGCGCGGGATGCCGACGACCGCCGCTGGCTGGAGACGCTCGTCTGGCCGGGCGAGGCGGGCAGGGCGGACCGCATCCGCGATGCCCTCGACATCGCGGCGAACGAGCCGCCGCTGCTGATCGCCGGCGACGCCGCGGAGATCCTCCGCGAGGTGGCCGCGCAGGCTCCCGCGGATGCGACCCTCGTCGTGACGACCCCGGGCGTGCTCGCGCACGTCCCCTTCGCCGGCCGCCGCCGGATCATCGCGGCTGCGCGGGCCGCGGGTCGCTGGATCACGTTGGACGCGCCCGCCCTGCACGACGGGTGGAGCGCGCCCATCGACCCGACGGACTGGCCGTCCGACGCCTTCGCGCTGGCGCTCGACGGCGATGTGCTGGCGGGTGTCGATCCTCTCGGCGGATTCGTCGAGTGGCGAGTCGGGGGATAGCGGCGCGCGCTACCGAGGTGCGCGCATCCCGCGGCTACCGTGTGGGGATGCCCCTCTCCGACCGGGATCGCGAACTGCTGGCTTTCGAGGCCTCCTGGCAGCGTCACGGCGGGGCGAAGGAGGAGGCGATCCGCACCGAGCTGGACCTGACACCGGCGCGGTACTACCAGTTGCTCGGCCGCCTCATCGAGTCGGCCGACGCGCTCGCCCACGACCCGCTGCTGGTCAAGCGACTGCGCCGGCTGCGGGATGCGAGGCGCGACACCCGTGCCGCCCGCGTGGGCGGCGTGGGCTGACGGGCCTCCCTCCGCGCGTCGTCATCGGCCGTTCGGTTAGCATCATGGGATGCCGAATCCGAGCCAGCCGCGGGACCGCTTCGACTCGCTCCCCGACGACACCGGCCGGGTAGGGGCGCACCGGGCGGAGAACCCGCACATGAGCGGATGGCTCGTCTTCACGTGGGCCGCGGTGGCGACGGTCGTCCTGGTGGGCGCGGGGATCTTCGGCACGCTCGTCGCCTCGGGCAAGATCAGCCTCGGGCCCTCTCCGTCGCCGACGGTCGTCGCCGCCCCCGTAGCGACCCCCGTGATCGACCCGTCGTACACGGTGCTCGTGCTCAACGCCACCGGACAGGCCGGGCTCGCCGCGTCGGTCAAGCAGCAGGTGGTCGCCGCGGGCTGGAAGCCCGAGAACGTCCAGGCCGGGGATGCCGGCACCACCGGGTTCGAGAAGACGACCGTGTACTACGCGCTCCCGGCAGACGAGGGCCCCGCCCGCGGTCTCGCGCAGGCGCTCGGCGGCGCGCAGGTCGCGCAGAGCGCCGCGTACCAGCCCGCGAACGACGCGGAGGCGAAGCAGCTGACGGTGGTCGTCGGCACCGATCGGACGTCGGGCGCGAAGGCCAGTCCCTCGAAGTAGCGCCCATTGTTTCGGGCCTGTGAACAGTTGGGTTCGAGCGCGTCAACAAAGCGCGGATCGGCGGATTCCGGCATCCGCGCGCTCATACGATGAACGGGTTCTGCCAGCAAGGAGAAGCGCATGACCCAGGGCACCGTGAAGTGGTTCAACGCCGAGAAGGGGTATGGATTCATCACCATCCCCGACGGCCAGGACGTGTTCGTCCATTACTCCAACATCGAGATGAGCGGCTATCGCGTGCTCGAGGAGGGGCAGGCGGTCGAGTTCTCGGTGGGCTCCGGTCAGCGCGGTCCGCAGGCCGAGGCGGTGCGCGTCGTCGCCTGACGGACCGTGAGTCGCCGTGTGGCGTGCAGCCCGGCGTTGGCTTGCACTCGGAGGGGTCGAGTGCCAGAATGAGGTTTAGCACTCGCGTTCTGGGAGTGCTAAATCGCAAGCCACCGTCCGGGAGGGACGACACACACATGGCAAAGATCATCGCTTTCGATGAGGAGGCCCGTCGCGGCCTCGAGCGCGGCCTGAACACCCTGGCCGACGCGGTCAAGGTGACCCTGGGACCGCGCGGCCGCAACGTCGTGCTGGAGAAGAAGTGGGGCGCCCCCACGATCACGAACGACGGCGTCTCGATCGCCAAGGAGATCGAACTCGACGAGCCGTACGAGAAGATCGGCGCAGAGCTGGTCAAGGAGGTCGCGAAGAAGACCGACGACGTGGCCGGTGACGGAACCACGACCGCCACGGTCCTGGCTCAGGCGCTCGTGCGCGAGGGTCTGCGCAACGTCGCGGCCGGCGCCGACCCGATCTCGCTCAAGCGGGGCATCGAGAAGGCCGTCGCGGCCATCACCGCCGAGCTGCTGGCGAGCGCCAAGGAGGTCACCTCCAAGGAGGAGATCGCCGCCACGGCTTCGATCTCGGCTGCTGACCCCACGATCGGCGAGCTCATCGCCGAGGCGATCGACAAGGTCGGCAAGGAGGGCGTCGTCACCGTCGAGGAGTCGCAGACCTTCGGCACCGAGCTCGAGCTCACCGAGGGCATGCGTTTCGACAAGGGCTTCATCAACCCCTACTTCGTCACGGACCCCGACCGCCAGGAGGCGGTGTTCGAGGACCCGTACATCCTCATCGCCAACTCGAAGATCTCGAACATCAAGGACCTGCTCCCGGTCGTCGACAAGGTGATCCAGGACGGCAAGGAGCTCGTCATCATCGCCGAGGACGTCGAGGGCGAGGCGCTCGCGACTCTCGTGCTCAACAAGATCCGCGGCATCTTCAAGTCGGTCGCCGTCAAGGCTCCCGGCTTCGGCGACCGCCGCAAGGCGCAGCTGCAGGACATCGCGATCCTCACGGGCGGCCAGGTCATCAGCGAGGAGGTCGGTCTCAAGCTCGAGAACACGACCCTCGACCTGCTGGGCCGGGCGCGCAAGGTCATCATCACCAAGGACGAGACCACCATCGTCGAGGGTGCCGGTGAGCCCGCGCAGATCGAGGGTCGCGTGACCCAGATCCGCCGCGAGATCGAGAACACCGACAGCGACTACGACCGCGAGAAGCTCCAGGAGCGCCTCGCCAAGCTCGCCGGCGGCGTGGCCGTCATCAAGGCGGGTGCGGCGACGGAGGTCGAGCTCAAGGAGCGCAAGCACCGCATCGAGGACGCCGTCCGCAACGCGAAGGCGGCTGTGGAGGAGGGCATCGTCGCCGGTGGTGGCGTCGCGCTCATCCAGTCCGGCAAGAAGGCCCTCGACGCTCTCGAGCTCACGGGCGACGAGGCGACCGGTGCCAACATCGTGCGTGTCGCGATCGAGGCCCCGCTCAAGCAGATCGCGCTCAACGCGGGCATGGAGCCCGGCGTCGTCGCGAACAGGGTCGCCGAGCTGCCGATCGGCCACGGTCTGAACGCCGCGACCGGCGAGTACGGCGACATGTTCGCGCAGGGCATCATCGACCCTGCCAAGGTCACCCGCTCGGCTCTGCAGAACGCGGCGTCGATCGCGGGCCTGTTCCTGACGACCGAGGCGGTCGTCGCGGACAAGCCGGAGAAGGCCTCGGCCATGCCGTCCGACCCGACCGGTGGCATGGACTTCTGATCCATCGCGCACGGATGCCCCGACCCTTTGGGTCGGGGCATCCGTCGTTTCCGGGCGCGTCGGGCCGCATCTACCGGAACAGCCCGACGGCCGCCTGCTCGGTGTCGGCGTACTGCCGCCCGGCGGCGGCGAGTGCCTGCGTGATGGCGGCGAGGGATGTCTCGACCTGACGCTGCGTGATGCGCCACTGATCGATGACGTCCTGGAAGGCCGCTGCGGCGACACCGGTCCACGACCCCTGCAGCTGTGTGAGCTGCGCGAGCATCGCCGAGGCCTCGGCCTCGAGACGGTCGGCGGTGCCGCGAGCGGCGGTGGTGGCGGCGAGCACCTGCTCGCTGTCGACGGAGAAGATCATTTCCGGGCTCCTTCACGGTGGGATGCAGTGCCCCCACGCTAAGCGGCGGGGATGCGGCATCCGCCTTGCCGGGCCCGCCCCCGGGGAGGAGCGCTGCAGCCGTCCCGCCGGGGAGGAGACTCAGGCGCCGTCGGCTGCAGGCTGCGTGACCGGCTGGGTCACGGGCTGCGTCTCGAGCTCGAGGTTGGCCTCCCGGGAGACGGGCGCGAGCGGCAGCGACACCCGGAACGTCGCACCGCCGCCGGGGGTGTCGTCGACCGACACGGTGCCGTGCAGCGTCTCGACGATCGACGCCACGATCGACAGACCCAGTCCCGAGCCGCCCGTCTCGCGCGTGCGCGAGGTGTCGGCGCGCCAGAAGCGCTGGAAGATCTGCTCCCGGATCTGCTCGGGGACGCCGTCGCCGTGGTCGATCACCTCGATCCAGCCCATGCCGGCCGCCGCATCCACGCCCACGCGCAGGCCGAGGGGAGAGTCGTCGGCGCTGTAGCGTCGGGCGTTGCCGAGGAGGTTCGCGACGACCTGGCGCACCTGGTTCTCGTCGGCGAGCACGATCGGCTCCTGCGACGGCGCGACGCGGCCGGCGGGCTCGGGGGCGAGCGGTGTCGGGCGAGACCGGCGGCGCAGGCGCGACAGTGTGGCGCCGGCGCGCGAACGGGCCGTGACGCCACGGGGAGGCACCGTGGGGATCTCACCGGATTCGCTCGCGCGGAATTCGGGGGATGCCGCATCCGCCGTCGTCGAATCCATCACGGTGACGACACGCGCGGGGGAGGTCGCGTGGACGTCCATCGCGGCGTCGCGGGCGATCGGCCGCAGATCGACGGGGGCGATGACGACGTCGCGCTTCTCGTCCAGGCGGGCGAGCGCGAGGAGGTCCTCGACGAGGACGCCCATCCGGATCGCCTCCTTCTCGATGCGCTCCATCGCCTGCCCGGTGGCCTCTTCGCCCTCGATGGCGCCGATGCGGTACAGCTCCGCATAGCCGCGGACGGTGACGAGCGGCGTGCGCAGCTCATGGCTCGCGTCGCCGATGAATCGCCGCATCTGGCGCACCGAGGAATCCCGTTGCGAGATCGCGTCGTCGACGTGGACGAGCATCGCGTTGAACGCGATCTTGAGGCGGCCGACCTCCGTCGTGCTGGGCTCGATATCGGTGAGGCGTTGACTGAAGTCTCCCGCGGCGATCGAGTCCGCGGCGGCCTCCACCTGCCCGAGACTTCGGAAGGTGAGCGTCACGAGCCATCGCGTCGCCAGGGCGCCCGCGATGAGGATCACGAAGGCGAGCAGCGTGTAGATCCCGAGGTACGTGGTCAGCACCTTGGCGACCGGTGCCGTCGGAAGGGCGACGAGCTGGGTGTACAGCGTGCGGGAGTCCACGATCGGCTGCGGCGCGACCATCGCCATGTAGGCGGCCCCGCCCGAGGAGTTCTCGAGCATGAACGGCTGCAGCTGGGTGATCAGCGCCTTGCCGACCGGGTAGGTCTCCGGGAACACGGGAGGAGGTGCGCCGTTGCCGCCTGCCGTGATCTCCAGCTTGCCCTGAGCGTCGTAGAGCGCCACGAAGTACTCTGTGGCCACCGCCGAGGGATTCTGGGAGAACGTCGGCGGATTGACGCCCGTGTTGACGGAGACGAGGGGCGAGGTGACGTTCGTGCGGGCGAGGGGCAGCAGCGACGACGCGATGCCGTCCAGCAGCGAGCTGCGCAGGAAGATCAGGGTGCCGATGCCCGCGACGAGCAGACCGATGGCGAGGATGCCGACTGTGACCCCGGTGACCTTGGCGCGCAGGCTGATGCCGCGCCACCCGCGGGTGACCGCATCCGGCCCGGCAGCCACCGATTCCGCTCCCAAGGTCTCAGGCGGTCTTGCCCGCCTTCAGCATGTAGCCGAAGCCGCGCTTCGTCTGGATGAGCGGCTCGGTCGACAGGGGATCGATCTTACGTCGCAGATATGAGATGTAACTCTCGACGATGCCTGCATCGCCGTTGAAGTCGTACTCCCACACGTGGTCGAGGATCTGCGCCTTCGACAGCACGCGGTTCGGGTTCAGCATCAGGTAGCGCAGCAGCTTGAACTCGGTGGGGCTGAGGTCGATGGAGGCGTCGCCGACGAAGACGTCGTGCGTGTCCTGGTCCATCGTCAGCTCGCCAGCGCGGATGACCGACTCCTCGTCGGCCTGCATCGTGCGGCGCAGGATCGCCTGGATGCGGGCGACGATCTCGTCGAGGCTGAACGGCTTCGTGACGTAGTCGTCGCCGCCCGCGTTCAGGCCTGCGACCTTGTCCTCGGTGTCGTCCTTCGCCGTGAGGAAGAGGATGGGAGCTGTATAGCCGGCCCCGCGCAGCCGCTTGGTCACGCTGAACCCGTTCATGTCGGGCAGCATGACGTCGAGGATGATGAGGTCAGGCTCCTCCTCCAGGACGGCGGAGATCGTCTGAGCGCCGTTGGATACGGCGCGAACCTGATAGCCGGCGAATCGCAGGCTGGTGATCAGCAGGTCGCGGATGTTCGGTTCATCGTCGACGACGAGGATGCGCGGAGCGGTCATGGACCCAATATGCCAGGTCCGGGCGGAAGAAGGGGCGATCCGCGCCGCGCGATGGACGACGACGCCGTCAGCGCTCGTCGCGCCAGGAGTGCCGCGGCGCGTAGCCGAGGAGGCGACGGGCTTTGCCGATCGACAGCAGGGTGTCGTTCGTACCGAGGTCGCCCTTCACCGGCACGTCCGGGAAGACCTCCGCGACGAGCTCGGCGTTGGGCCGGGACATGACCGTGTCGGCGGCCGCGATGATGTACGCCCCGAATCCGGGGATGGCGGCATCCAGCGCCCGCTCGATCGCCTGTGCGCCGTCGCGGGCGTCGATGTAGCCCCACAGGTTCCACTTGCGCAGGAGAGCGTCGGAATCGTACGAGGGGAAGGCGTCGTAGTCCTCGGGCCACATGACGTTCGAGAACCGCAGCGCGGTGATCGAGAGGTCGGGGTGCCACCGTACGAGCTCGGTCGCCATGCGCTCCTCGAGCACCTTCACGAGCGAGTAGACCGACTCGGGCCGCGGCGGGTAGTCCTCGTCGACCGGGATGTACGGCGGCGGCACGTCGAACGGAAGACCCAGCACCGTCTCGCTCGAGGCGTAGACGATGCGACGGATGCCGAGCCGGATCGCGGCCCACATCGCGTTGAAGGTCGACGGCATGTTGTTGTGGAACGTGGCCACGTCGGGACGGATGCCGGGTGCGGGGATCGCCGCGAGGTGCACGAGGGCGTCGAAGCCGTCGTGCTGGTCGTTCACCGCGGTGAGGGCGTCGACGACCTGGCCGTAGTCGGTGAGGTCGACCTGCACGAAGCCCGGTCCGCGCCGGCCCACGGCATCCAACCCGGTGACCTCATGGCCTGCCGCACGGAGTTCGCGGACGACGACGGACCCGAGTTTTCCGGACGAACCGGTGACGGCGATGCGCATGCGTCCACTCTCTCATCGCTGGAGCGCGCGCAGGGCCGCGGGCTCAGGACGCAGGGGTGCGCGCGGCGCGGATCGCCACGCAGCAATGTGCCGGCCGCGGGTCGAGCACCGGCGTCCGCTCGTCGCCGGCGCCTGCCGCCATCCCCTCGACGAGCGACAGGTTGGCGGTGCAGATGAGGTCGGTGTAGCGCTGGGCGAGCGCGTGGAACGGGCAGTTCTCGAGCGTCAGGCCGCCCGCCCCGTCGTCGCGCGGCTCGAAGCCGCACGTCGTGAGGGCGTCCTCGAGATCGGCGGATGCGGCGCCCACCCGCGCCCCCGCCCGGCGCGCCACCGGGCCCAGCGCGCGGCGCACCGTCGTCCCGTCGGCGTCCGCGCGGTCGGCGGCAGCCGCCAGCAGCTCGCCGGCGAGCTCGTAGTGGCGCTCGGGGAGCGATCCGATGAGCTCATCCGACGCCGGCGTGTAGACGTGCGCGGGACGGCCCGCTCCCGGTCCGCTCCGACCGGCCGCGCGCCTGCTGTCGACCTCGAGGACGCCCGCCTCGACCAGGCGGCCGAGATGGAACGCGACGGTGCTGCGCGGGATGCCGAGCGCCTCCGCGGCGGCGTCGCGGGTCAGCGGCTCGTCGGACTCGGAGGCGAGGCGGTACAGCCGCCGGCGGACCGGATCGCCGAGGGCGCCGATCGCATCGAGGTCGTTCCGGGGTCGCATACTCGGAGTGTAGCACTCTAAAAACAAGATACTTGACAAAAGCTGCGGATCGGCCTAGCGTCAGGCAGACGGCAGGAGTCTTGGAACGGACGAGAGGACGCGACATGACCATACCGACCGCTCTGCACGCGCTGGAAGACGACCCCGTCGACCGCGATCGCGCCGAAGCGGCCGTCGCCGAGCTCCTCTCGGCGCTCGGTCACGACATCGCCCGCGAGCACTTGAGCGAGACGCCGCGGCGGGTGGTGGAGGGCCTCCTCGAGCTCACGACGCCCGAGCCGTTCGCGATGACCACCTTCGCCAACGACACCGGCTACGACGACCTCGTGGTGGTGCGCGGCATCCGGTTCACGTCCCTGTGCGCCCATCACCTCCTGCCGTTCCGCGGCGAGGCCGACGTCGCCTACCTGCCGGGCGACCGGCTCGTCGGCCTCTCGAAGCTCGCCCGGGTCGTCGACCGCTTCGCGCGGGGCCTGCAGGTGCAGGAGAGCCTGACGACGCAGATCGCCGACGAGCTCGACTCGGTCCTCGCGCCGCGCGGCGTGGGGGTCGTCCTGCGAGCGGAGCACCTGTGCATGTCGATCCGCGGCGTGCGCGCGGCGGAGTCGATCACCGAGACCACCGCGTTCCGCGGCGCGCTGCTGACGGATGGCGGGCTGCGCCGGAGGATCCTGGACGAGGGGAGAAGATCGTGACACATCTGGTCATCGTCGGCGGCGGGCTGGCCGCCGCATCCGCTGCGGAGACCCTGCGTGAGGAGGGGTTCGACGGCGACGTCACCATCGTCGCCGACGAGCCGCATCCGCCGTACCAGCGCCCGCCGCTGTCCAAGGGCTACCTGCAGGGCGAAGAGGGGCTGGATGCCGTCATCCTGCACCCCGTCGAGTGGTACGGCGAGAACGACATCGCGCTGCGCACAGCGACAGCCGCCATCAGCCTCGATCCCGCCGAGCATCGGCTCGGGCTCGCCGGCGGCGAGACGCTGACCTACGATGCGGTGCTCCTGGCAACCGGAGCGAGCCCGCGGCGGCTGCCCATCGCCGGCGCCAACCTGCCGGGCGTGATGACGCTGCGCCGACTCGACGACTCGAATGCGCTCGCGGAGCAGCTGCGCGGCGGCGGGAAGCGCCTCGTGCTCATCGGCTCCGGCTGGATCGGGCTCGAGGTGGCGGCGAGCGCGCGCGAGCTCGGCAACGAGGTCACGGTGCTCGAACGCGATCCGGTTCCGCTGTCCGCCGCCCTCGGCACCGAGCTCGGCGAGATCTTCGGCCGCATGCATCGGGAGCACGGCGTCGACCTGCGCATGTCGGTGAACGTGGAGCGCGTCGTCGGCGAGGCCCGCGCGGACGGCGTCGTCGTCGACGGTGAGACCGTCCCCGCCGACCTCGTGCTCGTGGGCGTCGGGGCGGTGCCGAACACCGGACTCGCCGAGGCCGCGGGCCTCGAGGTGCAGAACGGCATCCTCGTCGGCTCGAATCTGCGCACGAGCGCACCCGATGTCTTCGCCGCCGGCGACGTCGCGAACGCCTACCATCCCGTCATCCAGCAGCACCTCCGCAGCGAGCACTGGGCCAATGCGCTCAATGCGGGCCCCGTCGCCGCGCGGTCGATGCTCGGACAGAATGCGGTGTTCGACCACATCCCGTACTTCTACACCGATCAGTACGACCTCGGCATGGAGCTCTCGGGATATCCGCCGCTCATGTCGCAGGCGCAGCTCGTCATCCGCGGCGATCTCGACACCCGCGAGTTCATCGCGTTCTGGGTCGACGACGAGCGCGTGGTGGGCGGCATGAACGTCAACGTGTGGGACGTCAACGAGACCGTGCAGGAGCTCATCCGCTCGGGCAAGAGGGTGGATGCCGCCGCCCTCGTCGATCCGTCCGTGCCGCTCGAGACGCTGGTCGCATGACGGGTCCCGCGACCTCTCCTGTCGCCGTCGGCGACCCGTGGGATGCCGAACCCGCCCTCGTGCTGCGCGCCGGCGGCGGGCGCGAACTCGATCTCACGCGCCACATCGCCGTCATGGCGATCGTGAACCGCACGCCCGACTCGTTCTACGACCGCGGGGCGACGTTCGCACTCGATGCCGCCGTGGCCGCCGGCGTGACGGCGTTCGAAGCGGGCGCCGAGATCGTCGACGTCGGCGGGGTGAAGTTCGCCCCGGGGCCGCCCGTCCCCGTGGCGGAGGAGTGCGCGCGCGTCATCCCGGTGGTCCGTGCGCTCGCGCCGCGGGGACTCGTCAGCGTGGACACGTTCCACCCCGAGGTCGCCGAAGCGGCGATCGAGGCCGGGGCGGCGATCATCAACGACACGACCGGCGTGCGCGATCCGCGGATGGCCGATGTCGTCGCGGCCGGGGAGGCCGCGCTCATCGTGGCGCACAGCCGCGCGGTCCCGCGCACCCAGCTGCCTCAGCCGCAGTACGACGACGTCGTGGCGGAGGTCGCGGAGTTCCTGCGTGCGCAGGTCGCGCTCGCGGTGGCACGCGGGGTGGCGGAGGATCGCATCGTCGTCGATCCCGGACACGACCTCAACAAGAACACGCTGCATTCGCTGGAGCTCACGCGCCGGCTCGGGGAGCTCGCATCCCTCGGTCATCCGCTGCTCGTCGCCCTGTCGAACAAGGACTTCATCGGCGAGAGCCTCGACCGCGAGCGCGGCGACCGTCTCGCCGGGTCGCTCGCCGCCGCCGTCTGGTGCGCGTCGCAGGGCGCCCGCATCGTCCGGGCCCACAACGTGCGCGAGACGGTCGATGCGATGCGCATGGTCGAGGCGATCCAGGGATGGCGTGAGCCCGCGTATCTCCTCCACAACATGCGGCCGGAGGGCAGCGAGTGACCGACCTCCGCGAGGCGTACCAGGTGCCGGCGGGGGACGGACCGCACGTGCGCATGAACATGGTCATGAGCCTCGACGGCGCCGCGACCGTCGGCGGCCGGAGCGGCGGACTCGGCGATGACGCGGACGTCGCCACGATGCAGGCGCTGCGCGCGAACGCCGACGTCGTGCTCGTCGGCGTCGGCACGGTCGCCGTCGAGGGGTACGGCGGGATGCGCGTCTCCGACGACGACGCGGCATGGCGCCGGTCGCGCGGCCTCAGCGCGCAGCCGAGGATCGCCGTGCTCTCCGGCGGGGCGAGCATCGCGCCCGAGCATCCCGTGTTCGCACAGGCGATCACGCGGCCGATCGTCCTGGTCTCGAGCGAGGCGGATCCGCAGCGCGTGGCGGGCCTCGCCGAGGTCGCCGACGTCATCGGGACGGCTGACCTGGTCGACGCCGTCCAGCAGCTGGCGAAAGCCGTCGGGCGCCGCATCCTGTGCGAGGGCGGTCCCACCGTCTTCGGTGCTCTCATCGAGGCCGATCTCGTGGACGAGCTCTGCCTGACGCTCAGCCCGAAGCTCATCGCGGGATCCGCGCCGCGCGTGGCGCACGGACCGAACGAGAGCGTGCGCGCGCTGGCTCTGGCCGACGTGCGGCGCGTCGGGGACGAGCTGTTCCTGCGCTACATCCGTCCCGCGCGGTGAATCGCAACGCGCTGTTCATCGGGCATCCGCAAATCTCCTCTGTCGCCGTCACCCACCGTCGGTTATGTTTTTCCTGAATGCGCCATAAGAGGTGCATGAACGCGGCGAGCCACCCTGCTCGCAGAAGGAGATGAGTCTGTGCGCACACGCAAGACATCGGCCATGAGACTGGCCGGAGCCGCTGTCGTCGCGGCCACCGCGGTCGCCCTCGCGGTGGCCGGACCGGGTTCGCCCGCGACGGCGGCCCCGCAGGCGCCGAGCACGCCGAACGGCCCGACGATGGACATCCAGCTGCTGTCGTTCAACGACTTCCACGGCAACCTGGAGGCGCCGACCGGATCCAGCGGCCGGCTGATCACGGGACACGCCCTCCCGTCGGGCGCGACCAAGCCCACCGACATCACCACCGACGCGCTGACACCGCCCGGTGTCGGCGGCGTGGAGTATCTCGCCACGCACCTCGCGCAGGCGCGCGTCGGTCACCCGTACTCTCTCACCGTCGCCGCGGGCGACCTCATCGGCGCCTCGCCGCTGCTGTCGGGCGCATTCCACGACGAGCCGACGATCCTCGCCATGAACGCCCTCAAGCTCGACGCATCCGCCGTCGGCAACCACGAGTTCGACGAGGGTTACCAGGAGCTGCAGCGCATGGCGAACGGCGGCTGCATCGACGACGGCGACGGCATGAACAACCAGAACTCGTGCCCCTCCGGCTCGTTCCCGGGCGCGAGCTTCGACTACCTCGCCGCCAACGTCTTCAAGGCCGGCACGAACGAGACGATCCTCCCCGCCTACACGATCAAGAACATCAAGGGCGCCAAGATCGGCTTCATCGGCATGACGCTGAAGGACACACCGTCCATCGTGACGGCGTCGGGCGTCGCGGGCCTGGAGTTCACGGACGAGGTCGCCACGGCGAACGCGCTCGTGCCGGTGCTCAAGGCCCAGGGCGTCAACGCGATCATCGTGCTCATCCACCAGGGCGGCACGCCGGGTCAGCAGACCTGGTACGGCCCGGACAACAAGCCCTACACGGTGAACCCGTCGTACGACGCCGCGTGCGCGAACGACGCGCAGCTCGACCCGACGAGCCCGATCATCCCCATCGCGAAGGGGCTCGACCCGGCGATCGACATGGTGATCTCCGGGCACACCCACCAGCCGTACGTGTGCGACATCAAGGATCCGGCGGGCAACGACCGCATGGTGACGTCGGCGTCGTCGTTCGGCCGCCTGTTCACCGACACCACCCTCACGTACGACCGCCGCACGCAGGACATCGTGCGCACGTCGGTCAAGAGCGAGAACGTGCTCGTCACCCGCAACGTCGAGAAGGACCCGGCGGAGACGGCGATCATCAACCAGTACAACGAGCTGGTCAAGCCGATCGCGAGCAAGGTGATCGGGCACATCACGACGGACGTCACCCGCACCGCGAACGCGGGCGGGGAGACGCCACTGGGCGACCTCATCGCCGACGCGCAGCTGAGCGACCCGAGCGTCGTCGGATCGTTCGCCAAGCCGGTGATCGCGCTGATGAACCCGGGCGGCGTGCGCGCCGACCTGACGTTCTCGTCGTCCAAGTGGGGCGAGGCGCCCGGAGACGTGACCTTCGAGGAGGCGTTCACCGTGCAGCCCTTCAACAACTACCTGGTCTCGCTCGATCTCACGGGAGCGCAGATCAAGCAGCTGCTGGTCGAGCAGCGGACCGGCAAGAACGCGGGCTCGCAGAGCAAGGTGCTGCAAGTGAGCGCCGGCTTCACCTACACCTACTCGGCGGCGACCGGTCAGTACAGCGCGGTGGCGCTGAACGGGCAGCCGCTCGTCGACGGTGACACGTACCGGGTCGTGACGAACAACTTCCTGGCCGGCGGCGGGGACAACTTCGGCTCCTTCCTCGGCGCGAAGAACGTCTACTACGGCGGACTCGACATCGATGCGTTCGCCGCCTACCTGTCGGCACACAGCCCGTACACGCCGGGCTCGCTGAACCGCATCAGCGTCAACTGAGCGAACAGCGAACTGCGAACGGCCCGGCGCTCACTCGCCGGGCCGTTCGTCACGCCGTCAGAAGGCCGACCGCCGGCGTCACGCGGCGATGCCCTCGGCGTCGAGGATCGTGTAGGCGTATCCCTGCTCGGCGAGGAACCGCTGGCGGTTCTGCGCGAAATCCTGGTCGACGGTGTCGCGGGCGATGAGCGTGTAGAAGCTCGCGGTGTGGTTCGACTGCTTGGGACGCAGCAGGCGTCCGAGTCGCTGCGCCTCCTCCTGGCGGGAGCCGAACGACCCCGACACCTGGATGGCGACGGATGCCTCGGGCAGGTCGATGGAGAAGTTCGCGACCTTCGACACGACGAGCACCTCGACCGTGCCCTCGCGGAACGCCTGGTACAGTCGCTCGCGCTCGTCCACGGGGGTGGCGCCGGTGATCTTCGGAGCGTCGAGCGCCTCGGCGAGGACGTCGATCTGGTCGAGGTACTGCCCGATGACGAGGATCTGCTCGCCCTTGTGCCGCTCGACGAGACGCCGGACGACGCCGATCTTCGCCGGCGCCGTGGCGGCGAGCCGGTAGCGCTCGTCGTCGGCTGCGGCCGCGTACTCCAGCCGATCGCCGTCCGGAAGGTCGACGCGCACCTCGTAGCAGACGGCGGGGGAGATGAAGCCCTGCGCCTCGATCTCCTTCCAGGGCGCGTCGAACCGCTTGGGCCCGATGAGGCTGAAGACGTCGCCCTCGCGGCCGTCCTCGCGCACGAGCGTGGCGGTGAGACCGAGGCGCCGCCGCGCCTGCAGGTCGGCGGTGAGCTTGAACACGGGCGCCGGCAGAAGATGCACCTCGTCGTAGACGACCAGGCCCCAGTCGAGGGCATCGAGCAGGGCGAGGTGGGCGTACTCTCCTTTCCGCTTCGCGGTCAGGATCTGGTAGGTCGCGATCGTGACCGGCTTGATCTCCTTCGTCTGCCCGGAGTACTCGCCGATCTCCTCCGGCGTCAGCGACGTGCGCTTGAGCAGCTCGTCGCGCCACTGCCGCGCGCTCACGGTGTTGGTGACGAGGATGAGCGTCGTGGTCTTCGTGTCGGCCATCGCTGCGGCGCCCACGAGCGTCTTGCCGGCGCCGCAGGGGAGCACCACGACACCTGAGCCGCCCTCGGTGAAGATGTCGACGGCCTTGCGCTGGTACGGGCGCAGATGCCACCCGTCCTCATCCAGATCGATGGGATGCGGGGTCCCCGGCGTGTAGCCCGCGAGATCCTCCGCCGGCCATCCGATCTTCAGCAGCTCCTGCTTGATCGCGCCGCGTGCCCACGCATCCACGACGAAAGTGTCGGGGGAGGGGTGCCCGATGAGCAGGGGCTGGATCCGCTTGTTCTTCGAGACCTCGGTCAGGACCGCGGCATCCGTCGATCGCAGGACCAGCTCGCCGCCGGAGCCGTCCTCGTTCTTGGGAAGGCGCTCGATGACGAGCCGGCCGTAACGGTTCACGGTTTCGCGGATGTCGATCGAGACCGAGGGCGGGACCGGGAAACGCGACCAGCGGTCCAGAGTCGCGAGCATGTCTGCGGCGTCATGACCCGCGGCGCGGGCGTTCCACAGCCCCAGCCGCGTGATGCGGTAGGTGTGGATGTGCTCGGGAGCCCGCTCGAGCTCGGCGAAGATCGCCAGCTCGTGCCGCGCGCTCTCGGCATCCGGGTGCGCCACCTCGAGCAGCACGGTTCGGTCGCTCTGCACGATCAGCGGTCCGTCAGCCATAGCGTTCGAGTTTACCGGGGGCCGAGGCGACAGGCTCGCGCGGGCCCGGGATCCTCGCCGGGATCAGCGGCCGGGAGCCTCGGCGATGGGCGCGAGGCGGACGGCGGCGATGCTCGACACCGGCAGTGTGCGCTCGACGTCGGCCGCGCGATCGAGTCCGCGGAAGCGCCCGCCGCCGAGGCCCGAGGCCTCCATCGTCAGTGCGCGCGTCGAGCCGTCCGGCAGGCGGACGTCGACCGTGACGACGGCGCGCGAGCGCACGGCCTGTTCCAGTTCGCGCTCGAGCCAGGCGGCATCCGATTCCGTGTCCGCGCTCGCGCGCAGCACGATCACGAGGCCGGCGTGCGCCGTCGGCTCGGCCGCCGCATCCGGCAGCAGCGCGCGACGGCGCCGCAGCGGCTCGGGGCGGCCATCGGGATCGAGCGCGACGACCGGATAGCGGGCGTCGGTCAGCGTCCAGTAGACGGCGTCGCGCGGTACGCGCGTCTCGAGTCCGCCGCTCGCCTCGACCAGGCCGATGGAGCGCACGGACTGATCGACGGCGAGCGCGCGCAGGAGCGTGTCGTCCTCGCTGTCGACTCGTGTCCGGCCGGTGGTCTCGTCCACCCCGACGCGCACCAGCCCGTGGCGCGCCGCGGCGCGCTCGACGAGATAGGCGAGCGGCTGGGGGATGCCGGTCAGTGAGATGTCCTCCAGGAAACCCCGGATCGAGTCCTCGGTCTCGCCTCCGGCGACCGCGGCGCCGACCGTCTCCTCGGTGAAGCGGTACGTGGAGGCCTGGGCCCGGGATTCGCGCGCGGCCATGCCGCGCAGGCGCAAGTCGAGGTCCGACCGCAGCGGCCCGGGCGCGATCGCCGTGAGGTCGGCCTGCAGGTAGATCCTGTCGATCTCCGCGGGCAGCAGCGATGCCAGCGCGGCGGTGTCCGGAGCTCCGTCGAGGCGCAGAGCCGTCGCCCATGTCGGCTCGTCGTCTCCGATCCGCAGACCCCATCGCTGGGCTCTGCGCCCGAGCGCGGCCGCACGGCTCGGCCACGTCGGGTCGAGCGGATACGTGCTCTCCCACGCCGCGTACGGCAGGTAGCCGTGCGCAGCGCGGACGCCGCGCGGCAGGTTCGCCGCGAACGCGCGGGCGACGGCATCCCACCGCTCGAGAGCCGGCAGCGAGAGCCAGCGCTCCCCGTGCTCCGTGACGCGCCACTCCCGATCGGTGGGCCGCAGCAGGCCGCTCTCCGCCCCGAGCGCCAGCAGATCGTCGAGCGCGTCGCCGTCGTCGACCACGTGGTTCTCGACGAGGGCACGACGGTCGGCGGCGCTGACCGTCCCCGCCGCTGTCGTCGATACGGGCGCGTCGAGGCTCGCAGCCACGATGTCGGTGAGGGCGGTGAGCGACCGGAAGATCCGCTCGGCGGCGGCAGCCGCATCCCTCTCCGAGGCCGGCCTCGGATCGGGCGCGGGAGCATCCGGCTCGAACGCGTCGGGATGCGCCGACCGCGCCTCGGCGACCCGTGCGGCGACGGACACATAGGGCGTCCCGTCCGGCCGGGTCAGGGCGCGGGACGTCAGATCGGGCGCACCGCCGGCGGCGAGGGACACGAGCTCCGCGCGCGGCAGGGCGGCGAGGGCCCGGTCGATGGATGCCGGATCCAGCAGGCCTTCTGCCACGTCGAAGAAGTCGTGCCACGGCGCCGATGGCGCCACGCTGCGCAGGCGGAAGAGCTCCTCCAGTGCGGCGTCATCCCGCCCGGAGAGCCAGGTGGCGAGCGCGCGTGAGTCGGTCGTGTCGTTCACGTCGCCGCGCCCGCCCTCTCACCGACCCGCGCGGGAGCCGCCCGAGGCGCCGCCGGCCTTGTTGGCGCGCGCACGGCGCACGAAGCTCATCACGAGCAGCACGACGATCAGGACGAACGCGATCGGCAGGGCGATCAGCGGCATCACGATGATCGTCGGCCACAGGCCCTGCGAGAAGTCCACGACGCCGGCGGGCCGCGCGAGGATCACGGCGAAGAAGCACACGATCGAGAGCACGGTCAGCCCGAGCGCCATGAACGCGAGGATGCGGTCTATCCGCCGGACCGGGAGGTCTGCGCCGCCCTGTCCCTTGTCGCCGGTGCCAGTGCTCATCCGAATCAGCCTACCCCGCCCGGCGATGCGTCGACGGCCGTCGGGGTGCCCGGTGCCGTAGGCTGGGGGTTCCCCCGGGGGACGCCCCCCACCCGGTTATGCCCGCACGTCGGGCCGACACGAGCGAGGTTTCGCATGCCCACCGGCAAGGTCAGGTTCTACGACGACGAGAAGGGGTTCGGCTTCATCACTTCGGATGACGGTCAGGACGTCTTCCTGCACGCCACCGCCCTGCCCGCCGGTTCGGTCGTGAAGACCGGCGCGCGTGTCGAGTTCGGCGTCGCCGACGGCAAGCGCGGCCCGCAGGCGCTGTCGGTGCGGGTGCTCGAGGCTCCGGTGAGTCTCGCCAAGCGCTCCCGCCCCTCGGCCGACGACATGGCGGTCATCGTGGAGGACCTCGTCAAGCTGCTCGACGGCATCGGCGGCGACCTGCGTCGCGGTCGCTACCCCAACAGCGGCCAGGCGAAGAAGATCGCGGCGGTGCTGCGCAAGGTCGCGGATGACTTCGAAGCCTGACTCCGACGTGCCGGACGAGCGCCTGCTCGCGGCGCACGATCTCGCGCTGTCGGCACTGCACGAGATCACCCCTGCGGAGACGGTCGGGGATGCCGCGGGTTATTCGCTCGAGGACGACGGTGTGGTGTCGCTGCGCTTCGCGAACCGGCTCGCCGGCTACCCCGGCTGGTTCTGGACCGTGAGCCTCGCGCGCATCGAGGACGACGAGCCGACCGTGCTCGAGGTCGAGCTTCTCCCGGGCGAGGACGCGCTGCTCGCGCCGGACTGGGTGCCGTGGGCCGAGCGGCTCGCGGATTACCAGGCACAGCAGGCGATCCTCGAGGCGGAGCGCGCCGCAGCGGGCGTCGACGAGGAGTCCGATGATGACGCGGACGTCGACGATCTGGACGACGACGAGGACGATCTGGATGCGGACGACGCGGACGACGCGGGCATGCATGTGCACGGCGGCGATATCGACGGCGTGGACATCGATCTCGTGGCCGATGACGACGAGTCGGACGAGGACGACGATGGGTCGGACGAGGACGAGTCGGACGACGACGACGATGGGTCGGACGAGGACGAGGACGACGGCTCCGAGGAGGACGGTTCCGAGGAGGACGACGACGACGTCGACGCGATGTCCGCCCCCGAAGAGGCCTGACGCTCCTCAGTCCGCCGAGCGGGGAAACGGCGGTGCGGTGCGCCCGCTGCGCAGACGATCGACGAGTTCGTCGATGAGTCGGCCGATGGCGCGCGGCATATCGACGCTCTGCTGATCGAGCAGCCACTGCACCTGCAGACCGTCCATCGCCGCCACGAGCGTCGCGGCGGCGTCGCGCACCTCCGGGTCGCCGGCATCCCTCTCGCAGACGTCCGCGAAGACGTCCGCGATCTTGTCGCGAAGACCCGTGAACCGGTCGCGGAAGTACGCCTGGGCCGGGTGGCCCGCTGTGACCGATTCGGCCGACAGGACGGAGTAGGTCTGGACGACACCGGGCCGTGAGGTGTTCGCGACCACGGTGTCGAGGAGGTGTCCGAGGAAGGCCGGGCCGTCCGTCTGCGCGCGCCCGGGCACGCCCGCAGCCTCCTCGCCGTCGCGGTACTGGAGGACCGCGATGAGCAGGCTCTCCTTGCTGCCGAAGTGGTGCAGCACCCCGGCGTGCGTCATCCCGGCCTGCTCGGCGACCTCGACGAGCGCGCCCTTGTTGTAGCCGCGCGCACCGAAGACGTTCGTCGCCGCTTCGAGCACGGCCCGCCGTCGCTCGAGGGTGCGCATCTGCTGCTTCGTCTGGCGCGGGACGGCGTCGTCATCGGCCATGCCGTGGATCCTGTCAGCGGTTGTCGAGCACGTAGTCCAGCGCGCGAAGCAGCTGCCGCACATCGTCCGGCTCGATCGAGACGAACGTCGCGATCCGAAGCTGGTTGCGGCCGAGCTTGCGGTACGGCTCGGTGTCGACGATGCCGTTCGCCCGCAGGATCTTGGCGATCGCGGCCGCATCGACGGTGTCATCGAAGTCGATGGTCGCGACGACGGGGGAGCGGTCGGCCGGGTCTGCGACGAAGGGCGTCGCGACGGGGGATGCCTCGGCCCAGTCGTAGATCGCCTGCGACGACTCGTGCGTGCGGGCATCAGCCCAGGCGAGCCCGCCGTTCCCGTTGATCCACTCGAGCTGGTCGTCGAGCAGGAGGAGCGTCGCGAGCGCCGGCGTGTTGAGCGTCTGGTTCAGCCGCGAGTTGTCGAGCGCGTTCTTGAGGCTCAGGAACTCCGGGATGTAGCGCCCCGACGCCGCGATGCGCTCGATGCGCTCGATCGCCGCCGGCGAGACGAGCGCGAACCACAGGCCGCCGTCGGAGCCGAGGTTCTTCTGCGGGGCGAAGTAGTAGGCATCCACCGCGGACGCGTCGAAGTCGATGCCGCCCGCTGCGCTCGTGCCGTCGATGACGGTGAGGGCGCCCGCATCCCCCTGCACTCGGACGATCGGCGAGGCGACGCCGGTCGACGTCTCGTTGTGCGGCCACGCGTACACGTCGACGCCTTCGACGGCCTCGGCGGACGCACGGGTGCCCGGCTCGGCCTTGCGCACATCCGGCGCCTCGAGCCACGGGGCCGCGGCCGCGGCCGCGAATTTGCCGCCGAACTCGCCCGAGACGAGGTTCTGCGCCCGGCTCTCGATCAGACCGAAGGCGGCGGCATCCCAGAAGGCGGTGGAGCCACCGTCTCCGAGGATGATCTCGTAGCCCTCGGGAGCACGGAAGAGCTCGGACAGGCGCGAACGGACGCTGCCGACGAGGTCCTTCACAGGCGGCTGCCGGTGCGAGGTGCCGAGGATCGCCGAGCGGCGCACCAGCGCCTCCAGCTGGGCGGGGCGGATCCTCGACGGGCCGCACCCGAAGCGTCCGTCGGCGGGCAGCAGGTCGAGGGGGATCTCCACGTCAGGCATGGCCCGAGTCTAAAGCGAGGGATGCCGGCCCCCTGTCCGCGTGACGCCTCGTGACGGGGGTCAGGCCCGCCGCCGGCGAGCCCCGGGCAGGGGCGCGTCGAATAGGCTGGGACCGCCTGTTCCGCGAGCGGAGGACCCCGCCCCATGACCGATCTCATCGACACCACCGAGATGTACCTGCGCACGATCCTCGAGCTCGAGGAGGAGAACATCGTGCCGCTGCGTGCGCGCATCTCGGAGCGCCTCGGACACTCGGGTCCGACGGTGTCGCAGACCGTCGGACGCATGGAGCGTGACGGTCTCGTGATCGTGTCCGACGACCGCACGTTGGAGCTCACGGCCGACGGTCGCCATAAGGCCGTCGACGTCATGCGCAAGCACCGGCTCGCGGAGCGGCTGCTGAGCGATGTCATCGGGCTCGACTGGGCCTACGTGCACGAAGAGGCGTGCCGCTGGGAGCACGTGATGAGCGAGCAGGTCGAGCTGCGCCTCATCGAACTGCTCGGTCACCCGACCGAGTCGCCGTACGGCAATCCGATCCCGGGACTCGAGCAGCTCGGCGACGACGTGCTGCCCTTCGACCGCACTGCCGTCGTCGGTCTCGTGCGACGACTCAACGAGGCGGGAGAGCCCATCCAGGGTGTCGTCCGGCGCCTCGCCGAGCCCGCCCAGGTCGATCCGGAGCTGCTGCAGCAGCTCAAATCGGCCGGTGTCGTGCCCGGAGCCCGCGGCGACTTCCGCTTCAGCGAAGGGTACGTGCTGGTCCAGATGGACGGGAACGGCGAGGCCCTCGAACTTCCGGTGGAGGTCGCGTCGCACATCTTCCTCGTGGATGACAGGAACTGAGCGCCGTTCACTCTTGGATCGTCTCGACCTCCGTGTCCAACGTGACATATTCGTTACCATCGGGTAGCGTGAGGGAGTCCACAGGCGAGAAGCCCGCCGTCGGACTCCGCACGGATTGCCTCTCCGGCTCGTCGTCTGTGCGGTTAAGCCTGCACCTCGTGCCCCGACACAACAGTGCTGACGAGCCAGCGCTCCGGCGCAGAGGCGCCGGAGGACAATTTGGCTGAGCACATCGAAGCGCCGTCGAACGAGAACGCAGACACGCAGACCGGTCTGACCCGAACCCGACGGACGGAGCGCGCGACAGCGCAACGTCCCACGAGTCGACCCCCGGCGCGACCGGCGCCCGTCGCGGCCGCGTCACGCAAGGGCAGGGCGCGCAAGCCGCTGAAGGCGATCGTCGTGCTCGCCATGGTCGGCGGACTCGTGGCCACGGTGGCGATCCCCGCCTTCGGCGCACTCACCCCGACGGCCAGCGCGAAGACACTCCAGCAGGTCGCCGCGGGAGACGCACAGACGCTGGTCGTCGCGTCCAACGCCACCGAGGCGTCGGTCCAGCGCGACACCTACACGGCGACGACTCCCGAGGAGCTCGCCAAGGCGAAGGCCGAGGCGGCCGCGGCCGCCCGTGCCAAGGCCAAGGCGGCTGCCCCTGCTTCGGCATCCAGGTCCAAGTTCAACTACGGGCTGGTGGCACCGGGCTCCGGGGCGGTCCGGTGGCCCCTCGCCCACGTCCAGAAGATCGGTGACGGGTATCTCGCCCGCGGCGGCGAGCACCAGGGCGTCGACCTGCTCGATCCGGCGGGCACCCCGATCTTCGCGGCCGCGGCCGGCGTCGTCCGCACCTCTGCCGACAGCGTCGGCGGGTACGGCGTCTGCATCTACATCGACTCGGTCATCAACGGCCAGCGCGTCACGACCGTCTACGGCCACATGATCTACGGCAGCCGCCTGGTCCAGGTCGGCCAGACGGTGGCGGCCGGCCAGCAGATCGGGGCCGTGGGCAGCACCGGCCGCTCGACCGCGAACCACCTCCACTTCGAGGTCCACCTCAACGGCGTCACGATCGACCCGCTCGCGTGGATCGTGGCCAACGCGGGCCCCGTTCCGTAAACCCGCACGTCGGCTCGACGGCTTCGTTCTTCGACACGCCACCTGATGTTTCCCCGGTTCCCGGGCCTCGTCAGGTGGCGTGTGCGTTAGCCTGAACCCGGAACGCTTGAGAGAGCGAGGGAGAGCCGATGGCCAGCACACCACGCATCCGCACCATGGATGCGCTCGGATTGCTCGTCCTCCGGCATTGCACGAGCGGAAGCCGCGGCATGTCCGCGGCGCCGAGGCGCTGTCTGTAGACAGCGCCTTTTTTCATGCCCTCACGCGCTCGACGGCGCTTCCACATCGAATACCGCGAAGCCGTCCCGGCCATTCGAGAGGAACAGAGGAATGCGCACACTGGTGCTGAATGCGGGCTACGAGCCGCTGGCGATCGTGTCGTTCAAGCGAGCCCTCGTGCTCGTCATGAACGACAAGGCGACGATCGTCGAGCGCATGGAGGAGGACCCCGTCTGGGGCACCCAGCGCTCCTACGACAGACCCGTCGTCATCCTTCTCACCCGCTATGTGCGGCTGCCCGGCGGTCGCCGCGTGCCGGTCACGCGACGCGGAGTCCTGCGCCGTGATTCCCACCGCTGCGCATACTGCGGCAAGGCCGCGGCGACGATCGACCACGTGCTGCCGCGCTCGCGCGGCGGCGCCGACTCCTGGGAGAACCTCGTCGCCTGCTGCCTGCGCTGCAACAACGTGAAGGGCGACAAGACGCCTCAGGAGATGGGGTGGGAGCTGCGGCTCATGCCGCGGCCCCCGCAGGGCGCGCACTGGACGGTGCGCGGCACCGAGCGCACCGACCCGCGCTGGGAGCCCTACCTCGCGCTGGCGGCCTAGCCTGCCCGGAAGATCTGCGGCGGAGGTCAGGCGAGGGCGTGCGCGACGAGGCGCTCGAGCGTGTCCATGCCGTCGCGGGACAGGATCGACTCGAGGTGCCCCTGTACCGACGCGAAGCGGTGTCCGCGCAGCGCGTACACATCCCCGGCTGCGTCGGCTGAGACCTCCGCATCGCCCACGCGGGTGGTGCCCGGTGCGACGCGCGCGGTGAACGTGTTGTAGAACCCGATGGATGCCGGAGTCCCGAAGACGTCGACCGTCTTCTGCAGCCCCTGGTGCGGCGCATCCAGGGGAGCCAGCTCGATGCCGAGCCGATCAGCCAGGATCTGATGGCTGAGGCACACCGCCAGCAGCGGCGCCTCCGCATCCCGTCGGTGCGCCACGACCTCCTGCATACGCCGGATGCGAGGGCTCGTGGTGTCGCGCGGGTCGCCCGGGCCGGGACCGCACACGACGAGGTCCGCCGCATCCAGCTGCTCGGCGGTGACCTGCGCCCACGGCGCGATCTCGACCTGGAGTCCGAGGTGGCGCAGCTGGTGGGCGAGCATCGTGGTGAACCGGTCCTCCGCATCGACCACGAGCGCCGTGCGGCCCGCGAAGGGGCCGGAGCCGTCCACGTCCTGAGGGTTGAGCCAGAATGCGGCGAGGCGCGCGTTGCGCGACGCGAGCAGGCGGGCGATGTCGGGGTCATCGGCCAGCGGCGCGGTTGGCGGAGCGGGGGCATCCTCGTCGATCGCGGCGGTGCGCGCCTCGCTCACCATGTCGCGCGGCACGGCGCCGATCGCTCCCAGCACCCCGGCCGCCTTGCCGTGCGTCTCGCCCACCTCGCCGTACGGGTCGGAGTGACGAACGAGCGTCGCGCCGACGGGCACGCGCAGGCGTCCGTCGACGAGATACGCGGTGCGGATGAGGATCGGCGCATCCAGATCGTGCGTCGGCTCGTCTGCGGCGAGCGTCACTCGCGGCGTGAACAGCGCCGCGACACCCGAGTAGTAGCCACGCGGGCTGGCCTCGTGACGGGCGATCACGGTGCAGGCGTTCTGCATCGGCGAGCCGGTGACGGTCGGGGCGAACATCGTCTCGCGGAGGATGTCGCGCGGGTCGAGCCTGCTGCGCCCGCGCAGCATGTACTCGGTGTGGGTGAGACGCGACATCTCCTTGAGGTGCGGACCGGTGATGCGGCCGCCGTCCGAGCAGACCGCGCTCATCATCTTCAGCTCCTCATCGACGACCATGAAGAGCTCCTCGGTCTCCTTGGTCGATTCCAGGAACTCCGTCAGCGTGGCGGCGGTGGCCCCGCCCGCGGGATGCCGGAACGTGCCGGAGATGGGGTTCATCGTGACGACGCCGTCGCGTGCGCTCACGTGCGCCTCGGGGCTGGCGCCCACCGCGACGTGGCCGGGGGTGACGACGGCGAACGTCCAGTAGGCGCCGCGCTCATGCGTGAGCAGCGCGCGGAACCAGGCGAGCGCGGCCAAGCGGGGATCGGCGTCGACCTCTGCCGTGAAGTCGCGGCGGATGACGAAGTTGGCGCCCTCGCCCTGGCCGATCTCGTCCGCGATGACGCGGCGGACGATCTGCGCGTACTCCTCGTCGGCGATGTCGAAGCCGGCATCGACGAGCGGGATGCGCTCGGTCGGCAGCTGTGCGAGAGCCTCGTCGCGCGGGATCCGCACGTGCTCGGAGACCACCAGGCAGCGCAGCGGTGCGCCGTCGTCGTGGCAGACGAACCCGCGCTCGCGCACCTGGCGGTACGGAACGAGTGCGAGCACCTCCCGCGCCGCGCCCGAGGTATCTTTTAGCGGGATGTCGGCCAGCAGCTCGACGTCGACGATGTCGCCGGTCAGCAGTTCGACGGAGTCCGGGTCACGGGCGATCAGGGCGAAGGGTGCGTCGCTCGCGACGAGGTGATGCAGATTCATCGGTTCTTCCGTCAGTGCTCGGATGCGGGGAGCGGCCGCCGAAACGACAAGACCGCCCGAGGGCGGTCTGTGTCAGGGAACGCGAACACACCGCCTAGGAGGCGGGCCACCAGGAACGGTTCGCGGTCATGCGGTCACGATATCAGACAGCGGATGCCGCCCCCCGGCGTGTGTCGGCGCCCCGGACGGGTGCGGCATCCGCGGTCGCCGAGCATCCACGTCTGTCAGGCCGTTGTCGGTGCCCGCGTCGTAGGCTGGACTCCGTGCCAGCAGTGAATCTCGGGATGCCCCGTGTGCCGGAAGTCCTCGCTCCCCGACGCAAGAGCCGTCAGATCAAGGTCGGAAAGGTGCTCGTCGGAGGCGATGCCCCCGTCAGCGTCCAGTCGATGACGACGACGCCCACGACGAACATCAATGCGACGCTCCAGCAGATCGCCGAGCTCACCGCATCCGGATGCGAGATCGTGCGCGTGGCGGTTCCGTCGCAGGATGACGCGGATGTGCTGCACATCATCGCCGCGAAGAGCCAGATCCCCGTGATCGCCGACATCCACTTCCAGCCCAAGTACGTCTTCCAGGCGATCGACGCGGGATGCGCAGGGGTGCGCGTGAACCCGGGCAACATCCGCCAGTTCGACGACAAGGTCGGAGAGATCGCGGCCGCGGCGAAGGCGGCCGGCGTCTCGCTGCGCATCGGCGTGAACGCCGGCTCGCTCGACCGGCGACTGCTCGAGAAGTACGGCAAGGCGACCCCCGAGGCGCTCTGCGAGAGCGCCGTCTGGGAGGCTTCGCTCTTCGAGGAGCACGACTTCCACGACTTCAAGATCTCCGTCAAGCACAACGACCCGATCGTCATGGTGAAGGCGTATCGGCTGCTCGCCGAACGCGGCGACTGGCCGCTGCATCTCGGGGTCACCGAGGCGGGCCCGGCCTTCCAGGGCACGATCAAGAGCGCGACCGCGTTCGGCATCCTCCTCGCCGAGGGCATCGGCGACACCATCCGCGTCTCGCTGTCCGCGCCGCCCGCCGAGGAGGTCAAGGTCGGCCACCAGATCCTGCAGTCGCTGAACCTCCGCGAGCGCAAGCTCGAGATCGTCTCGTGCCCCTCATGCGGGCGCGCGCAGGTCGACGTCTACTCCCTCGCCGATGCCGTGACCGAGGGCTTGAAGGACATGACCGTTCCGCTGCGCGTCGCCGTCATGGGATGCGTCGTCAACGGACCGGGCGAGGCCCGAGAGGCGGACCTCGGCGTCGCCTCGGGCAATGGCAAGGGGCAGATCTTCGTCAAGGGTCAGGTCATCAAGACCGTCCCGGAGGCCGAGATCGTCGCCACCCTCATCGAGGAGGCGAACCGCATCGCCGACGAGATGGGACCGGATGCCGCGACCGGCACCGCGCAGGTCGTGACCGCCTGATGGCGCCGACGGTCGTCACCTTCCCGTCCGGGGCGCTCACGGGGGAGGGAACCGTGGTCCGCGTGCACGACGACATCGTCGTGCTGGATGCGACGCCCTTCCACCCGGTCGACCACACCTGGCCGGATCAGCCGGGGGATGCCGGGGTCCTGCGTTCCGGCGACGAGTCGGTGCGCGTCTCCGAGGCCGTGATGGCCGCGCTCTCCGACGAGGGCGAGTTCGCCATCGGCGCCGACATCCCCGCCAAGCGCGGCGCCGAGGGCTGGACGTGGCTCGTCGGCCACCGGCTCTCCGGGCCGACTCCCGCGTGGCTCGCCGACGGCGCCGCGGTCGAGGCGGAGGTCGACGGCGTGACCCGTGCCGGCCTGAGCCGAGGCCACACCGCGTGCCACCTCGCATCCCTCGCCCTCGATGCGGCGCTCGCCGATCTCTGGCGGAAGGACCCCGGCAGCGACCCCCTGGGCAACCCCGACTTCGAGGGCCGCGCGAACCAGTCGAGCCGCATCCACCCCGACGGCAGTGTCGACGACTACCGGCTCGGCAAGAGCCTGCGCCGTGCCGGCTTCGACCCGGACGGCCTGGCCGCGACGCTCAGCGCCCGCCAGGAGCGCATCAACGCGCTGCTGGCCGCGTGGGTGGCGTCCGGGGGCGCGAGTCGCATCGACGTCGACGGGCCCACGATCGTCGACCGCCGCATGTGGCGCTGCGTCCTGCCGGAGGGCGAGGTGGGCTTCCTGTGCGGCGGCACGCACGTCGCCTCGCTGGCGGAGTTCGCATCGATCCGGGTCTCGCTCGACCTCTCCGACCCGCAGCTGCTCGTCATGACCACCACGGCGGCTCCCTCGATCTGAGCCCGCGAGACGGGTGGCGTGAGAGCGGTACCTCGAGCCCGGAGCGCTGACCAACGGGGTCGGGCTTCCCGAACTTCCGGATCGATCGGACGACGGCACTCAGCTGATCGTGCCGCCGGGGATCGCGGTGTCGACGGACACATCCAGACTCGTCCGGATCGCGACCTCGAGCGCGCGGACGATCGTCTCCAGCGGAAGCTCCGGCTCGCCGCCCGGGGCCTGACCGGCCGCCCACGGCACGTGGATGAAGCCCGCACGTCGGCCGTGCGCGTCCGCCCAGGCACCCGCGTGCACGAGCACGTGGTTGCACACGAAGCTCCCCGCGGAAAGCGACGTCTCGATCGGGATGCCGAGGGCCGACGCATCCCGCACGATCGCCTTCACAGGCAGCGAGGAGAAGACCGCTGGTGGACCGCCGGGCAGTGACCGCACGTCGACCGGCTGGTCGCCGTCGTTGTCCGCGATGCGGGCGTCGATCAGGTTCACGCCGACGCGTTCCACCGAGATGCGCGAGCGCCCGCCCGCCAGGCCCGTGCAGACGACGGTGTCGGGGTCGTGCTCGTCCAGCAGTTCGGCGAGCCTGGCAGCGGCGCCGGCGAAGGTCACGGGGAGCACCTCGACCACGAGCTGCTCGGGTCCGCGCCAGCGTGCGGCGACGTCGCGCACGGCATCGCCGGAGGGGTTCACAGCATCCGTCCCGAAGGGCTCGAAGCCGCAGAGCAGCACGGTCGTCATGAGTCGAAGGCCACCGTCCCGGTGACGATGTCCGCTGCCGCGCACGTCACGGTGATCGTCGTGCCCGCTGCGACATCGGGTGCGACACGGCACGACGCCGTCACGAGGGGATCTGTCAGCTGGATCCGCGCCTTTCCGTCGAACACCTCCAGGACGATCGCCGGGAACCGCTCGCCGACGCGGTGGCGCAGAAGCGCTGCCTCGACGCGGTTGATGGACCCGGATGACAGCTGGGAGGCCTTCTTCGTCGACTCGGCCATGAGGTCGGGGACGAGCGGCAGACTCGTCCGCGCCCAATCCGGCACCGCGCCGCCGCTCGAGGCCGCGGCGCACACGACGAGTCCCCAGCGGTCCACGAGCCGGCGCAGCGGAGCCGTGACGTGCGCGTACGGCGCCGCCACCGCGGCTTGGACGGAGCCGGCGGGCGGCTCGCCGTCGAACGTCGCGTACCCGGCACCCCGGAACAGGGAGACGGCCGCCTGCAGCGCGGCGAGCGCCCGCGGGTCGTTCCGATCCAGACCCCGGAGGTACTCGCCGTACGCCTGCCCCTCGCGCCAGGGCAGGCCCAGCGCGATCGTTCGCGTGCGGAAGGCGTCGATCGACTTCTCGTCGGGGGCGGGCATCGTGCGCAGGATCCCGACCTCGGCCTCGAGCATGAGGGATGCTGCGGCCATCCCGGTCATCAAGGAGAGCTGCGCGTTCCAGTCCTCGATCGGCAGCGTCCGCCGGCGTTCGATGCGGTAGTTGCCCGAGGCATCCCGCACGATCTCCTCGTCGGGGAGATTCAGGCTCGCCCCGCCCCGCAGCCGCTCCTGCTCGAGGCGGGCCATGCCGATCTCGCGAAGCAGAGCCGCCGGGCTGTCCTGGCCCGCATCCAGAGCCGCCTGGGTCGCGGGATAGTCGAGCTGCACGCGCGAGCGCACCCACGCCCGCTCGACGCGGTGCGACGTCTCGGCGCCGTCGCTGTCGAGCTCGAGCGTCCACACGAAGGCGGGCCGGTCCTCGCCGGGAAGGAGCGATGCCTTCCCCTCGCTGATGGCGACAGGATGCAGCGGCACGGTGCCGTCCGCCGCATACAGGGTCTGACCGCGGCGGCGGGCCTCGGCATCCATCGCCCCGCCGGACTGCACGAAGCCCGGCACGTCCGCGATCGCGTACCGCACGCGCCACCCGGATGCCGTGCGATCGAGCTGGAACGCCTGGTCCAGATCGCGCGAGCCGGCCGGGTCGAGCGTCGCGAACGGGATGTCGCGGAGGTCGAGCTGCGGTGCGTCCGCGGTCGCGGCCAGCGCCTCCGCGAGCACGTCCGGCGGGAAGTCGTCGGGGATCCCGAGCGAGACGCGCAGCGCGGCCAGCGACGCGGCGAGCGATCCTTGCGCGGTGGATGCGGTCAGATGCGCGCGACGAGTGGGCACCCAGCCACACTATGCGCCGAGCCCGACGATGCGCCGAGCCCGACGATGCGCCGAGCCTGACACGGGGATCGATAGCGTGGGTCCATGAGCTCCCTCGCTGAGAAGGCGCAGACCCTCGCCGGGCTGTACGCCGCGCCGCAGATCCTCCGTGTCGTCAACATCTGGGATGTCGTGTCCGCCCGGGCCGTCGCCGCCCTTCCCGAGACGACCGCCATCGCCACGGCGGGCCACTCCATCGCGTCGAGCTTCGGGTACGCCGACGGCGCGATCCCCCGCGATGTGATGCTGGACATGGTGGGGCGCATCGCGGCGGCCGTCGATCTGCCGGTGACCGCCGACCTCGACGACGGGTACGACGACGCGGGGGAGACCACGCGGCGTGCCATCGGCGTCGGAGTCGTGGGCGCCAACGTCGAGGACCGCCTGCGCCCGCTCGCCGAGTCGGTCGCGAACGTGGAGGCCATCGTGCGCGCCGGCGAGGCCGAGGGAGTCCCCTTCGTGCTGAACGCCCGCACCGACGCCTTCGTGCGGGCGCGCGACCGGGCCATCGAGGAGTCGATCGCCGACGCCATCGAGCGCGGTCGTGCCTTCCTCGACGCCGGCGCGACCTGCGTCTTCGTCCCCGGCATCTTCGACGCCGAGCTCACGCAGCGGCTCGTCGAGGGCATCGGCCGCGGAAAGATGAGCGTCATCGGCCTCCCGGGCGCGCTGACGTCGACGCAGTACGAGGAGCTCGGCGTCGCCCGCATCTCCTACGGTCCGCTGCCGCAGCGCGTTGCCCTGACCGCGCTCCAGGACGTCGCCGCCGGACTGTACGCCGGCGGCATCATCCCCGAGGGCACGCGCGCCCTGAACTGATCGTCGTCGGGACGGTGACCGCGCATCAATAGACTTGGTGCTCGTGGTCACCCGTCTCTCGAAGTTCTTCCTCCGCACGCTCCGTGAAGACCCCGCCGACGCCGAGGTCACGAGCCACAGGCTGCTCGTGCGCGCCGGCTACATCCGCCGCCAGGCGCCGGGCATCTTCGCGTGGCTGCCGCTGGGGCTGCGGGTGAAGGCACGCCTCGAGAAGGTCATCCGCGAGGAGATGGATGCCGCGGGCGCCCAGGAGGTGCACTTCCCGGCCCTGATGCCCCGCGACCCGTACGAGGCGACCGGCCGCTGGGACGAGTACGGCGACGGCATCTTCCGCCTCAAGGACCGCAAGGATGCCGACTACCTCCTCGCCCCGACCCACGAGGAGGCGTTCACGCTGCTCGTGAAGGACCTGTACTCGTCGTACAAGGACCTGCCGCTGACGATCTACCAGATCCAGGACAAGTACCGCGACGAGGCTCGTCCCCGCGCCGGTCTCCTGCGCGGCCGCGAGTTCACGATGAAGGACGCCTACTCGTTCGACCATACGGACGGCGGCCTGGATGCGTCGTACATGGCGCAGCGCGATGCGTACGAGCGCATCTTCCAGCGACTCGGGCTCGAGTACGTCATCGTGCAGGCGGATGCGGGCGCCATGGGCGGCTCGCGCAGCGAGGAGTTCCTGCACCCGACGGCGGTCGGCGAGGACACCTTCGTGCGCTCGCCCGGCGGCTACGCCGCCAACGTCGAGGCGTTCGAGACCGTCGTGCCCGACGCGATCCCGTTCGACGGCCTGCCGGCCCCGGTGGTCTACGACTCGCCGAACACGCCGACGATCGAGACCCTCGTCGCTCACTCGAACGCCGTCCTGGACGGCGAGTACACCGCGGCGGACACCCTCAAGAACGTGGTACTCGCGCTCACGCACCTCGACGGCACCCGCGAGGTCGTCGTCGTGGGACTTCCCGGCGATCGCGATGTCGACGACAAGCGGGTCGAGGTGGCCTTCGCGCCTGCCGAGGTCGAGGCCGCGAACGACGCCGACTTCGAGAAGCACCCGCTGCTCGTCAAGGGCTACATCGGACCCTGGTCGGAAACCGGCCCGATCCTCGGCGAGGAGTCGGCGACCGGCATCCGGTACTTCCTCGACCCGCGGGTCGTCGATGGCACGAGCTGGATCACGGGCGCGAACATCGACCAGAAGCACGTGCACTCGCTCGTCGCAGGCCGCGACTTCACGGCCGACGGATTCGTCGAGGTGGCAACCGTGCGCGAGGGCGACCCGGCACCGGACGGCTCCGGCCCGGTGACCCTCGCCCGCGGGATGGAGATCGGCCACGTCTTCCAGCTCGGTCGCAAGTACGCCGACGCGCTCGGACTCAAGGTGCTCGACGAGAACGGCAAGCTCGTCACCGTCACGATGGGCTCGTACGGCATCGGCGTGACGCGCATCCTCGCGATCATCGCGGAGCTGAACAACGACGAGAAGGGTCTGGTCTGGCCGGACGCCGTCGCGCCGTTCGACGTGCACGTCATCGCGACGGGCAAGGACCCGGTGGCCTTCGAGCTCGCCGAGTCCCTGTCCGCCCAGCTCGAGCACAGCGGCCTCGACGTGCTGTACGACGACCGCGCCAAGGTCTCGCCCGGCGTGAAGTTCGCCGACGCCGAACTCATCGGTGTGCCGCGGATCGTGATCGTGGGCCGTGGCGCGGCCGACGGCCAGGTGGAGCTGTGGGACCGCCGCAGCGGCGAGCGCGATGTCGTTCCGGTCCACGACGCACTCCACGCCCTGCGGCCCTGAGCCGCGTCACCATCCGTTCACCCCGCTCAGCGGGAATGGTGCAAGGGTGGCTTCATGAGCGACATCGACCCGCTGCGCGCACGCCTCGACGAGCTGATGGATGCCGAGGGCATCACCGTGAACCGCAGCCTGGTGCGCCGCATCCTGGCGACCGGCCTGGAACTCGGTCGTGACGGAACCGAGCGGCTCGACCTGAAGATCACAGCCGCCGCCGTGGAGGAGATGCGCAGCGCGTTCCGGCTCTTCGCGCCGTATGACGGAGCCTCGAAGGTCACGGTCTTCGGCTCGGCGCGCACCAAGGACCACGACCCGCTCTACGCGCAGGCCGAGCAGGTGGCGGCCTCGCTCGCGCGACTCGGGTGGATGGTCGTGACCGGCGCGGGGCCCGGGATCATGCAGGCGGCCGCGGAGGGAGCGGGTCCCGAGCTGTCGATCGGCGTATCGATCCGGCTGCCGTTCGAGGAGAAGCCCAGCGCCATCGTCGCGGCCGACCCCAACCACGTGACGATGAAGTACTTCTTCACCCGCAAGCTCATGCTGATGAAGGAGTCGCGTGGCTTCGTGAGCCTACCGGGCGGCTTCGGCACTCTCGACGAGACCTTCGAGCTGCTCACCCTGCAGCAGACGGGCAAGGCGGAACCGGTGCCGATCGTCCTGCTCGACCGCCCCGGTGGAACCTACTGGGACGGGCTCCGGCTCTTCATCCACGACGAGCTCGTCCCCGCTGGACTCATCGCGCGCGATGACCTCGACCGGGTCCTCATCACGGATTCGGTCGAGGCGGCCGCAGCCGAGATCACGGGCTTCTGGCGGAACTACGACTCCCTGCGCTGGGTCGGGACGACCCTCGTGCTGCGGCTGAAGGCTGAGCCGACGGATGCCGAGATCGGCACGCTCGACGCGCGCTTCCACGACCTCGTCGCCTCGGGCTCGATCCACCGCACGGCGCCGCTGCCGCCCGAGGTCCAAGACGACGATCGGCTCGAGCTGCCCCGCATCGCCCTCACCCTCGACCAGCGTCGCGTCGGCGACCTCTTCCGGCTGATCGGCGCGATCAACGCGCTGGAGTCGTCGGTGCGCGTCACGTCGTCGGGATCGGCACCCACCTGAGCCTGCAGCGGGTCACCCGCTCAGGTGCGTCAGGAGTGCGGTGCCGATGGGGGAGCCGAGGCCCGTGCAGGCGTCCCAGCCCGCCTTGGCGGAGTATGCGCCGTTGTTGCCGGAGGTGATGTCGCGGAAGCCGGCCGCGGTGACGGAGGCCGTCGCACCGGCGTAGAGCTTCGGCTGCACGAGGCCGAGCGGAGTCCCGGTGGCCTCGACGAGCCGTGCGACGAGTGCGGCCCACAGCGGAGACACCGCGCTCGTACCGCCGATCACGACGTCCGCTCCATCGACGCGCACCTTGTAGCCCGTCTGCGGATCGGCGTCACCGGCGACATCGGGGACTCCCCGACCCGCCGAGCCGTCGGGAGCTGCCGGCACGCCGACGGGCTTCTGCCACGACGGCAGCGGGAACGCGTCGCTGACGCCGCCGCCCGTGGCACCCCGGCCGGTGCCGTTGTTCCACACGGTCTCGGACGCGATCGTGCCCCCGGATCCGTGCAGCGTCGTGCCGCCGCACCCGAGCGCATGAGGGCTGGATGCGGGGAAGTCCACGTGCGGCGACCCGTCATTGACGTTGTCGTTGCTGCCGTCGTCGCCGGAGGCGGCGGTCACCGTCACGCCGAGGGCGGCGGCATCCACGAACGCCGCGTCCATCGCGGTGCGCGCCTGTGCGGTCCACGCGTCCTCGCTCTGTCCCCAGCTGATGCTGATGGCATCGGGGGTCGGGGTCGCGTGCGCGGCCGCCGTGACCGCATCGAGGAATCCGGCATCGGTGTTCGGGGCGAAGTAGACGATGATGTGCGCTGCGGGGGCGAGCGCTCCGACGATCTCGATGTCGAGCAGCACCTCGCCGTCCGCGCCGTTCGGGTCCTGGCCCGGCTGGTTCGTCGCGCCGTCGATGCCGACGGCGGTCACGGTGGGGGTGGGGTGGATGCCGAGACCCGAGAAATAGGCGTCGAGGTCCGACGGGGCGAATCCGCCGCCGAGCTCGATGATCGCCACCGTGCGCCCGGAGCCGTCGGTGCCGGGCGGGAACCGGTACATCGCGCCGACCTGCACGGGTGTGTAGCTGACGGCGGCCGCCGCCTCGGGTAACACCCGGAAGTGGGTGCGCGCCTGCGGGCGGTCATCGAGCCCGAGCACGGCGGTCACCCGCTCGTGCAGGTCATCCGGGACTCGGAGAGGACCGGTGCGCTGCCGGAAGCTGTTGCCGCTGTCGTCGGCGACGTGGAGAGCAGTGCCGAACAGTCGCTGCAGCGCGCTCACGGTTCCGCGGATCCGCATGAGCCGCTCTCCGAGATCAACGCTGACGACGGTCGCACCCGCATCGCGCACGGCGGCTGCAACGGCATCGGCGTCCGCGCGGTCCGCGCCGTACTTCTCCACGAACTCCGCTCGCGGGATCGGGTGCTCGAGCGCCGACTCGGGCACTTCGGCCTTGCGCCGCAGCACGAGCGTGGCCTCGATCTCGGCGTCGGGGTGGACCGGGCCGGCTACCGTCGCGCCGGAGACCGGTTCGCGCTCGCTGCCGGGGAGGATGTGGGTGCTGCCGCGGTCGTCGCGGGTCGCGCCCGCGTCGTCGTCTGGGATGTCGCCTGGGGTCATGCTTCCGGGGTACACCCTGGCACCGACACGCGAAAGGGACTGGACGTGGGCCGATGACCCCGTCTATGAGCGGCGCACTGTCTCCGGGCACCGCTCTCAGCGCCGTCGGGGATCGCATCCGGTAATCTCGTAAGGATGCCGCGCGCCACCGCGCCCGGCGAGAGCTGAATAGGGAGGCCCTGATGGATATCGATCTCGCACTTCTCCGGACGATCGAGCGCGAGAAGGAGATCCCCTTCGACGAACTCGTGCGCATCATCGAGCAGGCCATCCTGACGGCGTACGCGAAGAACTCGTCGGCGGTCGGCGAGCTTCCCGATGGCGCCCGCGCGCACCTCGACCGCAAGACCGGTCATGTTGCGATCTTCCTCCCCCTCACCGACGACGAGGGCGCCGTGATCGGCGAGGAGGAGGAGACGCCCGACGACTTCGGCCGCATCGCCGCCTTCGCGGCCAAGCAGGTCATCAGCCAGCGCCTGCGCGACATCGCCGACGACGCCGTGCTCGGCGAGTTCCGCGGCAAGGAGGGCGACATCGTCGCCGGCGTCGTCCAGCAGGGGCCGAACCCGCGCATGGTGCACGTCGACCTCGGGACGGTCGAGGCCATCCTGCCTCCCGAAGAGCAGGTGCCGGGTGAGGACTACGCGCACGGGTCCCGCATCCGCGTCTACGTGACCTCGGTCGCCAAGGGCACCAAGGGCCCGGCGATCACCGTGTCGCGCACGCACCCGGGTCTGGTCCGCAAGCTCTTCGCCCTCGAAGTGCCGGAGATCGCCAACGGCCTGGTCGAGATCGTCTCGCTCGCCCGCGAGGCCGGCCACCGCACGAAGATCGCGGTGAAGGCGAACGACCCGTCGATCAACGCCAAGGGCGCGTGCATCGGGGAGCTGGGCCGGCGCGTGCGCTCGGTCACCGAGGAACTCAGCGGAGAGAAGATCGACATCGTCGACTACGACCCCGAGCTGGCGAAGTTCGTCGCGAACGCCCTGTCCCCCGCGAAGGTCACGTCGGCGTTCGTGCTGGACGCATCCACCAAGGCGGTCCGGGCGCTCGTCCCCGACTACCAGCTCTCGCTCGCCATCGGCAAGGAGGGGCAGAACGCCCGCCTGGCCGCGAAGCTCACCGGCGCCAAGATCGACATCCAGCCGGACAGCGTGCTCGAGGACAACTGACGGCGCAGTCGACCTCCAGCCGGGGGCAGTCGAAGGGGGTCCGGGGCATGGCGCCCCGGTGGTAGTCGAAGGGGGTCCGGGGCATATCGCTCCGGTGGTAACATGGATGCTGTACGGACGTGCGTCGGCTGTCGCACGCGTGCTCCCCGATCCTCACTCCTGCGCGTTGTGCAGGTCGACGGCGTGCTCGTCCCCGACGAGCGGGCTGTCCTCCCGGGACGGGGCGCATGGGTGCACGAGTCGGTGCCGTGCGTGGATGCCGCACTCCGGCGCCGCGCGTTCGTACGAGCCTTGCGTGTGTCGGGTCCCCTCGACACGCAGACCATCGAGAAACGGCTGAATGGCTATGGACACAAAGTGAACGGCTCGAAATGAGACCCGTCCGCGACTAATGGTCTGCCCTGTCCGGGGTAGACCCCCAGACAGGAGAACTGTGGCAAACGCAAAACCGCGCGTGCACGAGATCGCTTCCGAATACGGCGTCGACAGCAAGGTCGCGCTCGCGAAGCTGAAGGAACTCGGCGAATTCGTCAAGGGTCCCTCGTCGACGATCGAGCCGCCTGTGGCTCGCAAGCTCCGCGCCGCCCTTGACACCGAGAACGCGGCCAAGCCGGCTGCGGCTCAGACCGCGTCCCCCGCACGGGGGAGCGCACCCCGGCCCGGCCCGGCCGCCCCGAAGGCGCCCGCCCCCAAGGCTCCGGCCCCGAAGGCTCCGGCGCCCGCAGCGCCGCGCTCCGAGGCCCCCGCCGCTCCGGCTCCGGCCCCCGCCGCCGAGGCGGCGCCCGCGGCATCCGCCGCGGGCTCCGCTCCCGCCGCGCCCGCGGCCTCGGGCGGTCGCCCCGGCCCGAAGCCCGGCCCCGCAGCACCCGCCCCGCAGGCCGCCGCGCGCCCGGGTGGCACGCCGCGTCCCGGCAACAACCCCTTCGCCTCGTCGCAGGGCATGGGCCAGCGTCCCGCCGGCCCGCGTCCCGGCAACAACCCCTTCGCGTCCGCGCAGGGCATGGGCCAGCGGCCGACGCCCGGCAACATCCCGCGTCCGCAGGCTCCGCGCCCCGGCGCCCCGCGCCCCGGCGCCCCGCGTCCGGGCGGCGCAGGTCGTCCCGGCGGCGGCGGTCGTCCCGGTGCTCCGTTCCAGCAGCGTCCCGGCGGTCCGGGTCGTCCCGGCGGTGCCGGCGGCGGCTTCCAGCGCCCCGGTGCAGGTGCCGGCACGGGTGCGCCCGGCGGATTCGCCAACCGGCCCGGCGGCGCAGGCGGCCGTGGCCGTGGCCCCGGCGGTGGCACCGCGGGTGCCTTCGGCAAGGGCGGCGGCAAGTCGAGGCAGCGCAAGTCGCGTCGCGCGAAGCGGCAGGAATTCGAGATGCGGTCGGCGCCGGTCGTCGGTGGCGTCAACGTCCAGAAGGGCAACGGCGAGATCATCCGCATGCGTCGCGGCGCATCCATCGCGGACTTCGCCGACAAGCTCGAGGCTCTGCGCGGCTATACCGTGCAGCCCGGCACGCTCGTGACGATCCTCTTCAACCTCGGTGAGATGGCGACGGCGACGGAGTCGCTCGACGAGGCCACCTTCGAGGTCCTGGGCGCCGAGCTCGGATACAAGATCCAGATGGTCTCGCCTGAGGACGAGGACAAAGAGCTCCTCGAGGGCTTCGGTCTCGACCTCGAGGCCGAGCTGGAGGCGGAGAACGAGGAGGACCTCGAGATCCGTCCGCCGGTGGTCACCGTCATGGGTCACGTCGACCACGGCAAGACGCGTCTTCTCGACGCCATCCGTCAGACGAACGTGGTCGCGGGCGAGGCCGGCGGCATCACCCAGCACATCGGTGCCTACCAGGTGTGGACCGAGCACGACGGCATCGAGCGCGCCATCACCTTCATCGACACCCCGGGTCACGAGGCGTTCACCGCCATGCGCGCCCGTGGTGCGCAGGTCACCGACATCGCGATCCTCGTGGTCGCGGCCGACGACGGCATCATGCCGCAGACGGTGGAGGCCCTGAACCACGCCCAGGCGGCCGGCGTGCCGATCGTGGTCGCGGTGAACAAGGTCGACAAGCCCGAGGCGAACCCGGCCAAGGTGCGTCAGCAGCTGACCGAGTACGGTCTGGTGGCCGAGGAGTACGGCGGCGACGTGATGTTCGTCGACGTCTCGGCGCGCCAGGGGACCGGCATCCAGGAGCTCCTCGACGCGGTCCTGCTGACTGCGGATGCGGGCCTGGACCTCACGGCCAACCCGAACAAGGACGCCCGCGGTGTCGCGATCGAGGCCAAGCTCGACAAGGGCCGCGGTTCTGTCGCCACGGTGCTGATCCAGTCCGGAACGCTGCGCGTCGGCGACGCGATCGTCGCGGGCACGGCCTACGGCCGCGTGCGCGCCATGATCGACGAGAACGGCGACGCGGTGGAGGAGGCGTACCCGTCTCGTCCGGTCCAGGTGCAGGGTCTGAACTCGGTGCCGCGCGCGGGCGACACGTTCATCGTCACCGACGAGGACCGCACCGCCCGCCAGATCGCCGAGAAGCGCGAGGCCGCGGAGCGCAACGCGCAGCTGGCCAAGGCTCGCAAGCGCATCTCGCTCGAGGACTTCACCCGCGCTCTCGAAGAGGGCAAGGTCGAGTCGCTCAACCTCATCATCAAGGGCGACGTGTCCGGTGCCGTCGAGGCGCTGGAGGAGTCGCTGCTCAAGATCGAGGTCGACGACTCGGTGCAGCTGCGCATCATCCACCGTGGTGTCGGCGCGATCACCGAGTCGGACGTGAACCTGGCGACGATCGACAACGCGATCGTGCTCGGCTTCAACGTGCGTCCCGACACGAAGGCGCGCGAGCGCGCCTCTCGCGAGGGTGTCGACATCCGGTTCTACTCGGTCATCTACAACGCGATCGACGACGTCGAGCAGTCGCTGAAGGGCCTGCTCAAGCCGGAGTTCGAAGAGGTCCAGTCGGGTGTGGCCGAGATCCGCGAGGTGTTCCGCTCCTCGAAGTTCGGCAACATCGCCGGTGTCATCGTCCGCTCGGGCACGATCACGCGCAACGCGAAGGCGCGCGTCATCCGCGACGGCGTGGTCATCGCCGACGGCCTGGCCATCGAGTCGCTGCGCCGCTTCAAGGACGACGTCACCGAGGTGCGCACCGACTTCGAAGCCGGTATCGGCCTCGGCAAGTACAACGACATCCAGGTGGGCGACGAGATCGAGACCACCGAGATGGTGGAGAAGCCGCGCGGCTGATCGCGTTTCGTGCGAGGGGCGTCCTGCGGACGTCCCTCGCACGCGAGAAGGAGATACCCATGTCCAGCGAACGGCAGGCCCGTATGGCCGACCGTATCCGCGTGCTCATCGCGGAGCGCCTCGAGAAGGGGCTGCGCGACCCGCGCCTCGGATTCGTGACCATCACGGACGTCCGCGTGACCGGCGACCTGCAGCACGCGTCGGTGTTCTACACCGTGCTCGGCTCGGAGGAGGAGCGCATCGCCTCGGGCGAGGCGCTGAAGTCCGCGACCGGGCTGCTGCGCAGCGAGGTCGGCCGCCAGCTCGGTGTCCGCCTCACCCCGACCCTCGAGTTCATCCCCGACGCGCTGCCCGACAATGTCGGACACATCGAGGACCTGCTGCGCGAGGCCCGCGAGCGTGACGCGCAGGTCGCCGGCATCGCCGCATCCGCGGCGTTCGCGGGCGATGCCGACCCCTACGTCAAGCCGCGCGAGTACGACGAGGAGTAGTCGTATCACAGCCGCCGTGGGCGTGCTCTGACATCCGGAGCACGTTTCACAGGAGGTTCTGATGCTGTCTGTCCTCGTCACGGCGACTGTCGCCGATGGCCACACCGCGCCCATGCTGGCCGTCGCCGCGCACCTCGTGCGATCCGGTCATCGCGTGCGCTTCCTCTCCGGGGAGCGATTCGCGGATGCCGTCCGCCGCACCGGAGCGGAATACCTGCCCTGGCCTGCCGACGCGTTCGTCGATCACCTCGACAACGCGGACACGCGCGAGCGGGCCGGGGGAGTGCGTGGCGTCGCACGGGGCGTCGAGGAGATCTTCATCGCGCCCGGACGCGGCCAGTACCGTGCGATCCAGGCGGCGATCGCCGAGGTGCCGACGGACGTGATCGTCACCGAGTCGACCGTCGTCGGTGCCGCCGCGCTGGCCCTCGACCCGCGGTCGCACATTCCGGTCGTGGCGTGCGGCGTCCTGCCGCTCGGGCTCTCCAGCGTCGATGCGGCGCCGTTCGGGCTCGGCATCCCTCCGCGCTCTGATGCCCTCGGGCGCGTCCGCAACCGCGCCCTCAACGCGCTCGTGCGCCACGTGGTGCTGCGGCGCCCGCAGAAGCTCGCCGAGGAGCTCGTGCGGGATCTGACCGGCGGCTCGCTCGACGTCTACTTCAACGACTGGGGCGTTCGTGCGGATGCCTTCGCGCAGCTCACGGTGCCCGGGTTCGAGTATCCGCGCAGCGACCTCGCGCCGAACGTGCGGTTCGTCGGGCCGGTCCTCGGCGCTTCGTCCCGCCGTGCCGACCTGCCTGCCTGGTGGGCGGATCTGGACGGCCGCACCGTCGTGCACGTCGCGCAGGGCACGGTCGCGAACACCGACCTGGGGGAGCTCCTCGTGCCGACCATGCGCGCTCTGGCCGACCGCGACGTGATCGTCGTGGCAGCGACCGGTGGCGCCCCGGTCGCGTCGCTCGGCGACCTGCCCGCCAACGCCCGGGTGGCGGAATTCATCCCCTACGACACCCTCATGCCGCGCGTCGACGTGTTCGTGTCGAACGGCGGCTACGGCGGCCTGCACCACGCGCTCGCGCACGGGGTGCCGATGGTCGTCGCCGGTGACACCGAGGACAAGATGGAGACGACCAGAAGGGTCGAATGGTCGGGTGCGGGCATCAACCTGCACACGGCGCGACCGACGGAGGGGGCGATCGCGGATGCGGTGGACCGCGTGCTCCATGACGCATCCTTCCGCGATCGGGCCGGGGAGCTGCGCGCCGAGATCGCCGCGGCACCGGGTCTGGAGGGGCTCGAGGAGCTCATCCGCGGAGTCGTGCACGAGGCTGCGCGCGTCTAGCGGCATCACCCGGGAAGGCGCAGCATCCCGTCGGCCGCCTCGGCGAGCCCGTCGGCGATGAGCGAGTCGATCGCGCGATCGCGCTGCCGCGTGTCGGGCCACTCGGCGATCACGTCGGCGAGGGGGAGGGGCGACGCATCCCGCAGCGCCTTCATCACGGCGCCGCGCGCCTGCCGGTCGCTGCCCTCGTACTTCGCCTGAGTGCGGCGCGCGTCGCCCGTGTCCGGGTAGTCGGCGAGACGCCACGCGCACAGCCGGGCGATCGGGCAGATCGCGCAGCGGGGGGTGCGGGCGGTGCAGACGACCGCGCCGAGCTCCATGGTCGCGGCGTTGACGACCGCCGCCTCGGCGTCATCCTCAGGCAGGATCGCCGCCATCGCGGCGAGGTCTCCCTTCGAGGGCGGGCCCGGCTGAGCGGCACCGTCGATCGCCCGCGCGAGCACGCGTCGCGTGTTCGTGTCGACGACGGGATGCCGGTCCCCGTACGCGAAGACGGCCACCGCGCGCGAGGTGTAGTCGCCGATGCCGGTGAGGGCGAGCAGGGCGTCGACGTCCCGGGGCACTTCGCCGTCGTGCCGGTCGCGGATCTCGGTGGCGGCGCGGTGCAGCCACAGCGCGCGCCGCGGGTACCCGAGGTTCGCCCACTGCCGCACGGCCTCCGCGGGCGGCTCGTCGGCGAGATCGGCGGGGCGCGGCCAGCGCTCGAGCCACGCCTCGAGGTGCGGGATGACGCGGTTCACCGGCGTCTGCTGGAGCATGAACTCGCTCACGAGCGTGCCCCACGGGCTGAAGCCCGGCCGGCGCCACGGCAGGTCGCGCGCATTCTCGCGATACCAGGCGATGAGCGGCGTCGCGAGGTCGGGCATGCCGACCAGCCTAAGACGACGGCATCCCGCGCCGGGCCTGGCCAACCCGCCGCCGCGGGCGGTGATCCGGCGGAAATAGGGCGTATCGGCGCGAAAGGCCCGATTATCGCCGGATTGCAGACGGGGTGGTCGAGGACTCCTCCCGGCGAGGCTTCCCGTCGCGAGTACCCACTGGTCGGTGGATGCTGCCGCGCGAGGTTGCACCGCACGACGACAGTGGGCGGATGACGACGAAGAGTTCACGCGAACACGCTTATCGAAGGGTGCGCGCACGCACGGTCCGCCGCCGAGAGGCCGTTGCTGATGCCGTTCGCGCATCCGGTGGGATCATGCGGGCACGCTCGCTCAGGACAGCCGGACATTCCCCGCACTATCAGGCGCTCGCCGTCGAGGCGGGCGAGTTGAAGCGCGTAGGCCACGGGTGGCTCGCCGTCCCTGACATCGACCCGCAGCTTGAGGCAGCCGCGGAGGACGGCGTGGTTCTGACGTGCATAACGGAAGCTCGAAGGCTCGGCCTGTGGATACTCCAGAGCGACGGCAAGGTCCATGTGGGCACGACGTCGCACGGACGCGCCCCGGCCGGGTCGCCGCGACACCACGTGCACTGGTCGAGACCGGTGGTGCCGCGGCATCCCGACGCCCTCGTCGACCCGATCGAGAATGTGCTGGCGCTGGTGGCATACTGCCTGCCCCATGACGAGGCACTCGCCATCTGGGAGTCGGCCCTGAACAAGGGGCTTGTCAGCGCAGAGGTCCTCCGTGGATTGTCATTTGGCCCGGCCGCACGGGGACTGCGCGACGAGTGCACGCCGTGGTCCGACTCCGGGCTCGAGTCGTTCGTGACGCCGCGACTGAGATTCCTTCGGCTACGGATCGTTCCGCAGGTGTGGATCGCTGATCATCGAGTCGACTTCCTCATCGGGGATCGACTCGTCCTGCAGATCGACGGCGCCACCCATGCCGGCGAACAGCGGGATGTCGACAACTATCACGACGCGCTTCTCAAGCTCATGGGATATCACGTCATCCGCGTGGGGTACCACCAGGTCGTCGATCGGTGGCACGAGGTGCAGGACCTGCTCATGCGGGCGGTCGCTCAAGGTCTGCACCACGATCGGGGTCGGGGCGGATCACACTGACTCGACGGTGATCCGGCGGATATCGGGTGTTTCGGCCGAGGCGGTCCGACATCCGCCGAATCACCGGCTTCCCGGCGAAAAGGGACACTCCCCACCCGCACAGACCCGGCCCGACTGCAAACCCTAGGCTGGATGCATGCGCCTGCCCACCACGCCCGTCACCACGCTGCAGCGGGCTCTGCGCGACGAGGTGCGCCGCTGGTTCCCGGCGGGGCGCGTCATCGTCGGCGTAGACGGCATCGACGGCTCAGGCAAGACGATGTTCGCGGACAGCCTCGCGCACGTGTTCGGCGAGGACGGCTCGACGGTGTTCCGCGCGAGCATGGACGACTTCCACCGTCCGCGCGTCGAGCGCTATGCGATGGGGCGCCGCAGCCCGGAGGGCTTCTACCGCGACTCGTACGACGAGGCGACGCTCCGACGCGTGCTGATCGACCCGTTCCGGGATGCGCACACCGCCGGGACGACCGGCTTCCAGCTCGCCGCGTTCGACCTGGGGCGGGATGCGCCGGTGGAGGCGCGGTGGGTGACCGCTCCGCAGGACGCCGTGCTCATCGTCGACGGCATCTTCCTGCAGCGGCCGTCCCTCGCCGACATCTGGGACAGGGTCGTCTGGCTCGAGGTTCCGTGGCAGACGGCCTACGCGCGCATGGCCGGCCGCGACGGCACAGACCCGGATCCGGATGCGCCGTCCAACGCGCGCTGGCGCGGCGGCCAGCAGCTCTACCTCGACGAGGTGCATCCGCGGGAGGCGGCATCCTTCGTCATCGACAACTCCGATCTCGCGCATCCCAGGCGGGTCGCCTGATGGGCGGGATCGTGCTCGTCGACAAGCCGGGGGGAGTGACGTCGCACGACGTCGTCGCCCGCGCGCGACGCGCCCTCGGCACCCGCAAGATCGGGCACGCGGGCACGCTCGACCCCATGGCGACGGGGCTGCTGATCCTCGGCGTCGACGAGGCGACCCGCCTGCTGACCTACATCGTCGGACTCGACAAGACCTACGAGGCGACGATCCGGCTCGGGGTCGCGACGGACTCCGACGACGCAGACGGCGCCATCACCGCGACGACGGATGCCGCGCACCTGACCTCCGCCGCGATCGCCGCTGCGATCACCCCGCTGACCGGCCGCATTTCGCAGGTGCCGAGCACGGTCTCCGCCATCAAGGTGGGCGGCCGCCGGGCCTACGACCTCGCCCGCGCGGGCGAGGAGGTCGAGCTCAAGGCGCGAGATGTCACCGTGTCGCGGTTCGACGTCGTGCGCGAGCGCACCACGACCGCCTCGCCGACCGGCGGAGCAGTCGTCGACCTCGACGTCGTGGTCGACTGCTCGAGCGGCACGTACATCCGGGCGCTGGCCCGCGACCTCGGCGCCTCGCTCGGCGTCGGCGGGCACCTCACCGCGCTGCGCCGCACGCGCATCGGACCGTTCGATGTGGCGGACGCCGCATCCGTCGACGCGATCGCCGAGGCCCCGCTGCGCACGCCCGCCGCCGTCGCAGGGTCCGTGCTCGGCCGGCTCGAGGTGACGGCCGACGAGGCCCGCGACTTGAGGCACGGCAAGCGCCTCGCGGGCGCGGCCGACCGCATCCCCGGCGGCACCGCCGCCGCGATCGACCCGCATGGCGCGCTCGTCGGGATCGTCGAGAGGCGCGGAGCGGACCTCAAGAGCGCCATGAACATGCCCGAGGAGCAGACCCGATGATCCTGTGGTTCACCTACATCCTGGTGGCCATCGCCGCCCTCGGCGGGCTTCTGTGCGTCGTGCTGGGACTCGCCGGACGCCGCCCGAGCGACCTCACGGTCGGCATCCTGGGCCTGCTCGAACTGGGCCTCATCGCACAGGTCGTGATCTCGATCATCGCGCCGTTCGCCGGCAACCCGCCCACCGGGAGCCTCCTCGAGTTCTGGGTCTACCTCGTCACAGCCGTGCTGATCCCGCCCGCTGCCGTCGTGTGGGCGCTTCTCGAGCGGAGCCGGTGGAGCACGGTGATCATGGGCATCGCCGCGCTCGCGGTGGCCGTCATGGTGTGGCGCATGCAGGTCATCTGGACCGTGCAGGGCTCCTGAGCGGGCGGTCGTCCGGCGTCGCGGAATTAGGATGGTGGGCGCTATGACTTCCCCCGACACTGCAGGGACTGCCCCCGAGAACGCCGGGTCGGTCCCCGGAAAGCCGCGTCGCCGACGTATGACCGGCGTGGGCCGCGTGCTCGTGATCGTCTACGCGATCCTCGCCGTCGGCGCCTTCGGCCGCTCGCTCGTGCAGATCATCGAGCGCTTCGACAAGGCACCGCTCGCCTTCACGCTCTCCGCGGTCTCGGCGGTCGTCTACATCGTCGCGACCCTGGCGCTGGTCTTCGCCGGTTCCAAGGTCTGGTACCGCGTCGCCTGGGTGACGATCAGCTTCGAGATGGCGGGAGTTCTCGCCATCGGCACGCTGAGCGTCATCCGACCCGAGCTGTTCCCCGAAGCGACCGTGTGGTCCTTCTACGGCATGGGATACGTGTTCGTGCCGCTCGTGCTTCCGTTCCTCGGCATGTGGTGGCTCGTGAAGCACCCACCGCGCGACGACGGTCCGCGATCGACGGATGCCGCAGGCACGGTGGCGCGATGATCGTCTTCCACGATCCCGCCGAGGTCCCGGAGGGCTTCGGGCCGTCGGTGGTCGCGATCGGCAAGTTCGACGGCGTGCACGCCGGCCACCGCGCGGTGATCGAGCGTGCGCGCGTGGATGCCGCCCCCAGCGGCGCACGGGTCGTGGCGGTCACGTTCGACCGGAATCCGCTGCGCACCCTGCGCCCGGAGATCTGCCCGGACGACCTCGTGGGCCTCACGCAGAAGCTGCACCTGCTCGACGAGGCCGGGGTCGACGCGACGCTCGTGTTGCACTTCGATGCCAAGCTGGCCGGCATCCCGGCCGAGGACTTCGTCCGGAACTTCCTCGTGGGCGCGCTCGGCGCGGTCACGATCATGGTGGGACGCGACTTCCGATTCGGGCGTGGCGGCGCCGGCACTCCGCAGCTCCTGACGCAGATGGGGGCGTCGCTCGGGTTCCGTGTCGACGTCGTCGACGACATCCGGGAGATCGAAGGCGAGCGTCGCGTGTCGTCGACGTGGATCCGCGAGCTGCTGTCCGCAGGCGAGGTGGAGGCGGCGAGTCGCCTGCTCGGCCGCGCCCCATCGGTGTGGGGCGAGGTCGTCCATGGACTCAAGCGCGGCCGCGAGCTCGGGTATCCGACTGCGAACCTGTCGCAGGAGCTCGAGGGCTTCGTGCCGGCCGACGGCGTGTACGCAGGCTGGCTCATCGACCAGGCCGAGGGTTTGCGCTCAGGCACGCGGTATCCCGCCGCGATCAGCGTCGGGACGAACCCCACGTTCGACGACGTGCCCCTGCGCCAGGTCGAGGCGTACGTCCTCGACGAGGTCGACCTCGACCTCTACGGCCACAGCGTCGAGGTGCAGTTCACCTCTCGCATCCGGGGGATGGTCGCGTTCGGCGGCGTCGAGGCGTTGAAGGCCCAGATGGCCGAGGATGTCGGCCGCGTGCGCGCCGCCTTGAGCTGAGGCCGGCAGGCTCGAGCACCGGACGCCGCCAGCGTCTGCGCATCCGTCGGCTCCTCTGCTGCTCATGTGAGCAAGCGCGTGCGCGTTCGGGTGTCCCGTCCTACGCTGGATGGCGAAGGAGGATGCCGTGGAAGACGAGCTGCTCGCCGTGCGCGTGGCCGAACTGGCCTACGACGAGGGCAAGACGCAGGACGAGATCGGCGCCCTCCTCGGCATCTCCCGCTGGAAGGCCGGCCGCCTGCTCGCGCAGGCCCGGGAGCAGGGCATCGTCCGCATCGAGATCGTGCATCCCCGCGCGCGCCGGCTCACGCTGGAGCGGCAGCTGTGCGAGCGGTTCGGGCTGAAGGCCGCCATCGTCGCGCCCGCCCCCGAGGGACTGGAACTCGACCGCGTGGCGCAGGCCGCCGCGGACTATCTCACGTCGCTGCGCCCGGTGCCCCGGACGCTCGCGGTGAGTTGGGGCCGTACGCTCACGGCGGTCTCCGAAGCGCTGCCGGACGGATGGGCCAACGGGGTCACGGTGGTCCAGACCAACGGCGGCGTGACGACGAACCGCCGGACCGGCAATGCCGCGAGCCTCGCCGCCACCATCGCGCAGCGCGGTCACGGGCACGCCATGCTGCTTCCCAGCCCGGCCATCCTCGAGCGCGTCGAGACGAAGCGGGCGATCGAGGCCGATCGCGTCGTCGCCGGCGTCCTGGACCAGGCCGCCCACGCGCAGACCTACCTGTTCACCGCGGGGGCGGTCGACCCGACCTCCGCGCACGTCGAGAACGGCTACCTCACCGCCGAGGACATCGCCGAGCTCGCCCGCCGCGGCGCCGTCGGCGACGTGCTCGGACGGTACATCGACGCGGACGGGAACATCGTCAACCCGGAGCTCGATGCGCGTACTGTCGGCATCGGGCTCGACGCCCTGAGGAACGCCGACCGCGCGATCTTCGTGACGGCGGGAGCGGCGAAGCACGACATCGCACGGACGGTCATCACGGCCGGCCTGTGCAACATCGCGGTGATGGACGAAGCGACAGCCCGAGCAATGCTGGAGGATTCATGAGTTCGACGGAGATCCAGAGGTCGGAGGAGCGCGCGCTCGAGCTCCTCGGCGGAGAGCCCGACGATGCGACCCTGCGCCGGTTCCTGCACGGGCTTCCGGGAGTGGATGCCGTGGGCCTCGAGCAGCGTGCCGCATCCCTCGGCACCCGCTCGATCAAGACCACCTCCAAGGCGTGGGCGCTCGACAAGATCATCTCGCTCATCGACTTGACGACCCTCGAGGGCGCGGACACGCCGGGCAAGGTGCGGTCGCTCGTCGCGAAGGCGCTGACCCCGGATGCCGGCGACCCGACCTGCCCGCGGGTGGCGGCCGTCTGCGTCTACGGCGACATGGTGCCCTCCGCGATCGAGGCACTGGGAGCCGCGCACGGCGACCCCGACGACGGCCTCGTGAGTGTGGCCGCTGTCGCGACGGCATTCCCGAGCGGACGAGCATCCCTCGACATCAAACTGGCGGACACGGCCGAGGCCGTCGCCGACGGAGCGGATGAGATCGACATGGTCATCGACCGCGGGGCGTTCCTCGCCGGGCGCTATCACCTGGTGTTCGAGCAGATCGCGCGCGTCAAGCAGGCCTGCCGCCGCGCCGACGGGACGTATGCATCCCTCAAGGTCATCCTCGAGACGGGTGAGCTCAACACGTACGACAACGTCAAGCGCGCGTCGTGGCTCGCGATCCTCGCGGGGGGCGACTTCATCAAGACCTCCACCGGCAAGGTCTCGCCGGCAGCGACGCTGCCGGTCACGCTCCTGATGCTCGAAGTGGTGCGCGACTGGCACCGGCTCACCGGTGAGCGCATCGGCGTGAAGCCGGCGGGCGGCATCCGCACGTCGAAGGACGCCATCAAGTACCTGGTGACGGTGGCCGAGACCGTCGGCGAGGAGTGGCTGCAGCCGCACCTGTTCCGATTCGGCGCCTCGAGCCTGCTCAACGACGTGCTGCGCCAGCGGCAGAAGCTCGCGACCGGCCACTACGCCGGCGCCGACTACGTGACGATCGATTGAGGACGGACAGCATGAGCTTTCTCGAATACGCGCCGGCTCCCGAGTCGCGCGCCATCCTGAACCTGCGCGACGACTACGGCCTGTTCATCGACGGCGAGTTCCGCGAGGGCAGCGGCGGGACGTTCGCGACGATCTCGCCCGCCGACGAGTCGCACATCGCGACGGTGGCCGAGGCGTCGGAGGCGGATGTGGATGCGGCGGTCGCGGCCGCCCGCCGGGCCTACGACAAGGTGTGGTCGAAGATGAGCGGGCGCGAGCGCGGCAAGTACCTCTATCGCATCGCGCGGCTCGTCCAGGAGCGCGCCCGCGAGCTGGCGGTCGCGGAGAGCCTCGACAACGGCAAGCCCATCAAGGAGAGCCGTGACGTCGACGTGCCGCTGGTCGCCGCCTGGTTCTTCTCCTACGCCGGCTGGGCCGACAAGCTCGACTACGCCGGGCTGGGCGCGAACCCGCGCGCGCACGGTGTCGCCGGTCAGGTGATCCCGTGGAACTTCCCGCTGCTGATGCTCGCGTGGAAGGTCGCTCCGGCGCTCGCGGCGGGGAACACCGTCGTGCTCAAGCCGGCCGAGACGACGCCGCTGTCGGCGCTCATCTTCGCCGAGATCCTGCAGCAGGCCGATCTGCCCGCCGGCGTCGTGAACATCGTGACCGGCGCGGGTGCGACGGGCGCCGCGGTGGTCGCGCATCCCGACGTGAACAAGGTCGCCTTCACCGGCTCGACCGCCGTCGGCCGCGCGATCGCCAAGTCGGTGGCCGGCAGCGGCAAGAGCCTCACCCTCGAGCTCGGCGGCAAGGCCGCGAACATCGTGTTCGACGACGCGCCGATCGATCAGGCCGTCGAGGGCATCGTCAACGGCATCTTCTTCAACCAGGGCCACGTGTGCTGTGCGGGCAGCCGCCTGCTCGTGCAGGAGTCGATCCACGACGAGGTCATGGACCGCCTCAAGAACCGGCTGTCGACGCTGCGGCTGGGCGACCCGCTCGACAAGAACACCGACATCGGCGCGATCAACTCCGCCGAGCAGCTCCAGCGCATCCGCGAGCTCAGCGACATCGGCGAGCAGGAGGGTGCCGAGCGCTGGACGGCGGACTGCGTCATCCCGGATCGCGGCTTCTGGTTCGCACCGACGATCTTCACGAACGTGCAGACGAGCCACCGCATCGCCCGCGACGAGGTCTTCGGGCCGGTCCTCTCGGTGCTGACGTTCCGCACACCCGCGGAGGCGATCGAGAAGGCCAACAACACGCCGTACGGCCTGTCCGCCGGCATCTGGACCGACAAGGGCAGCCGCATCCTCGCGGTCGCCGACCGCCTGCGCGCCGGCGTCGTGTGGGCCAACACGTTCAACAGGTTCGACCCCACGAGCCCCTTCGGGGGCTACAAGGAGTCGGGCTATGGTCGCGAGGGTGGCCGCCAGGGCCTTCTCGCCTACCTGAAGGGGGCGGCGTGAGCACGCGGCTGACGGTTCCGAAGACCTACAAGCTCTTCATCGGCGGGGCGTTCCCGCGCAGCGAGTCGGGACGCACCTTCGCGGTCGCCACTCCGGATGGCGGCTTCCTCGCCAATGCGGCGAAGGCGTCCCGCAAGGACGCGCGGGATGCGGTGTCGGCCGCGGTCGCCGCGGGCAAGGGCTGGGCGGGAGCCACGGCGTACAACCGCGGCCAGGTGCTCTACCGCGTCGCGGAGATCCTCGAGGGCCGCAGAGCGCAGTTCGTCGACGAGATCACGGCGCAGACCGGCGCCACGGTCGCGGAGGCCCGCGCCGAGGTCGACGAGGCCATCGACCGGTGGGTCTGGTACGCCGGGTGGACCGACAAGTTCGCCCAGGTCGCCGGCAACGCCAACCCGGTCGCCGGCCCGTACTTCAACATCTCGGTGCCCGAGCCGACCGGCGTCGTCGGAATCGTCGCGCCGCAGGACTCGGCACTCCTCGGCTTCGTCTCGGTGGTCGCTCCGGCGCTCGTGTCGGGCAACACGGTCGTCGTGATCGCGAGCGAGCGGTTCCCGCTCTCGGCGATCAGCCTGGCCGAGGTGCTCGCGACGAGCGACGTGCCGGGCGGCGTCGTGAACGTCCTCACGGGATCCGCGGCCGAGCTCGCGCCGTGGCTGGCCTCGCATCCCGACGTCCGCGCTCTGGATCTCACCGGCGCCGGGGAGCTCGACTGGGTCGACCTGCAGATCGCCGCCGCGGACACCCTGACCCGCATCATCCCGCCGCAGGGCGGGAAGGATGCTGCGCCCCCGAGCCTCCAGCGGATCACGTCGCTGACCGAGATCAAGACGGTGTGGCACCCCAAGAGCATGGTGTGACCGTCGTCACGGCAGGTTGACGGAGTGCGGGCGATGTCCTCGATCGGGTAGCCGCCGGGCACGACCGCGGCCACCTCGCGCAGTGCACCACCCCCTGGGGAATACCCCAGGGGGGTATGCTGGTTGCTGCACGTGACCGTTCGGAAGGGGAACGATATGACCATCGAGAGCTTCATCGTGGATGGGATGTCCTGCGGCCACTGCGCAGCGAGTGTGACGCGCGAGGTGAGCGCCGTCGCCGGTGTCACCGACGTCGCCGTCGACCTGCAGAGCCGCATCGTCAGCGTCACGGCCGCGCAGCCGATCGCCGAGTCCGCCGTCGCCGCGGCCGTCGCCGAGGCGGGGTACACGCTGGCCGGACGGCCATCGTGACCGACGTCCGCGAGGCGACCCTCGACATCGCGGGCATGACGTGCGCGAGCTGCGTCGCGCGGGTCGAGAAGCGGCTGCAGAGTGTCGAGGGGGTCACCGCCGAGGTGAACCTCGCCACCGAGTCCGCCAAGGTGAGCTACCCGGCGCATGTCGACGGCGAGCGCTTGGTGCAGGCGGTGCGAGAGGCGGGCTACGACGCCCGCGTGCGCACGCCGCACACGGTTCACGGAGGCGAGCACGAGGCGGCTCACGGGGCGCACGTCCATGACGCGTCCACCCCGTTGCGCGCGCGCCTCCTGGTCAGCGCCGCGCTCGCCGTGCCCGTCGTGCTGCTCGCGATGGTGCCGGCGTGGCAGTTCCCGGGCTGGGCATGGGCATCGTTCGCCCTCGCGACGCCCATCGTGCTGTGGGGCGGCTGGCCGTTCCACAGGGCCACTCTGGCGAACGCGCGCCACGGCGCGATGACGATGGACACGCTGGTGACCATCGGCACGATGGCGGCCTACCTCTGGAGTGTCTGGGCGCTGGTCTTCGGCACGGCCGACGCAGCCGGCATGAGACAGGGCGACGGGGATGCCGCGACCTCGATGGTCTACTTCGAGGTCGCATCGGTGGTGACCGTCTTCCTGCTCCTCGGCCGCGTCATCGAACAGCGGTCCAAGCGCCGGGCCGGGGGAGCGCTGCGCGCGCTCTTGAGCCTCGGAGCGACGGACGTCGAGCTCGCGGAGGGGCGCAGCATCCCGATCGACGACCTCCGCGTGGGCGACGAGTTCATCGTGCGTCCGGGCGCCAAGGTCGCGACGGACGGAGTCGTCGTGGACGGCACGGCGTCGGTCGACGAGAGCATGCTGACCGGCGAGGCGGTGCCGGTGGATGTCGAAGCCGGCACCTCCGTGACCGGCGGGACGATCGCGACCGACGGCCGGCTCGTCGTCCGCGCGACCTCCGTCGGCGCGGACACGCGCCTGGCCCGCATCGCGCGGCTCGTCGAGGACGCGCAGACCGGCAAGAGCCGCGTCCAGCGGCTCGCCGACCGGATCTCCGCGGTGTTCGTGCCCGTGGTGGTCGGGTTGTCCGTCGTGACGCTCGTCGGGTGGATCGTCGCAGGGCAGCCGGTCGCCGCAGGCTTCACGGCGGCCGTCGCGGTGCTCATCATCGCCTGCCCCTGCGCGCTCGGACTCGCGACGCCCATCGCCATCCTCGTCGGCACGGGCCGGGCCGCCCAGCTGGGCATCCTGATCACGGGACCGGAGGCTCTCGAGCAGGCTGAGCGGATCGACACCGTCGTCCTCGACAAGACGGGGACCGTCACCGAGGGGCGAATGGCGCTCGCGGCCGTGACGGTCGACGGCACGAGCCGCGACGAGGCCCTGCGGGTCGTCGGCGCCCTCGAGGCCCACAGCGAGCACCCCGTCGCGCGGGCGATCGCGACGGCCCGCGTGGGCTCGGCGGTCGTCGAGGAGTTCCGCAGCCGCGCGGGTCGCGGCGTCACGGGAACCGTGGACGGCGTCGCGGTCTTCGCGGGGCGCCCGGCCTTCGCCACCGAGCAGGGCGCGGTCGTCGCGCCGTCGCTCGCCGCCGCCATCGCGGCGGGGGAGGCCCACGGCACGGTCGTCGTCGCCGGCTGGAACGGGCAGGCGACCGCGGTGTTCGCGGTCGCGGACGCCGTGCGCGCGGACAGCGCCGAGGTCGTCGCCTCGGTCCGCGGACTGGGTGTGGATGTCGTCCTCCTCACCGGCGACAACGCGTCTGTGGCGCAGGCGGTGGCCGCAGAGGTGGGCATCGACAGGGTCGTGGCTGGCGTGCTGCCCGAGGGCAAAGTCGACGAGATCGCACGGCTGCAGGCGGCCGGCCACCGCGTCGCCATGGTCGGCGACGGTGTCAACGACGCCGCCGCCCTCGCCACGGCCGACCTCGGCATCGCGATGGGCGGCGGGACGGACGCCGCGATGCACGCGAGCGACATCACCCTCATGCGCGAGGGTCTCGGGCAGGTCGACACCGCGCTGCGGGTCAGCCGCCGGACGATGCGCATCATCCGGGGCAACCTGTTCTGGGCGTTCGCGTACAACGCGGCCGCGCTGCCGCTCGCCGCGTTCGGCCTGCTCAACCCCATGATCGCTGCGGCGGCGATGGCGTTCTCGAGCGTCTTCGTGGTGCTCAACAGCCTGCGGCTGCGCCGAGCATCCTGAGCGCTCTCGGCGTGCGCGGGCATGGACGCGCGGGATGGGCATAGAATAAGCGCTGGGGTTTCCCGTCGTCGTTCCGCAGAAGCGGGTCGGTGACGGTCGTCATTCGCTGTACAGCGCAGTCGGTGCCCGTGCAATCGACTTGCACCGCGCAGTGCATTGTTCCCGCTTCGCGTCGCCCTCGGTGTCCCGAGCCGCCACGGTTCTCGAGCCGAACGACGCAGTGCACATCGGGCAGGTTCTCGTGGAACCCGTCGCCGCCGGGTCGTCTCCCGGCATTCACGCTCAGGAGGAGCATGCCGACTACGGCAACCGACGTTCAGAACGTCAGGACGCAGCAGCGCCGTCGCCGCCCGTCATCCGCACGCCGCGATGAGGACGCACCGATCATCCCGATCCTCGCCCGCAAGGTGCGGGAGGTCGAGGCCAAGGCCCAGCGGGGCAAGCTGGGGCCGACCAACCGGGTCAAGTTCCAGGTGATCGCGTTCCTCGTGCGCGAGGAGCGTGCGCGGGTGAAGGCCGACACCGAGATCACGGATGCCGTGCGCGCCGAGCTGCTCAAGCGCCTCGACGGCGTCGCCACGATCCTCGCGAAGACCGCGGCGCGCGACACGTCGCTCATCCAGCTGCTCGAGGTCGACCAGGCCACGTCGCCGGTCGCCAAGCGCATGCGCCGGGACTGGCTGCTCGAGTCGGGTGCAGAGCTCCCGCCGGACGAGTTGATCATCACCGACGTCGCACCGGCCGTCGCACCCGTCGTGCCCGCCGCCCTCGCCGAGCGCCAGGTCGTGCCGCCGCAGGTCGAGGCTCGCCGCGACGCGAACCCGTTCCTCGCCCCCGACCTCGAGCTGCGCGCGCCGGTGTCGAGTGCGCGCCGCCGCCTCGACGGCTGGGAACTCATGGGTCCGCTCTACAAGGCGTTCGAGACCGGCGCCGGTGGCGGCTCGGCCACCATGGAGCTCCCGCCGGTTCCCGAGTTCGACCGCCTCTCGCCCAAGGGGCTCGAGGTCATGCCGCACCAGTCGCGCTTCCTCGAGGCCGTGCGCGCCGGACACCGCTCCTTCCTCCTCGCGGACGAGCCGGGCCTGGGCAAGACGGCGGAGTCGGTGCTCGCCGCATCCGTCGCCGACGCGTATCCGCTGCTCGCGGTCGTCCCGAACGTCGTGAAGATGAACTGGGCTCGCGAGGTCGAGCGGTGGACGCCGCAGCGCCGCGCGACGGTCATCCACGGCGACGGCGACGCCATCGACGCGTTCGCCGACATCTTCATCGTCAACTACGAAGTGCTCGACCGCCACCTGTCGTGGCTCGGCTCGATCGGCCTGAAGGGCATGGTCGTCGATGAGGCGCACTTCATCAAGAACCTCACGTCGCAGCGCTCGCAGAACGTGCTGGCGCTCGCGGCGCGCATCCGGGAGCAGGTGCGCAACCCGCTGCTGCTCGCGCTCACCGGCACGCCGCTCATCAACGACGTCGAGGACTTCGACGCGATCTGGCGCTTCCTGGGCTGGACGAACGGCGAGAAGCCGGGTCCGCTGCTGATGGAGCGACTGGATGCCACGGGCCTGACCCCGGCCGACAAGTCCTTCTACCCGGAGGCCCGTGAGGCGGTCATCTCGATGGGCATCGTGCGCCGCCGCAAGACGGATGTCGCGAAGGACCTGCCCGACAAGCTCATCGCCGACCTGCCCGTCGAGCTCGACGACGACTACGGCCGGTCGATCCGGCAGGCCGAGCGCGAGCTCGGGGCCCGCCTCGCGGAGAAGTACCGCCGCATCGTCGAGTCGCGCAGCCACCGTGCCCTGGAGCCGGGCGAGATCGACGAGGACATCGTGCGCCTCGTCGCCCACGGCGAGCTCGAGGACGCCAAGGCGGCCCCGGCAGGCAGCGAGAACGTCTTCACGATGGTTCGCCGCATCGGCCAGGCCAAGGCGCTGCTCGCGGCCGACTACGCCGTGCAGCTGCAGCGTTCGGTCGGCAAGGTCGTGTTCTTCGCGAAGCACATCGACGTGATGGATGCTGCGGAGGCCCACTTCGCCGCAGCCGGTCTGCGCACGGTCTCGCTGCGCGGCGACCAGACGGCGCAGGCGCGCCAGCAGGCCGTCGACGCGTTCAACAACGACCCGGCTGTGGCGGTGGCGGTCTGCTCGCTCACGGCGGCCGGCGTCGGCGTGAACATGCAGGCCTCGTCGAACGTCGTGCTGTCCGAGCTGTCGTGGACGGCCGCCGAGCAGACGCAGGCGATCGACCGCGTGCACCGCATCGGCCAGGACGAGCCGGTCACGGCATGGCGCATCATCGCGGCGCACACGATCGACACGAAGATCGCCGAGCTGATCGACTCGAAGCAGGGGCTCGCGGCGCGCGCCCTGGACGGCGAGGCGGTCGACCCGCAGTCGAGCGACTCGGTGCAGATGTCCGCTCTCATGCACCTGCTGCGCCAGGCGCTCGGGGCGTGACCGGGCGGGGAGTTCGTCGCCGCGGTCGTATCCGGCATACTGATCGAGGCAGCGTCGCCAGTTCCCCCTCCCCTCACACCCCGCGGGACGACACATGAAGATCGGCATCCTGACAAGCGGTGGCGACTGCCCCGGCCTCAACGCGGTGATCCGCGGCGTGGTGCTCAAGGGCACCACCGCCTACGACATCGAGTTCGTCGGCATCCGTGACGGATGGCGCGGCGTCGTCGACGCGGACTTCTTCCCGCTCACCCGGCACGAGGTGAAGGGGCTGTCGAAGGTCGGCGGCACGATCCTCGGCACGAGCCGCACCAACCCCTACGAGGGTCCGCGCGGAGGCTCGGAGAACATCGCGAAGACGCTGGCGCGCCACGGCATCGACGGCATCATCGCGATCGGCGGCGAGGGCACGCTGGCGGCCGCGAACCGTCTGTACAACGACGGCATCAACGTGCTGGGCGTGCCGAAGACGATCGACAACGACCTGCGCGCGACGGACTACTCCTTCGGCTTCGACACCGCCGTGAACATCGCGACGGAGGCCATGGACCGCCTGCGCACGACCGGCGACTCGCACCAGCGGTGCATGGTCGCCGAGGTCATGGGACGGCACGTCGGCTGGATCGCCCTGCACTCCGGGATGGCCGCGGGGGCCCATGTGATCTGCATCCCCGAGGTGCCGATGTCGATCGACGAGATCTGCGAGCTCGTCTCGCGAGCCCACGACCGCGGCCGTGCGCCGATGGTCGTCGTCTCCGAGGGCTTCACGCTCAAGGGCATGGAAGAGGCGTACAGCGACAAGGGCCTGGATGCCTTCAACCGTCCTCGCCTCGGCGGCATCAGCGAGGTGCTCGCACCGGAGATCGAGCGGATCACCGGTATCGAGACCCGTGCGACCGTGCTCGGCCACATCCAGCGCGGCGGATCCCCGTCGGGCTTCGACCGCGTGCTCGCCACGCGCCTCGGCCTGCAGGCCGCGGACGCCGTCGTCGACGGCGCGTGGGGCCAGATGGTCGCGATGCGCGGGACGGCCATCGTGCGCGTGCCCTTCGCCGAGGCCCTGGGCGAGCTCAACACCGTGCCGCTGCCGCGCTATGAGGAGGCCGCCGCCCTCTTCGGCTGATCGTCCGCAGCGCGCCGCGCGGCCCTCACACCGCTCGGGACGGCCCGGGAGTACCGTTGGGGCATGTCGCAGTCGGGCGGCGTGTCGGCGACGACGCCTGCTTCCCCTTCGGGATCCGTGGGCGCCGGTCGTGTGCTCTCGATCGACCGCTTCCGCGGCACCCTGGTGCTGCTGATGGTCGTCGGAAACTACCTGGCCGGGATCGTCTCGGTGCCTCCCCCGCTCAAGCATGCGCCCGATGTCGGCCTCACGATCATCGACGTGGGCGCGCCGTGCTTCGTGTTCGCGATGGGTCTCAGCTACGGCGAGTCGTTCCGCAGGCGCGCGGTGAGCGGACTGCCCGGTGCATACCGGCATTTCGTGCTGCGGTATCTCGCCCTCATCGGCATCGGGGCGATCCTCGCGGCCGGCGGAACCCAGGTCGCCGACCAGCCGGCGTCCTGGGGGGTCCTGCAGGCGCTCGGGGCTGCGGGGCTCATCACCCTGCCGTTCATCCGCCTCAACATGGTCTGGCGCTTCGGGATCGGGGCCGGACTGCTGATCGGCTATCAGCTTCTCCTGGGTTCGATCCCGCTTGCGGTCGTGCGCGGAGTGGTCCAGGGCGGGCTGATCGGGGCGCTCTCCTGGGGTGGGCTGCTGATCCTGACCACAGCCGTGGCCGACGCGTGGCGGCGAGGAATCCCCGCTCTGGTGTGGTGCTGCGGCACGATCACGGTCGTGGCGCTGCTGTCGGCGGTCATCGTTCCGGTGAGCAAGACCAGGGTCTCCCTGAGCTACATGCTCCTCACCCTGGCCATCGCAGCGATCGGATTCCTCATCTTCGACCTGCTCTCGCGAGTGCTGCCGCCGCGAGCGGGATACCTGGCGTGGTGGGGCGAGAACGCGCTGCTGCTCTACCTGCTGCACCTCATCCTCCTCGGACTGGTGACGCTGCCCGCGGTCAGGTGGTGGTACGTCGACGCATCCGTGTGGCTGATGGCGCTGCAGCTCGCCGCGATCCTGGGACTGCTGTCCTGGGTCGCGTGGTGGCTGCACCGCTCGGGTCAGATCATCCGGCTGTGACTCCGGGCTCGGCGACCCCGAGGACGTCGAAGAGCCAGGCCAGCTCGAACGCACGCTCGCGCCACGCGTTGTACCGGCCGCTCACGCCACCGTGGCCGGCGACCATCTCGCATTTGAGCAGAACGTCGGCGCCCGCCTCGCGCAGCCGCGCGACCCATTTCGCCGGCTCGACGTACAGCACCCGCGTGTCGTTGAGCGAGGTCACCGCGAGGATCCGCGGGTACTCGACATCCGACCGCACGTTCTCGTACGGCGTGTACGACTTCATGTACGCGTAGACGTCGGCGTCGTGCAGCGGGTCGCCCCACTCATCCCACTCGATGACCGTGAGCGGCAGCGAGGGGTCGAGGATCGAGGTCAGGGCGTCGACGAAGGGGACGTCTGCGAGGATGCCCGCGAAGAGCTCCGGGGCGAGGTTCGCGACCGCGCCCATCAGCAGGCCGCCGGCCGAGCCGCCCTCCGCGACCATCCGGTCCGGCGACGTGTACCCGATCGACACCAGGTGGCGCGCCGCATCCACGAAATCGGTGAAGGTGTTGCGCTTGTGCAGCATCTTGCCGTTCTCGTACCAGGCGCGGCCCATCTCGCCGCCGCCGCGGACGTGAGCGACCGCGAACACGACGCCGCGATCGAGCTCGGACAGGCGCGCGATCGACAGGCCGGGGTCGATGGAGTGCTCGTACGACCCGTAGCCGTAGAGGTGCAGCGGGCGCGGCGACTCGCCGAGCCGACCGAACGACCGCTTGTAGACGACCGAGATCGGCACCTGCGTGCCGTCCGCAGCGGCCGCCCACACGCGCTCCTGCGCGTAGTCGTCGGGCTCGTAGCCGCCCAGCACCGGCTGCTGCTTGCGCACGAGCAACTCGCGCGTCGCGATCTCGAGGTCGGCGACGGTCGACGGCGTGACGAACGAGCCGTAGGCGATGCGCAGCATCGGCGGCGCCCACTCCGGGTTGCCGGCGGTGCCGACCGAGTACAGCGGCTCGTCGAAGCTGATCTCATCGACGGAGCCCTCGGCGTAGGACAGCAGCCCGAGGCGCGCGAGGCCCTCGCGGCGATAGCCGATCACACCCCAGTCCCGGAAGCACGAGACGCCGAGCAGGCGCACGCCGGGGCGATGGGGGATGACGGTCTCGCGCGCGCCGAGCGGATCAGCCGCCGCGACCCGCACGAGCTCGAAATCGAGCGCGCCGTCGTTGTGCAGGACGTACAGCACGTCCTCGCCGTCGACGACCGCGTGGGATGTCTCGTACTCGACGCCCTCGCGGCGCGGCCAGACGACGCGCGGCTCGGCGCGGAGGTCCGCGACATCCACGAGCCATTCCTCCGACGTGATCGACGACCCCACCTCGATGACGAGGTAGCGCTCGCTGCGCGTGAAGCCGGCGCCCACCCAGTACCGCTCGTCGGGCTCGTGGAAGAGCTGGACGTCGTCGGCGACCGGGGTGCCGAGCTCGTGCAGCCAGACGGTGTCCGGACGCCACGCGTCGTCGACGGTCGAGTACACGATGAAGCGTCCGTCGGGGGAGAAGGTCGCACCCGCGAACGTGCCCGGGATCTCGTCGGGGAGGTCGGCACCGGATGCAAGGTCGCGCACGCGCAGCAGGTACCGCTCGTCGCCCTCGAGATCCACGCCGTAGAGCATGAGCGTCCCGTCGTCGGAGACCTCGAAGCTGCCGAGCGAGAAGAACTCGTGGCCGTCCGCCTCGACGTTCGCGTCCAGCAGCACCTGCTCGCCGGGCACCTCGACATCCGGCGTCAGCGACGGCGGCGTCCAGTCCTCGGGGGAGGCGAGGGGGGCGCGGCACTGGATGCCGTACTGCTTGCCCTCGATGGTGCGGCCGTAGTACCACCACTCGCCGCGGCGCGACGGCACGGAGAGGTCGGTCTCCTGCGTGCGGCTCTTGATCTCCTGGAAGATGCGCTCGCGGAGCGGCTCGAGGTGGGATGTGCGCGCCTGTGTGTACGCGTTCTCCGCCTCGAGGTGCGCGATGACCTCGGGATCGTCCTTCGCGCGCAGCCACTCGTACGGGTCCACCACCTCGTCGCCGTGGAAGCTGCGGACCACCGGCCGGCGCGCGGCGACAGGCGGCTGGGCGACAGCGGCCTCGGCGGTCTCGGATGCGGGGATGGATGCGGCGTGCTCGGTCACCGTCTCACGCTATCCGAGCCTGAGTGTTCCCAGGGTTTGAGGCTGTATCATTCACGTGGCCCGGTTACCGGAAGCTTAAGCCACCGTGAACTCTTCGTTCGCACCGTCGATCCCCGGCATCACCGTGCCGGCGCGATCGGCCGTCCTGATCCTCCCTGTCAACGAAAGGGACCGGTGGAGACCGCCGTACTGCTCGTCGTTCTGGTCATCGCGCTTTCGCTCTTCTTCGACTTCACGAACGGCTTCCACGACACCGCCAACGCGATGGCGACCCCGATCGCGACCGGAGCCCTCAAACCCAAGGTGGCGGTGCTCATCGCAGCCTGCCTGAACCTGGTGGGCGCCTTCCTGTCGACGCAGGTCTCGCAGACCATCTCGCACGGCATCATCAACAACGAACAGGCGATCAACTCGGACCTGTTCCTGTCGCTGATCTTCGCCGGCCTGATCGGCGCGATCACCTGGAACATGCTGACCTGGCTCCTCGGCCTGCCGTCGAGCTCGTCGCACGCCCTGTTCGGCGGCCTCATCGGCGCCGTGATCGTCGGCTACAGCTGGACCGCCATCAATTACGGAGTGGTGCTCAGCAAGGTCATCCTCCCCGCGATCATCTCGCCGATCACGGCCGGACTCATCGCCTTCCTCGCCACGCGCCTCGGCTACGCCATCACGCGCCGCTACGACGGCAAGCCCGACGGCCGCGACGGGTTCCGCTGGGGCCAGATCTTCTCGTCGTCGCTCGTCGCACTGGCCCACGGCACGAACGACGCCCAGAAGACGATGGGCGTCATCACGCTCACCCTCGTGATCGCGGGATGGCAGAGCGCCTCCGACACCGAGCCGCAGACGTGGGTCATCTTCGCGTGCGCGGCGACGATCGCCCTCGGCACCTACGTCGGCGGCTGGCGCATCATCCGCACCCTCGGCAAGGGCCTGACCGAGATCAAGCCCGCGCAGGGCTTCGCGGCCGAGACGTCGACGGCGGCGACGATCCTCTCCTCGAGCGCGCTCGGCTTCGCGCTCTCGACGACGCAGGTCGCCTCGGGCTCGGTCATCGGCTCGGGGCTGGGCCGTCGTGGATCGAAGGTGCGCTGGCGCACGGCAGGGCGCATCGGCGTCGGCTGGCTCCTGACGCTGCCGGCCTCCGCCGCCGTGTCCGGCGTCGCAGCGCTCATCATCGTGTGGCTCGGGCCCTGGGGTATCGCCGTCGACACCGTGCTCGCGGTTGCCGCCGTCCTGTTGATCTACCTGCGCTCGCGTCGCAACGCGGTCACCGCGGCAAACGCGATGAGCGAGGTCGCGGACTCCGGTCTCGCGGTCAAGGTCAAGAAGAACCCGCCGCCCACCCGGCGCCAGCGCGCGATCATGCGCGAGGAGGCGCGTCGCCGCGCGGCCGTGGAGTCGCGGGAGCGCGCCAAGCGCAAGGCGCAGACCAAGGCCGAGGCGCAGGCGAACAAGAACTCCGGCGACCGCTCCGATTCGGAGGCCAAGAAGTGACCGTCACGATCGACTGGATCTCCTTCCTCCAGGTGTTCGTCGTCGCCCTCACCGGGGCGCTCCTCGTCGTCGGCTTCTACGCGATCGCCGTTCGGCTGCTCGTGCGCGGCGGCAAGGTTCCGGTCGTCGCGCCGGCCGAGTTCACCGACGCCATCGCGATCATCTCCGAGAAGGAGCGCGCCAAGGCGGCCAAGGCCGCGGCGAGGGCGGCGAAGAAGAGCCCGCTCACCGACGGCCAGAAGCTGGTCGCCCGCATCGGGGCCTACATCTCGTTCGCCCTCTGCGGGCTCGCGGTCCTCGGCGGCCTCATCCTCATCGTCATCCAGTAACGAGCGGCGTCCGCACCCGGCCGTAGGCTCGGGGCATGGACGAGGTTCGATTCGGCGCGCACGCGCCCGCACGACGCACCATCGTGCACGTCAGCGACACGCATCTGCTCGCGGGGCAGGCGAAGCTCGCCGGCATGTACGACGTCACCTCGAGCCTGGCGCGCACCCTCGCGGCGATCGAGCGCACGGGAGTGCGAGCGGATGCGGTGGTCTTCACGGGCGATCTCACCGACCTCGGCGAGCCCGACGCCTACCGCGCGCTGCGCGAGGCGGTCGAGCCGGTCGCCGAGCGCCTCGGCGCCCCCATCGTGTGGGTCGCCGGGAACCACGACGAGCGGCCCGCGCTGCGCGTCGAGTTGCTCGACGGCTCTGCCACGCAAGAGCCCGTCACGGGGGTGTGGGACCTCGACGGGCTGCGCCTGATCGCCCTCGACTCCACGGTCCCGGGGTGGCACCACGGCGATCTCGGCGCGGACCAGCTCGCATGGCTGAACCGCGTGCTGGCCGAGCCGGCGCCGCTGGGCACGATCCTGGCGCTCCACCACCCGCCGCTGCCGAGCCACCTCCCGTTCTTCGACATCCTCGAGCTGCGCCACCAGGAGGCGCTCGCCGACGCCATCGCGGGCAGCGACGTCCGAGCGATCCTCGCCGGGCACCTGCACTATGCGACGAGCGGCATGTTCGCCGGCGTCCCCGTGCATGTCGCATCCGCCACCTGCTACACGATGGACCTCGCCCTGCCCGCCGTCGAGGTGAACGGGATGGATGCGGGGCAGGCCTTCCACCTCGTGCACGTCTACGACGACACGATCACGCATGCGGTCGTGCCGGTGACGGATGCGCCGACCGCCGACTTCTTCTCCGCCGAGTGGGTCGCCCGCATGGCGGAGCTGACCCCGGAGGAGCGGCTCGAGCGGTTCTCGCGCAAGCCCGCGCGCTGATTCGCCCGTGGCCGGTATTCGCCGCCACGTATAGTGCGCAGCATCCCGCGCGCCGAGTCGTCCATCGTTCTCACCCAGTGCACCCGCGTACGCTGAGGTGTACCCACACCCGCCGTGAACCCACAAGGACTGCATCACATGGCTCTGGACGCAATGACGCGCACTCGCACCGAGACCGACTCGCTGGGATCCATGGAGATCCCCGCGGACGCGTATTGGGGCATCCACACCGCTCGCGCACTCGAGAACTTCCCGATCGCGAAGCGGCCCATCTCGGTCTACCCCGACCTCGTCCGCGCGCTGGCCATGGTGAAGCAGGCCTCGGCCCGCGCCAACGCCGACATCGGCGTGCTGGACCCGGACAAGGCGGACCTGATCGACCGAGCCGCACAGCTCGTGATCGACGGTGAGTACCACGACCAGTTCGTGGTCGGGGTGATCCAGGGCGGGGCCGGCACCTCGACCAACATGAACGCGAACGAGGTCATCACCAACATCGCGCTCGAGCTCGCCGGGCGCGCACGCGGCGACTACGCCTTCCTCTCGCCGATCGACGACACGAACCGCAGCCAGTCGACGAACGACGTCTACCCCACCGCGATCAAGGTGGGCCTCTCGCTGACCCTGCGCAGCCTCCTCGAGGAGCTCGACCTCCTGCGCAAGGCGTTCCTCGCGAAGGCCGTCGAGTTCCACGACGTGCTCAAGGTCGGCCGCACGCAGTTGCAGGACGCGGTGCCGATGACCCTCGGCCAGGAGTTCCACGGCTTCGCGTCGACCCTCGGCTACGACTACCAGCGCCTCAACGAGAACGCCTACCTCCTGTGGGAGATCAACATGGGCGCCACGGCGATCGGCACGGGCATCACGACCCACCCCGCCTACGCGCCGGCCGTCCTGAAGCACCTCCGCGCGATCTCGGGTCTCGACCTCGCCACGGCGTCCGACCTCGTCGAGGCCACGAGCGACACGGGGTCGTTCATGTCGTTCATGTCGTCGCTCAAGCGCAACGCGATCAAGCTCTCGAAGATCTGCAACGACCTGCGCCTCCTCTCGTCGGGCCCGCAGGCGGGTCTCGGCGAGATCAACCTGCCGCCCGTGCAGGCGGGCTCGAGCATCATGCCCGGCAAGGTCAACCCCGTCATCCCCGAGGCCGTCAACCAGGTCGCCTTCGCCGTGGCCGGCGCAGACCTCACGGTGACGATGGCCGTCGAGGGCGGCCAGCTGCAGCTGAACGCGTTCGAGCCGGTGATCGCGCACTCGATCTTCCAGTCGATCATGTGGATGCGCCAGGCCATGTGGACGCTGCGCGTCAACTGCATCGACGGCATCACCGCCAACCGTGCCCGCCTGGGCGCGATGGTCGGCTCCTCGGTCGGCGTCGTCACGGCCCTGACGCCGTTCATCGGGTACGCGGCATCCGCGGCCCTGGCCAAGACCGCCCTGCTCACCGGACGCAACGTCGCCGACCTCGTCGTCGAGGCGGGCCTGATGTCGCGCGAAGAGGTGACGAAGCAGCTCTCGCCCGCGCGTCTGTCGGGCCTGGAGACGGTCACGGCGGCGATTCCCGTGCTGCACGCGGCGGAGAACGTCGTCGAAGAGGAGCACTGACCCACGCTCCGCAGAGTTCAGCGCCCCGCGCCGCGGCATTGCCTGCGAGCGACGGGGCGCTGAACTACGGATTCCAGGATGCCGTGACCTTCGGGCCCCCGTCAACCCTCACGGACACGCTTTGACGCTCGCGGACCGGTCCGGTTGGATGGTCTCATGACTGACAACCGCACGAAGCCCGAGATCGACGCCCCCGAGGGCCCCGCTCCCGACGAGCTCGTCATCCGCGACATCGTCGTGGGCGACGGGGCCGAGGCGAAGCCCGGCGACAACGTGACTGTGCACTACGTCGGCGTCGAGTACGAGTCGGGCGAGGAGTTCGACTCGTCGTGGGTCCGCGGCGAGACCATCCAGTTCCCGCTGCGCGGCCTCATCCAGGGCTGGCAGGACGGCATCCCCGGCATGAAGGTCGGGGGGCGCCGCGAGCTCACCATCCCGCCGCACCTGGCCTACGGCCCCGCCGGCGGTCACTTCCTCGGCGGCAAGACGCTGATCTTCGTGATCGACCTCATCGCCGTCGGCTGAGAGCGCGCACCGACACCGGATGCCCGGGACCGCACGGTCCCGGGCATCCGTGCGTTCGATCGGCCTTCACGCGTGCGCCGGCATGCGCGAGCCCACGGCCCGCAGCGCCACCGTCGCCCACGTGCGGAACGGTCGCCATGCCTCGGCGATCCGCTCGAGCTCGTCGTCGTCCGGACGATGGTCCAGGCCGTAGAGCTCCTGCACGGCTGTTCGGGTGTGGTCCTCCTGCGTCGAGAGCACATCCGTCAGGCCGCACGCGCGGATCACGATGAGCGCGCTGTAGAACGGCCCGATGCCGGGCAGTCGCTGCACGTCGGCCATCGCGTCGGCCGGCGACATCGCGGTGAGGCGTCCGATGTCCAATGCGCCGTCGAGAGCGGCGCGTGCGATGCCGTGCAGTCGCGGGACGCGGTCGGCGGGCAGGCCGGGGAAGGATTCGAGCTCGAGCAGCTGCATCGGCGTGGGCAGCGCGGCCTCCGGCGCCCCGGCCAGCTCGAACACAGCCCCGTGCACCTCGCTCAGCCGCCGGCGCAGGCCGATGCCCTGGGCGCGCGCCCGCCGGGCGGACACGACCGCCCAGACGGCCGCCTCGTACGGGCTGTAGAAGTTCGACGGGCGGAATCCGGGAGCCGCGGCGTACACGCGGGACAGCACAGGATCGGCCGCGCACACCGCAGCCCACGCCACGCCGTCGTGGTCTGCGGAGACGACGCGGGCGACCTGCCGTGCGATCGCATCCAGGTCGCCCTCGCCGTGCACGACGAGTTCCAGCTCGCCGTCGCCGTGGCGCACCTCGACGCCGACCTGCCCGTCGAGCTCGTCGGTGCAGAAGGCGAGGCGCATCACCCCGTCGAAGTCCTTCTCGTCGCGGTGGCCGAACCCCATCAGTGCGACCTCACGCAGGTCGTAGGCACCGCGGAGCGCGATCGAGGTCGTGCGGGTCGTGGTCATCGACCCAGTGTGCCTCGGGGGTGGGACATTCGCGCGGGCGGTCAGGGCTCCGGGTGCGCGGCGTCGTAGGCGCGGAAGCGCGGGCTCAGCCGCACCAGCACTCCGACGAGCGCGATGATGACGATCCCGCCGAGCAGGGGCGGCAACCACAGCGTCGTGAGGGTCGCGAGCGCGCCGGCGTAGAGCGCTCCGACGCGCGGGCCGCCGGCCACGACCACGATGAAGATGCCCTGCAGACGCCCGCGCACGGAGTCCGGCACGGCAGCCTGCATCATCGTCGAGCGGTAGATCGCGCTGACGTTGTCGGCGGCTCCCGCGATGGCGAGCACGACGACCGCGGCAGCGATGAGCACGAGGTTGGGGGAGTGCGGCCCGACGACCGGCGGGGCGAACCAGCCGAGGGCGGCGGCTGCGAGCACGAGGCCGAAGACGAGCATCGCCAGTCCGTAGACCTGGATCGCGCGCTCGATGCCGATGCCGTGGTGTCGTACGCGCCCGATCGGGCCCGAGAAGAGGCTCGAGAGGAACGCACCGGCCGCGACGGCCGCGGTGAGTGCTCCGGTCGTGATCGCTCCGCCCCCGAGCAGCACGGCGCCGACGGCCGGGAACAGAGCGAGCGGCTGGCCGAAGGTCATCGCCGTGATGTCCAGGATGTACTGCAGCCGGATGTTCGACGCACGACGCAGGAACGCCCATCCGTCCGCGAGGGACTGCAGGCCCGGACGCACGATGTCTCCCTCGGGTCGGACGCTGGGCAGCGTCCAGAGGCCGAGGAACAGCGACGTCATGAGGACGACGTCGATGGAGTACGTCCAGGCGTAGCCGGCGAACGCGACCAGCAGGCCGGCCAGAGCGGGCCCGGCCATGACCATGAGTCCGTACGAGATGCCCTGCAGGGCGGATGCCGCCGGCAGCTGGTCTCGCGGGATGAGACGCGGCACGATCGCGGCCCGCGTCGCCATGACGATCGAGTTCGCCGCCGAGATCACGATGCTGAGGGCGTAGAGCCACCACACGGTCTCGAGGTGCGCCCACGTGAGCCCGGCGAGCAGCGCGGTCGAGGCGAACGTGACGCTCGCCGCTGCGAGCGCGACCACCCGCCGGTCGAAGGCGTCGGCGAGCATGCCGCCGTACAGCCCGGCGATCATCATCGGGACGAGCCCGGCGAAGGCGATCATCGCGACCGCGAAGGAGTCGTGCGTGATCTCGTACACCTGGAGCATGACCGCGACGATCGTCAGCTGGCCGCCGAGGCCGGAGAGCGTCGAGCCCGCCCACATGCGCGCGAACGCGGGAGTGCCCAGAGGGCGCAGGTCGATGAAATGCTCGCGGCGCAGCCGCGGTCGCGTCCACGCCATCACGATGCGAGGCTCATGCGGACGATCGATGACACCACTAGAGGTTATCCGGCGTGAAGTATCGATGGCGCGGTGCCGGCACCCGCGGGAGGCGAGAACACGCCGGGGCTCGGCATCCTGTAGACTCTTCAGGTTGCCGTTGGATCGGCCGCGGATAAAGAGCGCTCGCACATCGGGTGACGGGCACCGCGCAACGAAGAGAAAGGGGATCACCTATGGCACTTGATGCAGAGGTCAAGAAGGCGATCATCGAAGAGTACGCGACGCACCCCGGTGACACCGGATCCCCCGAGGTGCAGGTTGCGATGCTGACGCAGCGCATCAAGGACCTGACCGAGCACCTGAAGGAGCACAAGCACGACCACCACTCGCGTCGTGGGCTGTTCCTGCTCGTCGGTCAGCGCCGTCGTCTGCTCGGCTACCTCCAGGACGTCGACATCAACCGTTACCGGTCGTTGATCGAGCGTCTCGGACTGCGCCGCTAAGCGCGACCAGCGTTCAATCGCTCAAAACATTCTTGGTCCCGCCCGGCGGGACAGCGAAGGCCGCTCCACGGTGTGGGGCGGCCTTCGCTGTCGTGTCGGGGAGGGGCGCGGCATCCGTCGTCACTGCGCCGGTCAGGTCCTTCTGGTCGACCGTCTGGTCGGTTTTGGAGCCTGGACCGCCTCCAGGTAAGGTTGTGCTTACTGAGGTTCGCCTTACCTGACTTGGCGGACCTGCTCACCTCCCCAGACAGAGAGCAAGAACGCCGTGCTCGCCACATTCCTCATCGGCCTGCGCGAGGGCCTCGAAGCCGCGCTGGTCGTCGGCATCCTCATCGCCTACCTCACCAAGATCGGCCGCCGCGACGTCCTCCCGCGGGTGTGGATCGGGATCGCGCTCGCGATCGGGCTGGCCCTGTCCATCGGCGCCGTCCTCACCTTCGGTGCGTACGAGCTCACCTCCACGGCCCAGGAGGCCATCGGCGGATTCTTCTCGCTCGTCGCCGTCGCGATGGTGACGTGGATGATCTTCTGGATGCAGAAGACCGCCCGCAACATGAAGAAGCATCTCGAGGGCGGGCTCGACCGCGCACTGGCCCTGGGCGGCCTGTGGGCACTCGTGCTGGTCGGCTTCGTCTCCGTCGCCCGCGAGGGCATCGAGGCGGCCCTCCTGCTGTGGTCGATGGCGCAGTCCTTCGGCGACACGCCCACGGCGCTGCTCGGCGCACTGCTCGGCATCGTCGCCGCCGCCTTCCTCGGCTGGCTGCTGGCGAAGGGGATGCTGAAGCTCGATCTGCGCCGCTTCTTCCAGTGGACCAGCGTCTTCCTCGTCTTCGTGGCCGCGGGCGTCCTCGCGTATGCGCTGAAGGACCTGCAGGAGGCCGGCATCCTCCCCGGCCCGTACTCGGCCCTCGCGCCCATCGTCCCCGCCACCGGCGAGGTCGCCGTGGGCCTGGCGGCCTTCCCGTTCGGGTGGGCGTTCGACGTGAGCACCGTCATGCATCCCGGCGATCCGCTCGCCGTGATCCTGCAGGCGACCGTGGGCTTCATGCCGCAGATGAGCTGGCTGCAGGTCGTCGCCTGGGTGCTCTACATGGCGATCGTCGGCGGATTCTTCGTGCGCGGCCTGCGCCGTGCGCGGCCGAAGACCGTACCGGCACCTCAGCCCGCCGCCCTCGCCGAAGGAGCCTCATGACCCGGCCCCGCGCACTCGCTGCCGCCGCCGCCCTCACGATTACCGCCGCCGCCCTCACCGGGTGCGTCGCGAAGGCGGATGCCGCGGCATCCCCGTCGATCTCCGTGACATCGACCGACACGGCGTGCGACCTCTCGACGGCGACCGCGCCGAGCGGCACCGTCACCTTCGACGTATCGAACACCGGCAGCCAGATCACCGAGTTCTACCTGTTCGCCGAGGACGGCGTGCGCATCGTCGGCGAGGTCGAGAGCATCGCGCCGGGCGCGAAGCGCAGCCTCACGGTCGTCGCACAGCCGGGCAGCTACAAGACCCTGTGCAAGCCCGGCATGGTGGGCAGCGGCGTCGGCATGGCGGCCTTCGAGGTCACCGGCAGCCGCGTGAAGACCGATGGCGCGGATGCGGATGCGAAGAAGAAGGCCGTCGACCTGTACGCCGCCTTCGTGAAGGACCAGGTCGGTCAGATGCTCCCCGCCGTCACGACGTTCGCCGCGGCCTACGCGGCCGGCGACGATGCGACGGCCAAGGCCCGGTTCCCCGTCGTGCGCGGCTACTACGAGCGGATCGAGCCGGTGGCGAGCTCGCTCAGCGACCTCGACCCGAAGATCGACTACCGCGAGCTCGACGCGCAGGCCGACGGCATCCCGTGGACCGGCTTCCACCGCTTCGAGAAGGACCTGTGGCAGCCCGCGCAGGATGCGGTGAACTCCGATCAGTCGACGCCCGCATGGCAGGACTGGTCGCCGTCGACGCCGGCCGAGCGCACGACGTACGCCGACGGCCTCGTCGCGAACGTGCAGACGCTGTACGACTACGTGCACGCCGGCGACTTCCGGAAGAACCTCGAGTCGCAGGGCATCGCGGCCCTCTCCAACGGCGCCTCGGCCCTGCTCGACGAGGTCGCCACGGGCAAGATCGAGGGCGAGGAGGACTGGTGGTCGGGCACCGACCTCTACGACTTCACCGCGAACGTCGAGGGCTCGAAGATGGCGTTCTCGCTCGTGCGCGACCTCGCCCGGTCGAAGGGTGCCGCCGCCGGCGCGCTCGTCGCCGAGATCGACAAGGGCTACGCCGGCATCGAGGCGAAGCTCGCGACCTACGGGTCGTTCGACACGGGCTTCGTCCCCTACTCGCACGTGACAGAAGGGCAGCGGCGCGAACTCAGCGACCTCATCAACGCGCTCGCCGAGCCGCTGTCGCAGCTGACCTCCACCGTCCTGAAGTGACGGAGGGCACCGAGCCCGCTCGGGCCGAGCAGAAGGGTCTCAGCAGGCGCGGCCTGCTGGGCCTGCTCGGCGCGGGGGCGGGCGGACTGGTCGTCGGGGGGATCGGCGGCGCCGTGGCCGGCGCCTCCGTCGCCACCGCGCAGGCGGCGAGCGACACGGGGGTCGTGCACCCGTTCTTCGGCGCGCATCAGGCGGGCATCGCCACGCCCGTGCAGGACCACCTGCATTTCGCGGCCTTCGACGTGGCGCAGGATGCGACGCGCGAAGACCTGATCTCGCTCCTGAAGGACTGGTCCTATGCGGCCGCGCGCATGACCCAGGGCCTCGACGTGAGCGCCACCGGAGCGGTCGGCGGGGCGCCCGACGCGCCGCCGGATGACACCGGCGAGGCGCTGGGCCTGCCGGCGAGCGCGCTCACCATCACCTTCGGGTTCGGCCCGGAGCTCTTCGAGAAGGACGGTGTCGACCGCTTCGGCATCGCGGCCCGACGCCCGGAGAGCCTGCAGGCGCTGCCGCGCTTCGTCGGCGACGCGCTCGAACCGGGCAGCTCCGGCGGCGAACTCTGCATCCAGGCGTGCGCCGACGACCCGCAGGTCGCCGTGCACGCGATCCGCAACCTGAGCCGCATCGCCTTCGGGCGGGCGCAGATCCGCTGGTCGAAGCTCGGCTTCGGCCGCACGTCGAAGACGACGAGCGCGCAGCTGACGCCGCGCAACCTGTTCGGGTTCAAGGACGGCACGGCGAACATCCTGGCCGAGGACCCCACGGCGATGGACGAGCACGTGTGGACCGACGGTCCCGCGTGGCTGGCGGGCGGCTCGTACCTCGTCGTGCGCAACATCCGGCAGAAGATCGAGCCGTGGGACCGTCAGCAGCTGAGCGAGCAGGATCGCATCATCGGGCGCTCGAAGGGCGAGGGCGCACCGCTGTCCGGCGGCAGCGAGTTCACCGAGCCCGACTTCGCCCAGACGGACGAGACCGGCAAACCCGCGATCGACATGCACTCGCACGTGCGGCTCGCGCATCCCGATTTCAACCACGGCATCCGGCTGCTGCGCCGCGGCTACAACTTCGTCGACGGCAACGACCCGCTCGGCTCGCTGAACGCCGGACTCTTCTTCCTCTCGTATCAGCGCGATCCCCAGCGGTTCGTCACGATCCAGCGCGCCCTGCGCTCCGATCTGCTCAACGAGTACATCGAGCACACCGGGTCGGCGGTGTTCGCCATCCCGCCCGGCGCGAGGCAGGGCTCGTACGTCGGCGCCGGCCTCTTCGCCTGACCGGGGCCGCCTGTTCCGGAGGCGGGTGAATCCGACGACGCCCTGTGATGGGATGGCCCCAGGAACCGGGGAATAGAACAGCTCCCGATGCGTTGCAGAAGATACATTCAATTGCATAGAACCGGATGCGGAAGCATCCCGAAAGCGAGAGACCAGTGAGCGAGCAGCAGCAGCCGGCCGTGCAGTTCGGCATCTTCTCGGTGAGCGACATCACCCAGGACCCGACGACCGGGACCACCCCCACCGAGGCCGAGCGCATCCGCGCGACCCTGACCATCGCCCGGCACGCCGAGGAGGTGGGCCTGGACGTCTTCGCGCTCGGCGAGCACCACAACCCGCCGTTCTGGTCGTCGTCCCCGACGACGACACTGGCGTACATCGCCGCGCAGACCGAGCGCCTGATCCTCTCGACCGCGACGACCCTCATCACCACGAACGACCCGGTGAAGATCGCCGAGGACTTCGCGATGCTGCAGCATGTGTCGGGCGGCCGCACCGACCTCATGCTCGGCCGCGGCAACACCGGTCCGGTGTACCCGTGGTTCGGCAAGGACATCCGCCAGGGCCTGCCGCTGGCGATCGAGAACTACGCGCTGCTGCACAAGCTGTGGCGTGAGGACGTCGTGGACTGGGAGGGCACCTTCCGCACCCCGCTGCAGGGGTTCACCTCCACGCCGCGCCCGCTCGACGACGTGCCGCCGTTCGTGTGGCACGGATCGATCCGCACCCCCGAGATCGCCGAGCAGGCCGCGTACTACGGCGACGGGTTCTTCGCGAACAACATCTTCTGGCCCCAGGACCACTTCGCCCGTCTCATCCAGCTGTACCGCCAGCGCTTCGCGCACTACGGGCACGGCACGCCCGAGCAGGCGATCGTCGGCATCGGCGGACAGGTGTTCATGCGCGCCAATTCGCAGGATGCGGTGCGCGAATTCCGCCCGTACTTCGACAACGCCCCGGTCTACGGGCACGGCCCGAGCCTCGAGGACTTCAGCGAGATGACCCCGCTGACCGTCGGCTCGCCGCAGCAGGTCATCGACCGCTACGCCGGCATGCGCGACGCGTTCGGCGACTTCCAGCGCCAGCTGTTCCTGCTCGACCACGCCGGCCTTCCGCTGAAGACCGTGCTCGAACAGCTCGACATCCTCGGCGGCGAGGTCGTTCCGGTGCTCCGCAAGGAGCTGGCGAAGAACCGCCCGGCGGAGGTCCCGGATGCGCCGACCCACGAGTCGCTCGTGCAGGCGAAGTACGGCGACGAGCAGGCGCGGCAGCCGCGCCCGGGAGCGAACCGCGGCGACAACCTCGTCGGCGACCGCCCCTACGAGGACACCCCCGCTCCGCAGGGCTCCGCGTTCGGGGTGAAGCGATGAGCGGCCGCCGGATCGCCGTCGTCTCGGCCGGGCTGTCGAACCCCTCGTCCACGCGCATGCTCGCCGACCGCCTCGCATCGGCGACCGTCGCGCGGCTCGCCGAGCGGGGGATCGAGGTCGAGGTCGACACGTTCGAGCTGCGCGACCACGCGCACGACATCACGAACAACCTGCTCACGGGCTTCGCTCCGCCCGCGCTCGAGTCGATGGTGAACGCGGTGGTCTCGGCCGACGCGCTCATCGTCGTGACGCCCATCTTCTCGACGAGCTACTCGGGGCTCTTCAAATCGTTCATCGACATCCTCGACCCCGACGCGCTGGCCGGCAAGCCTGTGCTCATCGGGGCCAACGCGGGCACCGCGCGCCACTCGCTCGCGATCGACTACGCCATCCGGCCGCTGTTCGCCTACCTGCACGCGCAGCCGGTGTCGACGGGTGTGTTCGCGGCATCGGCCGACTGGGGTGGAGCGGGCGACGACGTCGCCCCCCTCGCCTCGCGCATCGTGAAGGGCGCCACCGAGCTCGCCGATGCCGTCGCCGCCCGGGCCGCCGTCGTGACGAGCGACCCGTTCGATCCGGACAACTACCTGGGCGAGGGCAAGTCCTTCGGCCACCTCCTCGGCGGCCTCGCAGGGGAGTAGCTCTCACCTCCGCGCCGTGCCGATGCGTCCCCCCGACGCATCGGCACGGCCGTTGCGCACCCGTGGACCCTGAAGGGTCCGCAGGAAGGGGCCGGAGACGAGCCCCAGGACGGCGCCCCCGACCATACCTGTCACGGCGCCGAGCGCAGCCACCGCCGCGAGCGGCCAGTCCGCTCCCGCGAACCCGGCTCCGAGGAAGACCACCGGCATCGCGGCCGTCCAGCCGAGCGCGCTCGCGGGGATCCATCGCCATGGGTGGGCTGCACGACCTCGCAGAACCACGGCCTGGGCGGCGCCCAGCAGTGCCCCCATGACAAGTCCGAGGCCTGCCGCACCGGCCAGGATGAGCAGGCGTGGCGGCTCGCCGCCGCCCTCGTCGGTCGTGAGAGCGGCGGGCGCCGAGCCGGCGGCCCACCCGATCCCGGCGACCAGAACCGTCACGAGGACCCAGCGCAGTCGTCGGCCGTGCAGCCATCTCGCCAGCCCGGCGCCTTGCGCGACACCGAGTGCCATTCCCTCGATGAGCCCGCCTGCCACGATGATCCACAGCCCTCGCGCCGGATCGGCGACGAGCGTCTGCGCTGTCCGGGTTGCGACGGCGGATGCGGCCATGCCGAGCGTCTCCGCGGCCGCGCACAGGGCGGTCCACCGCAGCAGCGACGGCGGTGGAGTGCTCCGGTCGGTGACCACGGGATCGTCGAGCATGCTCTTCTCCTTCTCCACCGATCGTGGCCGCTGATCCGGCGGCGGCATGGGACCGAAGTCCCGTCCCGCACGACCCCGCGCCGGGACTAGCGCACCCAGACGTACTCGGTGATGGGGCGGCCGGGCGTGCCGTACCGGGGGCTGCGGTCGAGCCGTCCGGCGTTCGCGAGGTGCTCCAGATATCGTCGGGCGGCGACGCGCGACATCCCGAGCCGCTCGGCCGTCTCTGCCGCCGACAGCGGCTCGCCGCCGCGCAGCGTCGCGGCCACCAGCTCCAGCGTGGCGGCGGAGAGGCCCTTCGGCAGGTCGGCGGCACCGACCGGGCGGAGTGAGCCCAGCAGAGCGTCGATCTCGGCCTGGGTGGCCGGCCCGGCGGCCTCCACCATGCGTCGCCGGTAGTCGGCGTACTGCTCGAGCCGGTCGCGGAAGGCGGGGAACGAGAACGGCTTGACGAGGTACTGCACGGCGCCGAGCCCCACCGCGGCGCGCACGACGTCGGCATCGCGCACGCCCGTGATCGCGATGATGTCGACGTCGGCGGCGCGCGCCCGGATGTGACGCGCGACGTCCAGACCGTGGCCGTCGGGCATCGTCATGTCGAGCAGCACGAGGTCGATCCCGCCCGGGGGCGGAGTGTCGAACACGGCGGTGAGCGCGGCGCGGGCGCCGTCGCATTCGGCCACGACCTCGAAGCCGGGCAGCCGTGCGATGTACTCGCGGTGGAGCTCGCGGGTCAGGCGCTCGTCGTCGACGATCAGCACGTGGATCATCGCCGGGCCCCCTGGGCGGGCAGGGTGACGCGGAACGTGGTCGGATGCATGCCGAGCTCGATCGTGCCGCCTGCCGCCTCGGTGATCGCGCGCACGAGGGCGAGCCCGACGCCGCGTCCGGCCTTGCCCGCGGGCTTCGTGCTGAAGCCGTGCTCGAAGATGCGGTCTCTGAGGTCGTCCGCAACCCCCGTGCCGCTGTCGGCGACGGTGAGCACGACATCGCCCTGCGGAGCCGAGGCGACTCCCACCCGCACCCAGCGGGGCGGCTGGCCTGCCGCCGCCGCGTCGATCGCGTTGTCGACCAGGTTGCCCACGAGCGACACCGCGTCGACCGCGCCGAGGGCGGTGCGAGGGATGCCGGGCTGCATGTCGACGGTCCACTCGACTCCGCGTTCGGCGGCCTGGGCCGCCTTGCCGAGCAGCAGCGCAGCGACGGTCGGGTCGCCGTCGCTGGCGACGACCTTGTCGACGAGGTCCTGGCTGGAGCGGGCGGTCTCGGTGAGCAGCTCGATCGCTTCGTCGGTGCGGCCGAGCTCCATGAGTGCGACCGCGGTGTGCATGCGGTTGCCGTGCTCGTGCGTCTGCGCGCGCAGCGCTTCGCCGAGCGTGCGGACCGACTCGTACGACGAGACCGCATCCCGCACGCTGCCGGCCGGGAGGTCGCCGGTCACGCGCCTGGTCGCCCGACCGGCCACGAGGGCGCCGAGCACGCCGGCCGCGACCACGGCGAGTGCGATGACGATCGCGAACGGCAGGCGTGGGGCGAGCGCCGAGGCGAGGGACTCGACCGTCACGCCGACGGACACCCATCCGACGAGGCGTCCGTCCGACACGACGGGCGTGATCGTGCGGACCGAGGGACCGAGGGTGCCGGAGTATTCCTCTGTGAGCGTCTGCTCGCCCGTGGGGATGGTGCCGATGTAGTGCTTGCCGATCTCCGCCGGATCCCGGTGGGTCACCCGGATGCCGTCCGGCGTCATGATCGTGATGAAATCCACCCCCGACCGCGCGGTGACCCGCTCCGCGTAGGACTGCAGTCGGGCGGATGCGTCGGGTCCCGGCAGCGCCTGCTGCACGGCATCCGTCGTCGCGATCGTCGAGGCGAGCGCCCGCGTCACCCGCTCGGCCTCGGCCCGCACCGACCGTTGCGCGTCGATCACGAGCAGCAGGGCCACGAGCGCGCCGACGATGACGACGGCGCCCAGCAGCACGACGACGACGCGCGTCGCCGCGCTCGTCGCTCGTCGCCGACCCGTCATCGCGCCGCTCCCTCCGAGCCCGTCACGACCCATCCGACCACATGAGGCGCCGATGCGACACGACCGCGCCGGGACCAATACGACCACAACTCGGCGCGCCCGCAGAGGGCGCGCACGCTGTGATCACCCGCTGATTCGGCGGCATCCGACGATGGATCTCTTCAAGGAGGCGACGATGGCTCTTTCGACCCGGACGAACTCGTTCAGACTGCCCGGCTACAACTGGCGCAAGGGCAAGTATGCGTGGGACAAGCACACGTGGCTGTACCTGTCCGTCATTCTCGCCGTCGTGCTCGGCGCGATCGTGGGACTGGTCTGGCCGGAGGCCGGCGTCGCACTGAAGCCGCTCGGCACGGCGTTCGTCGCGCTCATCAAGATGCTGATCGCCCCGATCATCTTCTGCACGATCGTCGTGGGGGTCGGGTCCGTCGCCAAGGCCGCGACGGTCGGCAAGATCGGCGGGCTGGCGCTCGTGTACTTCATGGTGATGTCGACCTTCGCGCTGGCGATCGGTCTCGTCGTCGGGAACATCCTCCACCCGGGTGCCGGCCTGCACATGGCGACGTCCACGTACGACACCTCGACGACCGAGGCCGCGACGACGCAGGACTTCCTCCTCGGCATCATCCCCGTCACGTTCTTCTCGGCCTTCACCGGCGAGAGCATCCTCCAGGTGCTGTTCATCGCCCTGCTCGTGGGATTCGCCCTGCAGGGCATGGGCGAAAAGGCGGCTCCGATCATGACCGCCGTGAAGTACCTTCAGGCGCTCGTGTTCCGCATCCTGAGCATGATCCTCTGGCTCGCCCCCATCGGCGCCTTCGGTGCGATCGCCGCCGTCGTGGGGTCGACGGGAGCCGCCGCGATCTGGAGCCTCGGGCTTCTCATGGTCGCCTTCTACATCACGTGCTTCCTCTTCATCGTCGGCATCCTCGGAACGCTGCTGTTCGTCGTCACGCGGATCAACATCTTCAGCCTCATGAAGTACCTCGCCCGCGAGTATCTGCTGATCGTCGGCACGTCCTCGAGCGAATCGGCGCTGCCCCGGCTCATCGCGAAGATGGAGCACCTCGGCGTGCAGCGGGCCGTCGTGGGCATCACGGTGCCCACGGGCTATTCCTTCAACCTCGACGGGACGGCGATCTACCTGACGATGGCCGCGCTGTTCATCGCGTCGGGCATGGGCGCGCCGATGTCCATCCCGCAGCAGATCGGGCTGCTGGTGTTCATGATCATCGCGTCCAAGGGCGCCGCCGGCGTGACCGGCGCCGGCCTCGCGACGCTCGCGGGCGGCCTCCAGGCCTACCGTCCCGATCTGGTCAACGGGGTGGGTGTCATCGTCGGCATCGACCGCTTCATGTCCGAGGGCCGCGCGCTCACCAACTTCACGGGCAACGCCGTCGCGACGATCCTCATCGGAACGTGGGTCAAGGAGTTCGACAGCGCACGCGCACGGGCGGTGCTGCGCGGAGATCTCCCGTTCGACGAGACGACGATGCAGGACGACGACCACGACGGGATGTCGACGGCGACGGATGCCGTGGGCACGCAGGGGCTCGAAGAGGCCGCGGTAGCGGAGGCCGCAGCCAAGGAGCAGCGGGCCCGGGAGCGTGCGCTCACGCGCTGACCGCCGGCACGCGCGTCCGAGGCCGTCCCCGTGGGGGCGGCCTCGGATCGCGTCGTCAGGGCTCGATCTCGCCGTACTCGATGGCCGACTCGCGCTCCTCGAGCTCGGTCTCGTCGACGTCGTCCTCGACGCTCTCGTCGGGGTCGAGGGTCGGCGGCGGAAGCCGCAGCTCGGCGTCGTCGTCGAGGTCGACGACGCGCTCCTCGTCCGGGTCCGCGCCCTCAGGCGGCTCGGTCGGCTGGATGACGCTCATGGCAGGCCTCCGCTCATCCGCTCTTGCGGCGGAACTCCCGCTTGTGGCCCGCACGCCCCTGCGTGCGGTCGACCGGCGAGTGACCGTCGAGGTGACCCTCACCGGGGTGCTGGGCCGCGTTCTTCTTGTCGAGCGCCTCCTTGAACTTCCGCTTCATGTCCTCGGACGCGCTGGTCGTGTTCTCCTCGGTGCTCATCCCGCAACGCTACCCGCGGGCCGATGGGCCTTCAATACCGGGCCCGGGGCCTCCCTCGGCCGCCGGCGCGGTCGCCGGGCCCGGGGCCTTCCTCGGCCGTGCACAACTGCGGGTGGCGTGCCCGACACGCCGGGGCACCGCATCCCTGTCCCGGCGTGTCGTCCATGCCACCCGCGGTTGTGCGCGTGCCGGGGCTCCGCGCCCCGGCAACGGCGACCCCGGCGGACGACGATGGGGCCGAATATCCCCGATCAGGGCGGCACTGGTAGGATCGGCAAGGTTGCCTTCGCGGCATCCGCTCAACGAGATGTTGGGCTCACGGAGCAGGCCGGCAGGAGCTGGTCCCCTGTGGTGGGTTCCCATGCGACGCATGGTGATCTTCTACTGGTGGCCAGCGCAGGCGGTTCCGCGGTCACGACCGCGCGCCGACACTGCCTGTTCCTGCTCCTTCGCACGATCTCGCGGACGAAACGCGTCCGCGAGTCTAAACAAAGAAGGAGGGACCTCTTGGAAGGTCCGGAAATCACCGCCGCAGAGGCCGTTCTCGACAACGGCCGTTACGGCACCCGCACCGTCCGGTTCGAGACCGGACGCCTCGCCCAGCAGGCGCAGGGCGCCGTCGCGGCGTACCTCGACGAGGAGACCATGCTCCTGTCGGCCACGAGCGCGAGCAAGCAGCCGCGCGAGGGCTTCGACTTCTTCCCGCTGACCGTCGACGTCGAAGAGCGCTCGTACGCAGCCGGCAAGATCCCGGGTTCGTTCTTCCGTCGCGAGGGCCGTCCCTCGACCGAGGCGATCCTCGTCTGCCGTCTGATCGACCGCCCGCTGCGTCCGTCGTTCGTCGACGGCCTGCGCAACGAGATCCAGATCGTCGTCACGGTGCTCTCGATCGCACCGGGCGAGTTCTACGACGCGCTCGCGATCAACGCGGCGTCGCTGTCGACCCAGATCTCGGGCCTGCCGTTCTCCGGCCCGATCGCCGGTGTGCGCCTCGCGCTCATGCCGGGCCACGGCGACCACCCCGATCAGTGGATCGCCTTCCCGAACGCCGCGCAGCTCGAGGACGCCGTCTTCGACCTCATCGTCGCGGGCCGCGTGCTGCCCGACGGCGACGTCGCGATCATGATGGTCGAGGCCGAGGCCACGGAAGGCAGCTGGAACCTCATCAAGGCCGGCGCCGTCAAGCCCAGCGAGGCTGTCGTCGCGCAGGGTCTCGAGGCATCGAAGCCGTTCATCAAGGAGCTCGTCGCCGCGCAGAACGTCGTCGCGCGGACGGCCGCCAAGGAGATCCAGGCGTACCCGGTCTTCCCGGCCTACAGCCAGGAGACGTACGACTTCGTCGCCGGCCGCGCCTACGACGACCTCGTGGGCGTCTACCAGATCGCCGACAAGATCGAGCGGCAGAACGCGGATGACGCGGTCAAGGAGCGGGTCAAGGGCCAGCTGCTCGCCGCCGTCGAGGCCGGCGAGCTGCCGGCCGTCGCCACGGCCGAGTTCTCGGGCGCGTACAAGTCGGTCACGAAGAAGATCGTCCGCGGTCGCATCCTCTCGGAGGGTGTGCGCATCGACGGTCGCGGGCTGGCCGACATCCGTCCGCTCGACGCCGAGGTGCAGGTCATCCCGCGCGTCCACGGCTCGGCGATCTTCCAGCGCGGCGAGACGCAGATCCTCGGCGTCACGACGCTGAACATGCTCAAGATGGAGCAGCAGATCGACTCGCTGTCGCCGGTGACGCACAAGCGCTACCTGCACCACTACAACTTCCCGCCCTACTCGACCGGTGAGACCGGTCGTGTCGGCAGCCCGAAGCGCCGCGAGATCGGCCACGGCTTCCTGGCCGAGCGCGCGCTCGTGCCGGTGCTGCCGAGCCGCGAGGAGTTCCCCTACGCGATCCGCCAGGTGTCCGAGGCTCTCGGCTCCAACGGCTCGACGTCGATGGGCTCGGTGTGCGCCTCGACCCTGTCGCTGCTGAACGCGGGTGTGCCGCTGCGCGCCCCCGTCGCCGGCATCGCGATGGGTCTCGTGTCCGACGAGGTGGACGGCCAGACCCGTTACGCGGCGCTGACCGACATCCTGGGCGCGGAGGACGCGCTCGGCGACATGGACTTCAAGGTCGCCGGCACGAGCGAGTTCGTCACGGCGATCCAGCTCGACACGAAGCTCGACGGCATCCCGTCGTCGGTGCTGACCGCCGCGCTGCAGCAGGCCCACGACGCCCGTCTGACGATCCTCGGTGTCCTGAACGCCGCGATCGACAGCCCGGACGAGATGGCGCCGACGGCGCCTCGCGTGATCAGCGTGCAGATCCCGGTCGACAAGATCGGCGAGCTGATCGGCCCGAAGGGCAAGACGATCAACGCGATCCAGGACGAGACCGGCGCCGACATCTCCATCGAGGAGGACGGCACCGTCTACATCGGCGCCGTCGACGGCGCGTCGGCCGAGGCCGCCCGCGCCCAGGTCAACGCGATCGCCAACCCGCACAACCCCGAGGTCGGTGAGCAGTTCCTGGGCACGGTCGTGAAGATCGCGACCTTCGGTGCGTTCGTCTCGCTGATGCCGGGCCGTGACGGACTGCTGCACGTCAGCGAGGTCCGCAAGCTCGCGGGCGGCAAGCGCGTCGAGAACGTCGAGGACGTCCTCTCGGTCGGCCAGAAGCTGCTCGTGCGCATCACGAAGGTGGACGACCGCGGCAAGCTGTCGCTCGAGCCCGTGCTCGACGACGCGGACCGCGAGGGTCGCGCCTCGGCGGACGAGGGCCAGGAGGCCCCGGTCGAGGGCTGATCCCCGTATCACACCGGCGCACCCGCTCTCATGATCAATGAGGGCGGGTGCGTCGCGCTTGTCCCCCAAATGGGGGACAATGGATGCCGGAATCCCCGTTCGTGACAGAAGCGTTATGGAAAGTTCACCGATTGGACGTCACAACGTCGGGATCGGTTCCGGGGCGGGCTTAGCCTCGTAGTACGCACCGGGGGGTGCGGCAAGATCGCACGGATCTACCGTGAGGGGGGTGTCATGGCCATCTTCGGCGTCGGTTCCATCACCGGCTCGCTGCGCGCGGTCGTGGACGCCCCTGTTCGCGGATCCTCGACCGACACCCCGCATCCATCCGCCCCGATCCCGGTCGTGGGGCCGGCGATCGGTTCGAACCTCCGCGTCGCCCTCGGCGAGACGGGCTTCGAGATCTTCCCGCTCACGCTCGGCGGCGCCGAGTTCGGCTGGAACGTCGACCTCGAGTCCAGCCACGACATCATCGACCGCTACGTCGAGCTCGGCGGCAACTCGCTCCACACGGCCGACAGCTTCTCCGGCGGCCGCAGCGAGCACATCATCGGGCAGTGGCTCGAGTCGCGCGGGCTGCGCGACGACATCGTCGTCGCCGCGCGCGTCGGCGGTCACCCGGACAACCCCGGCATCGGCCCCGTCAACCTCGTCCGCGCGGTCGAGGCCTCGCTCGGACGACTGCGCACCGACCGCATCGACGTGCTGTACCTGGATGCCACGGGCGGCCGCGCCGCCCTCGAGGACACGCTCGCGACCGCGGAGTGGCTCGTCGAGGCGGGCAAGGTCCGGGCGATCGGCGCCTTCGGCTTCACCGCGGCGGATCTCGTGGAGGCGCGCATCCTGTCGTCCGCCGGGTTCCCGCGTGTGACGGTGCTCGACGTGCCCTACAACATCCTTCGACGCCAGGAGTTCGACGGCGACCTGCGACTGGTCGCCGATGCCCAGGGGATCGCGGTGACGCCGTCGCACGCCCTCGAGCACGGGTTCCTGACCGGTGCGCATCGCTCGCGTGGTCGCCTCCCGCTGGGACAGCGCGGCGTGCAGATCGCATCGAGCCTCAACCGTCGTGGCAGCCGCGTGCTCCGGGCGCTCGACACGATCGGCGCCGAGATCGGGGTGCCGGACAGCGCCGTCGCCATCGCGTGGCTGCTCGCCCAGCGCACCGTCGCGGCGCCCATCGTCAACGCGTTCAACGAGCGCCACGTGTTCGAGATGGTGCAGGGCGCGGGCGTGCGGCTCAGCCGCGCGCAGCTGGCCGACATCGCGCGCGCCAACGCCTGAGAGGATTCCTCCAGTCTCCTGACGTAGGCTGGAGAGAGTGCCTCGGGCGGGATGCCCGGGTGCCTCCCAACCCCCGACGAAGTGAGCTTGCGTGACGCATTATCTGTATCTCGTGCGGCACGGTGAGCATCAGCACGCCGAGCATGGGCTGGTCGACGGTCCGCTGTCGCCGCGAGGTCGCCGCCAGGCGGCCGCCCTGGCCGACAGGCTTTCCGGCGTGCCGTTGAGCGCCGTGCGGCATTCCCCTCTGGAGCGGGCGGCCGAGACCGCGCGGGCGGTGGCCGATCGTCTGCCGTCGGTCTCGCCCGAGCCGTCGGCGCTGCTGTTCGACTGCATCCCGACCGGAATGACGCCCGAGACTCCCGCCGCGTTCGAGCCGTTCTTCGGCGGCGTCACCGAGGACGAGATCGAGGCGGGCTCGGCGCAGATGGCGGATGCCGTCGCGGAGTTCCTCGTGCGCAAGAGCGGCGACGTCCACGAGCTGCTGATCACGCACAACGCGGTGATCGCGTGGTTCGTGCGCGAGGCGCTCGACATGCCCGAATGGCGATGGATGACGCTGAACCAGGCGCACTGCGGACTCACGGTGCTCGCGCAGAAGAACGGCCGTCCGTGGACGCTCGTGACCCACAACGACCTCGGTCATCTGCCGTTCGAGCTGCGCACGGGGCTGCCGGAGCTCCCGCCGGTCTGAGCCCTCTCAGACGAGCAGCTTGCCGTACCAGCGGGTGGCGTTCGGGTTCTCGTTGAAGGGCGCGATCTCGACGAAGCCGGTCGAGCGGTAGAGCTGCGCGGCAGCCTCGAGCGAGTGATGGGTGTCCAGCACGAGCTCGGCCGCGCCGTACGCGCGGGCCCGCTCCTCGAGGCCGTCCAGCAGCAGGCGGCCCCAGCCGCGTCCCCGGGTCTCGGGCTTCAGATAGATGTGCTTGACCTCGTAGCGGACGCCGCGATCGCCGTCCGGGATGCGACGGATGCCGCCGCATCCCACCGGCCGGTCCTCGTCGTCGAGCAGCAGGAGGAACTCGCCCGCCGGAGGGGTGAACGCGCGAGGATCGGGGAACGTGATCGTGTAGACCACGTTCTGGTGGGCGAAGCCGATCTCACGGGACGCGAAGTACTCCGCGAGCAGTTCATGGGCCGCCGGGTCGTCGACAGGGGTTTCGCGCAGGGACACCACGCTCTCACTTTAGGCTTGATCCATGACGACGCGTGTGGCCATCGTGGGTGCGACAGGAAAGCTCGGCGCCGTGATCCACGACGTCGTCTCGGACGAGCCGGGGTACGAGGTATTCGCCGCGCTCTCGTCGCGCACCGACCTCGCCGAGATCGAGGGCGCCGACCTCGTCATCGACGCGACGACGCCGTCGGTATCGGGCGACGTCGTGCGTGCCGCGATCGAGCGCGGGGCCAACCTTCTCGTGGGCACCTCCGGCTGGTCGGCGGAGCGCATCGCGCAGATCAAGCCGCTCGTGGAGGCCGCCGGCACGGGAGCCGTCTTCATCCCGAACTTCTCGCTGGGCTCCGTCATCGGCTCGGCGATCGCTGCGGTCGCCGCATCCTTCTTCCCCTCGATCGAGATCGTCGAGGCGCACAAGGACACGAAGATCGACTCGCCGAGCGGCACCGCCGTCCGCACCGCCGAACTGATCGCCGCGGCCCGCTCCGACGTGGGCCCTGTCGCGGCCCCGCACGTCGACCAGCGGGCGCGCGGCCAGCAGGTGGCCAGCGTGCCCATCCACTCGCTGCGCCGTCCGGGGGTCATCGCGCGTCAGGAGGTCGTCCTGTCCGGCGCGGGGGAGTCCCTGTCGATCGTGCACGACACCGTGGAACCGGCGCTGGCGTACGCGCCCGGCATCCGGATCGCCCTCCCCGCGGCACGCGATGCGCGGGGCGTCATCGTCGGACTCGACAGCTTCCTCGACCTCGGTCTCGCGGCGCGGCGCGGAGCATGAGCGCACGCATCGGCGTCGCCGTCATGGCGGTGCTGCTCGGGCTGTACATCGTCTTCGTCGCGCAGCGGGCGTGGCTGCTGCTCGTCAGCGGCCAGCCCGTGGGCGTCGTGATGGGTGCCGCCCTGATCGTCCTGCCGGTCATCGCGGCGTGGGCGCTGTGGCGCGAGCTCATGTTCGGCATCCGCGCCGAGCAGCTGGGCCGCGAGCTCGAGAAGGAGGGCGCGCTGCCCGACGACGAGGTCGCCCTGCGTCCGAGCGGACGGGTGCAGCGGGCGGATGCGGATGCCGCCTTCCCGGCGTACCGCGCGGACGTCGAGGCGCATCCCGACGACTGGCGTGCGTGGTACCGCCTCGGGATCGCCTACGACGCGGCCGGCGACCGGCGTCGCGCACGCGAGGCGATCCGCAAGGCGATCTCGATGCACCGCGCCGCGGCGCGGGCGTGACGGCGATCAGGCCAGCGTGGCCTCGAGCGTGATCTCGATGCCGGCGAGGGCCTGAGACACCGGGCATCCCGCCTTCGCCTCCGCCGCGATGCGGTCGAAGTCCTCCTGGCCGATACCGGGAACCACCGCGTTGACGTTGAGGTGGCTGCCGGTGATGCCCGTTCCGGGCTTGAACGTCACGGATGCCGTGGTGTCGATCGACGTGGGCGGGGTGCCGTTGTCGGTGAGCGCGTTGGAGAACGCCATGCTGAAGCAGGCCGAGTGCGCCGCGGCGATGAGCTCCTCGGGCGTTGTGACCGAGTTCGACCCCTCGCTGCGCGCCTTCCAGTTGACGGGGAACGAGCCGATGCCCGACGAGGCGAACGAGACGACGCCCTCGCCCTCGAAGAGGCTGCCCTTCCAGGCGGTGGTTGCTTCACTGGTGACGGTCATCGCTACCTCCGAGTATCGGCGTGCACCGCACGTCGCGGTGCTCCGCGGCCAGCCTAACCGGCCCCGGAGGGCTCGGGCGAGGTGTCGCTCAGGCGGCGCGCTGCTCGCGGCCGACCAGTCCTGCTCGCTGCAGCAGGAGCCAGATCTGGCAGCCGAGGCAGTAGGCGAACGCGGCGTTGAGGAAGGCGGCGACGAAGGCCAGGGCCGCCGCGATCGGCAGGGCGAACGGCACCCCGAGCAGGTGGAGGACGATGCCGAGTGTCGTCACGAGCAGGCCCACGCCCTGGGCGAAGCGCGGCGGGCGCGGGTCTTCGAGCTCGGTCGGCGCCGACAGGCGCGGCCGGACGACCCGCCGGAAGAGCACGCCCCACGGCGCGGTGCGGGGCGACACCACGCTCCACAGGAACAGCACCGCGATCACCACCAGGAGCCAGAAGGCGGCCGACGTGAGGTCGATGAGGGCCAGGAACACGTCGACGAGCAGAAGCACCGACGTGATGGCGGCACCGAAGCGGGGGCCGCGGGGGTCGATGCCCGCTGGGGCGGGGGAGGGCGTCTCAGGCATGGGCGGCCTTTCCGTGCAGACGGGCGAGTTCGAGCTCGATGACATCACGGCTCGGCGCGCCTCCGAACCGGGTCTGGACCGTGCCCGTGCCGTCGAGCACGAGCGTCGTCGGCGTCTGGAGCACGTGGAAGTGCTTGGCGATATCGGGCCGGTGGGTGAGGTCCACGTCGAGATGGAGAACACCCTCGTGGTCGTCGGCGATCGACGAGAGGATGCGGTGCACGCCCGGGCAGCGCGCGCACATCTCAGTGCTGAACTGCAGCAGCGTCGCGTTCTCGCCGAGCCCGTCGGCGCCCAGCCGCTCCGGCTGCACGACCTCGTGCGCGATGTGCCTGCGCGGGCGGCTCTGCCGCCAGCGCAGGTACACGCCGACGCCGATCGTGATCGCCAGCAGGAGGGCGATCAGCAGGAGCGCGGCGATGATCTTCACGGTTCCAGGCTATGGGGTCGGGGTAAGGGTGGGTCGAGTGTGTCGGAGCGCGTCGGGATGTGTCGTCGCGTGCCGGTGCGCCGCCCGTCTCGGACCGACGGTGCGCGGGTATCGTGGCATCCGTGAGCATCCCGACGCCCTACGAGGACCTGCTGCGCGATGTGCTCGCGCATGGCACGCACAAGGACGACCGCACGGGAACGGGCACGACGAGCGTGTTCGGCCGGCAGATCCGCTTCGACCTCTCGCAGGGCTTCCCGCTCATCACGACCAAGCGCGTGCACGTCAAGTCGGTGGCGTACGAGCTGCTCTGGTTCCTGCGCGGGGAGTCGAATGTGGGCTGGCTGCAGGAGCACGGCGTCTCGATCTGGGACGAGTGGGCCGATGAGGCCGGCGAGCTCGGACCCGTCTACGGCGTGCAGTGGCGCTCGTGGCCGACGCCCAGCGGTGAGCAGATCGACCAGATCAGCCAGGTCGTCGAGCAGATCCGCTCGAACCCCGATTCGCGTCGGCTCATCGTGTCGGCGTGGAACCCCGCCGACATCCCCCGTATGGCTCTCGCGCCCTGCCACGCCCTGTTCCAGTTCTACGTCGCCGACGGCCGCCTCTCGTGCCAGCTGTACCAGCGCAGTGCCGATCTCTTCCTCGGAGTGCCCTTCAACATCGCCTCGTACGCGCTGCTGACGATGATGATCGCGCAGCAGACGGGACTCGAGCCGGGCGACTTCGTCTGGACGGGTGGCGACTGCCATGTGTATGACAACCACCGTGAGCAGGTGGCCGAACAGCTCAGCCGCGACCCCTACCCGTATCCGACCCTCCGCTTCGCGCGGAAGCCCGACTCGATCTTCGACTACACCTACGAGGACTTCGTGGTCGAGGACTACCAGCACCACCCGGCCATCCGGGCGGCCGTCGCGGTATGACGCGCGTCGGCTTGATCTGGGCCGAGGCCGCGCACGGCGTGATCGGCGCTGAGGGCGGCATGCCCTGGCACGTGCCCGAGGACTTCGCCCACTTCAAGGAGCTGACTCTCGGCTCGCCGGTGGTCATGGGCCGGCGGACGTGGGACTCGCTCCCCGACCGGTTCCGGCCGCTCCCGGGGCGGGCGAACATCGTCGTGACGCGCAATCCCGAGTGGTCCGCGGACGGCGCCGTGCGCGCCGCATCCCTCGACGAGGCACTCGCGGATGCCGAGGAGCGTGTGGGGGATGCCGACACCGTGTGGGTGATCGGCGGTGCGGAGCTGTTCGGGCTGGCCATGGCGGACGCGGACGTCCTCGAGGTCACGGAACTCGACCTCGAGGTCGCGGGCGACACCTTCGCCCCCGACCGCGACGGATGGCGCGTCGTGGCGGCAGAGCCGGGACGGGATGCCTGGTCGACCTCCCGCACCGGCATCCGCTACCGCTTTCTGAGATGGGAACGCTGATGCCCACTGCCCTCGTGACCGGTGCCGGCTCCGGCCTCGGCGCCGAGTTCGCCCGCCAGCTCGCCGCCAAGGGCGCCGACGTGGTCCTCGTGGCCCGCACCGAGGCGGATCTCGAGCGGGTGGCGGCCGAGGTGCGCGCCGCGGGGCGCCGGGCCGAGGTGCTCGTCGCCGACCTGCTCGAGCCTGCGGACATGGAGCGCGTGGTCGCCCGCGTCGCCGAGGGCGTCGACGTGCTGGTGAGCAATGCGGGCTACGGGCTGCCCCTCGCATTCGAGCGGAACGACATCGACGTCGAGGTGCGGCACCTGCGGCTGCACGACGAGGTCTTCCTGCGGCTGGCTCGCGCGGCGCTGGATCCGATGCTGGCGCGGGGGAGCGGGCGCATCATCGCCGTGGCATCCGTCGCCGCCTTCATGCCGCGCTCGACGTACGGCGCGGTGAAGGCGTTCCTCGTGAGCTTCTGTCGCTGGGCGAACGCGGTCTACGGCCCGCGCGGCGTGACGGTGACGGCGGTGTGCCCCGGGTTCGTGCACACGAACTTCCACGAGCGGCTCGGACTCCCGCCCGGCGAGGAGGGCATCGCGGGGTGGATGTGGATCGACGCATCCACGGTCGTGAGCGAGGGACTGCGGGATGCTGCGCGCGGCAAGGGCGTCAGCATCCCTTCGCTTCGCTACAAGGTGCTCGCGCGCCTCGTGGGCCTGCTGCCGGCCCGCATCTCGGCGCAGCTCGGGCAGCGCGGCCGCTGACAGCGGAACCTTCGGGTTCCTGATGAATCTGCGTGGGGCAACACGCGTAGGATGAACGTTCTCCCGGCCGTATCCGGCCGCAGCATCCCTTCCGTGAACGCTCCCTTTTTCGAGGCCCCATGTCTGACGTTTCAGTGAAGGCGCCCACTACGGGTACCACCCCGGTGATGACCCACCGGATGATCATGTTCGTGATCTTCGGCCTGATGGCCGGCATGTTCCTGTCGGCCCTCGACCAGACGGTCGTGGGAACGGCGATCCGCACGATCGGCGACGACCTGCACGGCTTGAGCCAGCAGGCCTGGGTGACGACGGCCTACCTGATCATGTCGACGATCTCGACGCCGATCTACGGCAAGCTCTCCGACATCTTCGGCCGCCGTCCGCTGTTCATCATCGCCATCGTCATCTTCATCATCGGGTCGATCGCCGCCTCGTTCTCGCAGTCGATGGAGCAGCTCGCGATCTTCCGGGCGATCCAGGGCCTCGGCGCCGGCGGTCTGATGTCGATGCCGCTCGCGATCATGGGCGACATCCTCGCGCCACGCGAGAGAGCGAAATACCAGGGCTACTTCCTCGCCGTCTTCGGCATCTCGAGCGTCATCGGCCCACTCGTCGGCGGTCTGTTCGCCGGAACCCCCGAGATCCTCGGCATCGCCGGCTGGCGCTGGGTGTTCCTCATCAACGTTCCGATCGGCATCGTCGCGCTGCTGATCGTGCTGCGGTTCTTGCACATTCCCCGACACGGCCACCCGAGCGTGCGGATCGACTGGTGGGGAGCTGCGACCGTCATCATCGCGCTCGTGCCGCTGCTGCTCGTGGCCGAGCTGGGTCGCGACTGGGGATGGGACTCGCCGGCGGCGATCGCGTGCTACGTCATCGGCGTGCTCGGCATCATCTCGTTCGTCATCATCGAGTCGGTGATGAAGGACGACGCCCTGATCCCGCTGAAGCTGTTCCGGTCGCCGACGTTCTCGATGGCGACCGTCATCGGCGTGCTGGTCGGCTTCGGCATGTTCGGCGCGATGATGACCCTGCCGCTGTACCTGCAGATCGTCCTCGGCTCGAGCCCCACCGAGAGCGGCCTGCAGCTGTTCCCGATGATCCTCGGCATGATGGCCGCATCCATCGGCAGTGGGCAGATCATCTCGCGGACCGGCCGCTATCGGATGTTCCCCATCATCGGCACGGCGTGCCTGGCTGCGGGCTTCCTGGTCCTGACCCGTCTGCAGTACGACACGCCGTATCCCTACGTCGCCCTCGCGATGCTGCTCATCGGGCTTGGCCTCGGGCAGCTCATGCAGACGCTGACCATCGCCAGCCAGAACTCGGTCGGCCTGCGCGACATGGGTGTGGCCACCAGCGCCTCGACGTTCTTCCGTCAGATCGGTGGAACGCTCGGCACGGCGGTGCTCGTCTCGCTCCTGTTCACGGTGCTGCCCGCGAACTTCCAGACCGCGTTCGCCGACAAGGCGATCCTCACCGACGCCCTCGACGCCGCGTTCGACCCGTCCGTCGCCGCCGCGCCGCAGAACAAGGCGATCATGGACAAGGTCTACAGCCCGATCGTGACCAAGGCCACCGACGCGACGGTGAAGCAGCTGCAGGCGGGTGTCACGAAGGCGCAGGAGGCCGCGAAGAATGCGGTCGCCGAGCAGGTCGCGGCCGGCAAGATCCCCGCGGCGGCACAGCCTGCTGCGGAGGCCGCGGCCGTCGCCGCAGCCACGAAGGCGGCCGGCGCCGCCATCGAGAAGCAGGTGCCCGCCGCGCAGGTCGCCTCGGACGGCACGGTCTCGCTCGACTTCTCGAACGATGCCGCGCGCAAGGACTTCGTCGACACCGCGGTCAGCCACCTGCCCTCCAGCGGCTCCGGGTCGGCCAAGGGCAGCTCGCTCGACAGCAATGACACGTCGTTCCTCAACGGCGCCGATCCGCGGCTGAGTAAGCCGATCCTGATCGCCTTCACCGAGTCGATGGTGACGGTGTACTGGGTGGCGCTGTTCGTCGTCGTGATCGCCTTCATCCTGTCGCTCTTCTTCAAGACCCCGCCGCTGCGGGCGAAGTCGGCGCTGCAGGAGGCGCACGACGACGCCAGGCTGCAGGCGAAGATCGCCGCCGACGAGGCCGGGGCTCTCGTCGAGCCCTACTGAGCTGCTGTCGGGGCAGGCGGCGTCCGGTCGATAGACTGGATGCCGCCTGCCTCTGTAGCTCAATGGAAGAGCAGCTCCGTCCTAAGGAGAGGGTTGGGGGTTCGAGTCCCTCCAGGGGCACAGTACTTTTTTGGCTCTGATCAGGGATTCTTCTGTGGTCAGACCACAGACAATCCCACTTTTGGCCGCTTTTTGGCCGCATTTGAAAACGCTGTGAGCCGCAAACGAGGCCCCGCACAGCGCTTCGAAGGGCGTTTCAGAACGGCGAAATCGAGCCTTCTGAGCGTCTCGTGGGCCCGTCGGAAAACTGAGCAATCTGCTCTCTGCGGTCACTGGGGTCGCGCGTAGCGGGTCTGCGGACCCGTCGGCAGTGCCACCAGCGGCATGGCGTCATTCAGCCGCGTGGCCACGGCATCCAGATCGTCGTCGAAGAGATCGGCGTACGTGTCGAGCGTCATTGCCGCCGACGCGTGCCCGAGCATGCGCTGCACGGCCTTCACGTTGGCGCCCGAGCTGATCGCGAGCGAGGCGGCGGTGTGGCGGAGGTCGTGCGGAGTGAGCCGCGGGATCGATGGATCCACCGCCTGTGCGCGTCGGACCGCGTTTGCGAACCAGCCCTTCTCGCCGGAGTTGCGCATGTGATTGACCCCGTCGCCGAACAGCAGTCCCTCCGGGCCCTTGCCGGAGCATGCCTGCTCGATCATCGGAGCGAGACGCTCCGGGTATGGGACCGAACGCGTCCGATGCGTCTTCGGCGTGCCGACGTGGATCTCGTAGGCGATCATCACCGCGTTCTCCTCGATGACGAAGCGGCGACGCAGCCTGTTCACGCTGCGCACGCGCAGCGCTGTGGCCTCGCCCCAGCGGAGGCCGGTGTACGCCAACGTCAGCACAAGTGTCGGATAGGCGGAGCACGCCGCCAGCGTCGCCACCTGGTCGTGCGACAGATAGACGCGGCGCTTGCCCGGACCACTCCGAGGGAGATTGCGGACGTGGCGGGCCGGATTGTTCGCAAGGCGACGATCGTCGATGGCGACGTCGAGGATACCGGCGAGGACCCCCAGTGCGCGTAGGACGACGGTGCGGGACTTCTGCGTCGCGAGCTCTGACACCCAGTCCTGAACTTCGGAGCGACGGATCGAGGAGATCTCCCGGTCGGCCCAGACCGGCGCGACGTGGTTCTTCCACGCCTGCTCGAGCGTCATGTAGTACGACGGCTTCGACATCGGCGGCCGTTTGGATCGCAGCCAGCTGTCGGCGAACATCCTGACGGGAACCCGCGACGCCACCGGGTCGATGTACTCGCCCTTCGACTTGGACACTGTGACCATGGAGAGGTACAGCTGCGCGTCGCGTATCGTCGTGAAGCCGCGCTTCTGCGTTTCGGTGCCATCCGGCCGGCGATAGCGCACGCGGTAGCGGCGGCCCTTCGTCGATTCGTACGAGGTGATGGTGCCCATCACGACCTCCGCTCATGCCGGCTCGATGCTCAGTATTCGGCCAGTGTCGGACATGGTGACGCTGTCGTCAACGGCGGTGAAACGGTATGCGGGCCGATGCCGGGAAACGTCGTCAGGTGTTGGTGGTGGAGGAACGGATCGCGTCCCTCCGACGGCGAGAGCATAGCTATCCAGCTCGGCTCCGTTCTCGCCGCTCACTCCTTGCAGACTCCGCGCTGGCGCGCTCCGCTTACCAGCCGTTCGCCGTCGAGCACTGCGCTGACCCCGATCGCCAATTGGCTGAGTGTCGGGAGTGCCCTACCGAGAGTTCGGCTCATCGTGCGTTAGCTGCCCTGAGGAAAGGCATACGGGCGGTGGCGGGAAACGCCGACGGTGCAAGCCGCGGAACTACGCCGATTTCGCTGGCGCGCGACAGGCGCAACACGCCGTGCGGGAGAATGCTGGCGGCCCTTGCGGGCTGACCAGGTAGCTGGGAGTCGCGTCCGACGAGTGATCCTCAGGTTGCGGGCGCGGCGCACTCGCCTCGGCCGTCAGCTCTCAGCATGGTGGACGGCGCCTACTTCATCTCCTCGAGATGGCCGGCCATTCTCGCCTGCACTTCGTGTCGATTGAGGGGCGACCTCGAGGCCGTCGCAGCCAGAACTTCGCGCTCAACGGCGACGGCGATGCCGCCCGCGTCCCGGTGCTCCCAATACCGGAGGACGACCCAACCCGCCGCGACGAGTGCCATGTCTGTGGCGCGGTCACGCTCGACGTTGCGGCGAAGCTTAGGCCCCCAGTAGTCGACATTCGACTTCGGCATCACGAAGTGGTCCGGGCACTGATGCCAGAAGCATCCATCAATGAACACGGCGATCTTCTGTCGCGTGAAGACGATGTCCGCGCGAGCGCGAAGACTAGGCATGGGTGGGAAGTCGACACGGTACCGAAGACCTCGGCCGTGCAACAAACGTCGGACCGCGATCTCAGGCGCCGTATCGCGTCGGCGGTTGGCGACCATTGTGCGACGAATCGCCTCGCTGCTAGCGGCTGGAACGGGCACCTGCGCCATTGCTCCAGCATAGGCAACGGGGCCTAGTTGTGATGTCCAGGGACGTTGTTGCGTGAATCGCGGTTGATCTGCTGACGGGCGAAGGCCTCCGGTTGTGAAGTGGAGCTGTCTAAGGAACCGCTTCACGCAACCAGGAGGCCTTCGTGTCCCACGCTAATGCTGCTCTGACTCCGCGCGCTCGACTGCGACTCGCGCGGCTGATCGTCGACGAGCGATGGCCGGTGGCCGTCGCGGCGAACATGTTCATGGTCTCGCCGGTGACCGCCCGGAAGTGGGCGTCCCGCTATCGCACGGAGGGCCCGGCAGGAATGGCCGATCGCTCGAGCCGCCCGCACCGGTTGCCGTCGAAGACACCACCGGAGATCGTGAAGCGGATCGTGCGCGCGCGGTGGCGGCGCCGGCTCGGGCCGGTGCAGATCGGCGGGGAGCTGGGCACGCCGGCGTCGACGGTGCACGCGGTGCTCGTGCGGTGCCGGATCAACCGGCTCTCCCGCATCGACCGGGTCACGGGTGAGCCGATCCGCCGCTACGAGCACGATCACCCTGGGTCGATGATCCACGTCGACGTGACCAAGTTCGGCAACATCCCCGACGGCGGCGGATGGCGATACCTCGGCCGCGACGCAGCGAAGCAGAACCGTTCGGCCACAGCCCGCCGCACCGGGGAATGGACCGATGACTACCACCCCCGCATCGGACGGTCGTTCTTGCACACCGTGATCGACGACTACTCCCGGGTCGCCTACGTCGAGATCTGCGCCGATGAGAAGGCTGTCACCGCGATCGCGGTCCTGCAACGCGCGGTCGCGTGGTTCGCCGACCGCGGTGTGACCGTGGAACGCGTGCTCTCCGACAACGGGTCCGCGTATCGCTCGTTCGCCTGGCGGGACGCGTGCGCCGAGCTCCGCATCACACCAAAACGAACCCGCCCCTACCGGCCGCAGACCAACGGGAAGATCGAGCGGTTCCATCGCACCCTCGCCGACGGCTGGGCCTACGCCAGGTTCTACGGATCAGAGAGCGAACGACGCGACGCCCTACCCCGTTGGCTGCACTTCTACAATCAGCACAGGCGCCACTCCGCCATCGGAGCCCCACCCATCAGCAGGCTCAACAACCTGCCTGGACATCACACCTAGTGGGGCTCGAAGTCCATGAAGTATGAGCCATCGGCAAGCGCGCTGAACGTCACATGCGTCGAGCCGTACCGTTCCAAGTCCTCGGTCTGCACGAAGGCAGTATCGGCAAGCCCGAGCCGACGCCGAAACCAGCGCCCGATCGCACCGTTGTCGGGCACGCTGTGCAGCGCCTTGTCGCCATCCTGGGCGACGATAAGGAAAAGCGTCGCCCCGTCATCGGTATGTGCCGCGAAGGGAAGGCCGCGAGGCGGGAAGAATCCAGATCGAGCGACGGCCGCCGGGACCGGTATATAGGCTTCGGATCGGCGTCGACTCCCTCGCTGCCCCCAATTCAGCCCCGCGCCGGCGTTGTGGACCTCCCCTGGTCTCTTTGTCGTCTGCACCAACGGCAGGTCAACCGAGTCAAGCGTTCCGAGAGGGGGCCGCGCGAGCCGCGTCGGCGCGAGGACCTGGCGTCGTTGTTCCGGCGCATCGGCCTCATAAACGTGGACCCGGCTAAACAGGGATTCGTCCGTCGCGGAGATGAAGCCCGCTGTCGCGGACTCCATGGTGGACCAGGCCGACTCGGGTTCTACACGGATCATCGATTCCCTGCGGGTCCCGCTCAGCCCGAAGCCATGCGCGGTGTAGTTGGCCGAGCCGAACCAGGCGATGGTAGGAAGCCCGCTCCAGTTCCAGACGTAGAGCTTGGTGTGATCAGAAACGCCGTGCGGCGCGTACGACACGCGCAGCCAGTCGCCCGAAAGGGCGCTTATCGCCCCGAGGAATCCCTGGTGTGCGGAGAGCTCAAGCCCTTCCTCGCCGGTCATGCCAATGTTCAGGCGAACTGCGACGTCCCTCCCCAGTTGCTCGCGCAACTCAAGAATGTGGAACAGGGCGAACTGTGCCGATGCATATCCGGTTAGCACATGAAGCTCGTCACACCCATCGCCCGTCGGCGACAGCAGGACGCGCTGAAGCAGATCGTCGCGGACGAGCGCGGCCATCTCAGTTGGCGATGGCCAGGTGGTCTTCGTCGGCGCTTCGCTCGACCAGGTGGGCGAGATTGGCTGCGACGCTGTCGTACGGAATTCCTTCGAACGATCGGAAGAGCGCCGTGAAGACTGCTTGTGCACCTTGCACGGGAACGGCCATGCCGATCTGCTTTCGGACGCTTTCCTTGGAGCCGGCGAACACGTAATCATCGGGGAAGGTCTGGATGCGTGCCCGCTCACGATTGGTCAGCGCGCGTGGCTCTTCCCAGTGGTAGACGTGCGTGCCGCCCCCGCCGGAGCCGGTGACCGTGTAGGCAGGCTTGTCGAACTCGAGTCGACGATAGATCTGACTAATCTTCGCACCGGCCACGTTTAGCTTCAGACGGTCAGGCAGATCGGCGGTGAACGCGTTCTGGCCCGGAAGAATGTGAGTAAGTCGCTCGACGACATTCTTCGACTGCCGCGTACGTTCATGGTTGGCGGCGTCGGGGGCGATGGGGGGGTGGCTGAGACGCCGGCCAACGCTCACATCGATCGACTCGTAGAGCGAGGGGGACGGCACGGTGAAGTCGACCTCAAGATCGGCGCGGATGCCGACCACGAGGATCCGATGGCGGCGTTGCGGAACGCCGTACTGGTCGAACTTGTAGAGGTGCGGATACAGGCGATAGCCATGCTCACCCGCTGACTGCAGCGCGGAAAGGATTAGCTTGAAAGCGCGGCCCTCATTGCTGCTCTGCAGGCCGCCGACGTTCTCAGCGACGAACCAGCGCGGATTGTGCGCGTCAAGCGCGTGCACACCGTACTGGTAAAGCGGTCCGAATGTACCGTCGATGCCCTTTTGCTCGCCGACGAGGCTGAAGTCGTTACAGGGGAACCCGAATGCAAGCCCGTCAATGGGTGCCAGGCCGTCGATATCAAGCTTCCGCACGTCCTCATGGATAACCGTGTCGGTGGACGCGCCAGGGATGTTCCGCAGGTAGGTGTCGCATGTGCTGCGGTCGTAGTCCGACGCCCAGGCATGGATGACCTCGACGCCGGGTACCTCGGCGGCTGCTCGGTGGGCGCCGAGGGCGATCCCCCCAGGCCCGCAGAAAAGCTCGCCGAGCGCAAAGGTAGTCATGTGTCTCCGTCCGTCCCCTCCATTGTCGCCTGGGCTTCTGACATCACTTGGTGCCACGCCCTAAGCCTGAGCTCACCCCTCAGCCGCGAGTGGGGACAAAGCCGAGCCTGCTTGCCTCATCGAGGATCTTGACCGCCTGCGTCACCTGCTTAGCTGTAGGAGATTTGTCGGACGCCAAGACTCTGCCGATGCTGAAGGCGATGCCCCGCTGCCAGCCTTGAAGACGGTCTGTCTCCTTTGCCCACGAGCTCAGCTGGAACCATGCTTGGCTCCCGTACTCCTCGACCCGTCTGCGAGCTTCGATATCCTCCTCGGCGGCGCGAAGCCCGATCGCGGACTGACCTGCGGCGACGGATACTCGCGTCTCGTCCCCTGCGGGGCGGTAGCTCGTAAGGGTCGCTTCAGGAGCCCAGTCGATCTCCTGAACGCCTGCCCACGCGGCCGCCGTCTTCGACCAGCTCGACACGTTGCGGGCCCCGGCCCGCGCGATCAGGTTCTCGTGAACTGCCGGCGCAAGCGACGCGACGGCCGCTCGCCATGCGTCGCCGGCGTCCTGGTGTTGGGCTATGGCGTCGAGGTCGATTCGCCCTGCCGTTCGCTTCGAGATGAGTGCAATGGTGTAACCGACGTCGATCGCCTTGTAGCCTCCGAGATCAAGTGAACCGATGACCTTATCCGTCTCTGCCCACAGGACAGCCTTAGCGACGAGGCGACGGTAGTACTTTTCATCTGGCACGCCGCCCGAGGCCGGGCCATGCTCGAGATTCATGAAAGTAGCGAGGGACTTCTCGGCGCCCGCTGCCACGACTTGGGGCATCTGGAGCCACGCAAGCTCGAACTTCGCCAGCTCGGACTTGTCGAACCGTCGGGTGCGGTCATACTTGCGCTTGAATCGGGCTTCAGCGCCAAGAGCTCGCGCTGCGGCCGACTCCGTCGCAAACTGGCCGCGAGTCCGCTCGAAGAACCAGAGTCGCCCGGACTGGTCCGCTGCAAAGTCGACGGTGCGTGAGAGTTGCTCAATGCTCTGGAAGAACCGGTTGTTCGAGGTCAGATCGCCCATTCGCACTGGGCTCTGGCTGTTTGCGAATCGTGCGATCTGCAGAGCCATCTCATCGGAGTCGACCGTCGGCAGAACGGTGAGCTTCGCCTGGACCCTTACATTCGCCAGGCTGACCCCGTCGTGGTACTTGGCGTTGTGAAGCGACGCAGTGGTCTGCCCGCCGTTGACGATCTCGAGCCCTGTGATCTCAGTGACGACCGGCTGGCCGCCCGCGAGGGCTCGCTTCAGCCCCGTTGCCGTCAGAGAGAGCCCGTTGTTGAACGCGAAGAACGACGCCGGCATCTCCGTGAGGCTCAGCCGGATGCCCTTGTTGACCCGATTGTTCACCTGTAGGAACGCGCGGATGTTGCGACCGAGAATGCTGGCCCCGTGCGCCTGGTAGAGGTCAGCGATGAGGTCGCCCGGCAATACCATCAGGTATGAGCTCAAACCGCGCTCGCCAATCGGCCCGAGAATACGGATGCCGCCATCGGGCTGATCGCGGAAGTCAATGGTCTGCTCTCGCGCCGCGGTGTGCTGGATAGCAGTCGCGAGGTCGCCGGCATCCCAGATGGCTAGGTCCGCCGGCGCGTGCGCGATGTCATCAAGGGTCGCCTGCTGCGTCTCGTACGACCCATTGGAGACTGCGATCAGTCGGATCGCTCGGATGTCCTTGCTGATATCGCTCAGATACGAAAGGACGCGTTCGCTGCTGTCGCCGCCGCCACTGCGTGAAGCCGTGATCAGCCGTGTCATCTGGGCGACCGCTTCGTTGACGACGGGAAGCAGCTCCTGGCGCTCTCGGACATCACCCCATCGGCTGGGAGCGAAGTCGGTGACGATCGCCGTGAGACGGCCTGTGTCGGCATCCCAGTCGAGGGCGTCGACCCGGCCGAGCGGTGCACCGAAACGCTCGGGTCCGTTAAGCTCACCGGCTTCTTCGAGCAGAGCCATGCTCTGGCCGCTGAAAGCAAAGGCTTCCGAGACGTTCTCGTCCTCGGCGGAGATCTCCACCATGCTCCGCAGCGTGTCCAGTGGGCTAATCGGTTCTGTCATTGGTCGCAAGTCCTCCGTGTTCCCGTCAGCCCAATTCCCGCTCGCGGCCCAGTGCAACGAAGGCGGCGTCTACAACCTCGGCATCATCCAGGAGCCCGCCTGGTCCGGTGTCTGCGGTGATGTCGTCGTCCTCGACGAAGTACGCGAGCGCGGCATAGACGATTGATCGCTCAACGTGTTCGAGCGAGGCCCAGTCGCCGATGACACCGCTCAGATCATCGAAGATGCGGGCGGCGATGGGATCGCCCTTAAGCGCTCGCACATGCTGCTCCGCCTGTGCGAGCATCGCCATCGCAGTGGCGTAGTCGACCGGCAGCAGCATCGGCTCGAGGATGGACGCATACGGCGCTGCGGCCTGCAGGAACCGAGTTCGCGCGTCTGTCATCCCTGCTTGAGCTTCGACGCCGTCGCCCTCGTCGATGACCGTCTCATCTGCCGGCTCCTCGGTCGACCCGACCGGGCCAGCGGCAGCGGGCTCGCGTGTCTCGCCAGACGCCAGTTCCTGGCCAAAGGGCGTCGCGAGGCCGTTGGTTGTATTCTCCGCCGCAGTCCTCCCGGCCTTCTCCTCCGCCCTGCGCGCCTTCTCCTCGGCCACATCGAGTTCCGCCTGGTCGAACGCGGCTTCAATGACAATCCGGACGCACTCTTCGGGAAGCGCCTCCACCGCGAGGCGGCCGAACTCACGGCCAATCAGAACCAGAGCTCGGCGCAGGGAGAAGCGGCGATCGTAGGACCCGCGGTCGATCCGCGCGAGGTGGGATTGTGTGACCAGTGCGCCGATGAGGCGGTAACCAGTCAAGGAGACGCGATCTGTCAGATTAATGAAGTTGTCCTCGTCGAGCCTCAGGCACGCTTCAGTGCCGAGCAGGTGCGCGCGCCACCATGCCTGGCGGAACACGCCGCGCCGTCGCCCAAGCAAGCGCTCCGCCCGTGAGTCTGACTTGGAGGCATCTTCGTCCTCGTCGACAACAACCGTTCGATCGGGGTCACCGGGCTTCGCCGGCCAGCGCCAGACAGCAACATCCGGTAGGACGCTAAGCGTGAGAAACGCCCAGACCTCCTCATCCGCGGCCTCGACAGGCAACATCGGGACCGACGTCGCGAAGAGAACAGCCAGCTCCTGGTCAAACGTCGGCTTGGCGCGCTCGTCGCGCTCTCGCGGGAATCCGTGCCTCTCTGCAAGCCTGACCACCGAGGCGCGAAGCTCGTCGAGTCGCCGTTTGTCGACGCGGGTGGGTGCGGTCGCATAGAATCGGCGGCTCTCGACATCGGTGGAGACGAAGTCCTGTGCCTCCAGCGTCGACAGCTCTCGAAGCTTCGCGAGGGTGATAACCGCCTCATCGATCGGCATTCGTGGCCATGCCGCAGGGAACGCGTGCTCAGCCATTTACCCGCTCCTCACCCAGCCGGCCCTGCAGCTCGACGTCGAAGCTTGCGCCGTCGTACTGCGCGATGTTCTGCAACAGCTCAAAGTCCTTCGGGAACAGACGGAGCGAGGCGGACAGTGCGTCGCCCAGGGACCCATCGGGATAATCGCGGTCATGCTCGTAGGCGCTGTCCTCGGCGAGCGCGAGGCGCATCAGCTCACGTTGGATGTCGATGAGCAGCGACGATGTCATCGCGTTCGCGGTCTCTCCGCCCGGCTCGGACATCATGCGCTGGACGTTCTCATTCGACTCATTCACGAAAATGCGCACCGCCGCGTCGATCGGCGCTTCGAGGTCGGCCATCTCGACCTTCACGAGCCATCGCGCGTTGTGGAGGTCGTAGAACGGGTGCTGACCCATGGAGACTGGAATGATCGGCAGTCTGGCTGCGATGCCCTCCAGCACAACCGGCCACTCGTCCGTCCACAGAATCGAGCCAAGCTCCGTCGGCGCAAGCTCGTCCTTACAGCCGCTTCCCGGGGAAACCAGAATGACTTTCGCTTCGAGGGTGAGTGAGCCCCCCACTTCGCCGATCGGGATCAGCGTGCTCAGCGAAACCTCGCCGCCGTCGATCCCGGTGACGGGTGAGCTTCCGCGCAGACCCACCCGAGTGGTCCGCCACGACAGAGTCGCACCGAACTCGGCGTCATCGGGCAGTCCGACGAGCACGGCGAGACCTGACGCGTCGACAAGCAAGTCGACGCTCGCCTGAATGCTCTGGTAGTACGTCCAATCGGTCGCGACCGTCATGTTGTCGTAGGAAGGGCCGTCTTCAACGGCCACCGTCCAGCGGTCCGCGCGGACAGCTGTGACGGGCAGAGTACGATAGCCCCGGCTGGGGTGCATCACGCGAGAGCCTCCTTCGTGATAGTCACGCCGATGGCGGCTCTGCGCGTATGCGTCACACGCACAGCCATGTCTTCGAGCTTGAGCTCGAGTCCGCCGATCCGGTCTCCGGCCGCAACCATCTCGTCCCCGACGAACCACCCGATCACCGCCACGGGAGTGTCCGACTCAGCCTTCGCTGCACCACCTCCGGCCTCTGTGATGACCCGAGGTTCAGCGTGGACGATCCACCGCGACAGGTCCGCACCCGGACGGATGCGCACGGTGAGCGGAAAGTCAACCGTGATCTGCTCGCCGTCCACACCCACGGGAGAGGGGGCCCCCGCCCCCGTCACCGACAGCTCAACGCGGGAGCGCATGCCGCTGGGGCTTCGACGGGATTGCTTCTCGGCGCCCTTGCCGCTGAAGCCCACGAGGTTCTCTGCGAGTGTGCGCGAGAGCTGCGCCACACCGCCGATGCTGGACTTCGAATCCTCGGGGTCAGGAACGTCAAGTCGGACAGCGGTGGCCGTCTGGATGTCGTTCAGCGTCCATCCGATCGGCCGCATGTTTGCGCGGCCGCGCTCACGTGCCCACGAATCATGCGTCACGGGTTCGGAGCGCGCGAACACATCCTCCATCCGCGGGTCGGCGAGAAAGACGCCTGCGACGTACTGGCCATGTGGGTCCGAGTCGATCTTCTCGTAGCGAACGACGAATCGCGGGCCGCGCATGAGGGCGACCGTGGAATCGAGATCCCGGCTGAGCCGCTTCTCCATAGCCTCTGCCTGGACAGCGCGACGGACAACGAGCACGCCTGTTCGGGGACGGTTGGCGTCGAGTGGCAGCGAGTGCGCTTCGACTTGCCACGAGTGCTGGTAGCCGGGTTCGGACTGGACGCGCGTGGCCTCGCGATATGCGAGCGCGAACTGCTGGATCTGCGGATAGTCGTCTATTCGTAGGGGTAACGGCTCGCCATGAATGGAATACGCGAAACGGATGCTGGCTTCGCCGCTCGCGGCCGTGAGGTGTGGCCACGCCCACGTCACGGTGGCTTCACGAATCGACTCCATGACCGCTTCCAGCGGCTCGCCCAAATCGGCGGACGGGTCCCGAGGCGCCAGTACCGCGATTGTGGTTCCGGACCCGCCATCGGGCGTGAGCATGCCGAGGCGGTCTGCGAGGTCGGTCGCCGCGAAACCCTCGAGCGGCAGCACTCCCTGCTCCGGACGCCGGCCCCACCAGTGGCGTCCGGTGTATCGGAAACCTGCGTGCTCGAATCCCGAGCCGACGCTGGTGGCGATGAAGCGATCGACAAGCTCGCCCTCGAGCTGCGTGCGCGTGTAGACGAGGCAGGTGCGCACCTGGCTCGCATCGTAGAGCACGCCCTTGCCGAAACCGTAGGTGCCCCCACCAAGCTGACGCCGCGGATCACGCCCGATGTCGAAGACGAAGTTCCGGAAGTCGGTTCGCACGCCTTCGGGAACTGCCTGGTCCGCAGGTGCCGGGCCGGCGAGACCTCGAGTCCCGCCGTCCCGCACCATGAGTGCATCGACTCCGCCCGAACCGAGCAGCCTGCCTAGCGCGTCTGCGGGCGCAGGCAGCGAGTCGGCGAAGACCACATCCCGGAGCACGGCAATGGAATCCGCGCTCAAACGGACCGCATCGATCGCGAAGTCGATCGATGCGTCTCGCTCGAGCCGGGCGTCCCAGCTGTTCTGCAGCGACTCACGCAGGAACACCTCCCAGAATCCGAGGTTGGGCTTGCCGAGCGCGCGCCGAGTGGCATCGCCGTCGATCGTGCCTGTGGGCGGTACCTTCTCGGAGTAGAGCTCAAGCCTCATCGGTATCGTCCAGCTCCTTCTCATCCGCGTCGTCGGCGGCGCTGGCTGCTTCTGCCTCTTCGACGTCTTCTGCGCCCGGAACTGCAGCGATCACATATCCGATGCTCTGGTCCGGTGTCGACGACTCCGGGAAGTCGACTGAGATTCCCGTCACGATCCCCGCGGCATCCAGCGCCGCGCGGGTCTGCGACCCTGCCTTCGGAGCTGACGTGCGGTCGATCAGGTAGAGGCGAAGGATGCCCTCTTTCGGGTGTCGCTTCGAACGCTCGACGAGCAGGTCTGCGCCCTTGGGAGGCGTCTCGTCGGACTCCCAGTCGATCCCCGCGACGCGGTCTTCCGCGCTCGTGAGGATCCGGATGTTCGCGATGTCATCATCCGTGTTAGCGATTCGGCTGCGGACGACGGTACCCACCTGCCCCACACCCGGAAGCTCAATCTTTTCGCCGCTGGGGCCCTCCATGACGACGGCGCGCCACTTCTCCAGCGACCCGTTCTTGAGCTCGTCACGGATGTAAGTCGAGAGCAATTCGCGGGTCATTTCGCGCTGGTCTTCGTCGAACTCGTACTCAGCGAGGAACCGCAGGATGTACTCGGCCGGAACGTCGCGGAAGCCCCTGAGGAGCTGGTTGAGAGAGCCTCCGGCAGCGAACTCCTCGACTGCGCCGCCATGACGCTGGATGGTCTCGAGCAGGTGCTTCGCGGCCCTTATGTTGCGATCCAGCCGTTCGCTGTCGTGCCTGCGGAAGACCGTGGTCTGCGGGTTGCGGCCGCTGTACGACAGTGACGCGTTCACCGCGTTCTGCATCTTGGACGCCTCAGTGATGGCGAGGTCGGGGTGTAGTCGGATCCGCACGCCCAGTTCCAGAGGCGAGAGACCCTCGCGTCGGTAACGCGCGATTTCGTCACGGATCTCCTGCTCGACCCGAGACAGGTCGCGGAACCACCTGCGCAGCTCATCGGTCATCCAGATGCGGCATAGATCCTCGTAGCCGCTGCGGTACCCGAACCAGCGGCCCATCTGCAGCAGGGTGTCGTAGGCGGATGCTGAGCGGACAAAGTAGCTGGCTGTCAGACCCTCGAGTGTCAGACCGCGGGACAGGGTGTTGCCGCCGATGACTATCGCCGTGGTCGGGGTGATGGACGCATAGCTGAGACGGTCCCTGGACTTGTAGTTGTCGACCACGATGTCGATGTCATCTGCGGTCCCTCGCAGCGCCGGGAGCAGATCATCCCATTCGAGACTCGCGTGGTCGAAGCGGCTCGCGGGAACCCGCGTCGACTCAGCGACCCAGACCTCGTGAAGTTCGTTGATCACTCCGACGTCGTCCGTGGCGATGCCGACGCGAATCGCGTCGAGCGCGGCGGAGACGATGTCACGTGTACGGAAGTGCGCCTCCGACAGCATGGATGTGTGGATGAGCATGGTCGAGTGTTGCCCGTTGCCGTTCCGCTGGCGCTTGGCGGCCGTCGACAGGATGAACCACAGGATGGATCGTCGTAGCTCCGAGCCCAGCACGGGGTTCCATGTGTTGACCGCTCCGAGACCAGCCGGGGGGCGAGCAGACACAGCCTCGCCTGCAGGAATTGTTCTGATCATGTCGAGTCCCGCGTCATCCGGTAGATCGATGTTGCCGAACAGACGCTCGGGGCCGAAGTAGCCGGCGGGCTTGGGCATCGACACGATGAGGTCGCGCGGGTAGAGGTCGCTCTCATTGCGGGGATCGATCAGCAGGTTGGCGAACGGCGTCGCCGTGTACGCGACATACGCGCTTCGCGGATGCTTCAGGATGTCGCGCAGGAGCGCGTTGATCGTGGACGCGCGAGCCGCATCGCCAACATTGATGCTCGCCTGATCGGCCTCATCGTCGATCAACAGCAGGGGAGCGTGCTCCATGGCGATCTTGCCGGCGCCTGTCATCCAATCACGCAGACGTCGCAGGCGCGCGGGGTTCTTCTTGACGACGGCGATCAGCGCTCCGTTGAACTTAGTGAAGAGCGCCCGTGCGCCTGTGGAGTGGGCGAAGTCATCGCCACGCTTGGTGAGGGGGAACCAGTCGGCTGAGTCTCCGACGAGCACCTCGTCCACGCGCTCCTGGGTCTGATCTCTGAGGCTGTCCGTCACGCCCGAGAGGACGACGATGAGCTTGTATCCCGCGTCGGCCGCTTTGGCCGCAAGCGCCATGAAGTTCGTGGTCTTGCCGCTCTGGACATAGCCGAGGACGAGACCGCGATCTGAGAACTGCGCGGTCCCCGGGGCGTGGAGCTTCGACAGCGTGAGGCTGGTCACCTTGTCGACGTCCGTCACCGCGCCAGCGGGCAGGCGTTGCTGGAGCGCGGCCTTCACGGGCGGCCAGAAGCGGTCTGCGGCCTTGGGGCCGGCGTACCAGGCGGTGTGATCGCCCTCGGGGTCGACCACGACCTCAACGCCGTTGATGTCGGACATCCGCATCTCGAATCGCGCGATCGCCAGCTCGATCAGGTCGTCGGGCGTCTTCGTGATCCTCAGGTAGCTGCGCACAGAGTCCAGTGACTGGCCGCCTGCGACCCAGGCGCCGACCATGTCAGCGAAGTTGTCGATCCGATCGTCCGGGTATGCGTCTGTCATCTCGCTCACAAAGCTCCTCACGTAAGGGCGGCAGTTCAGATGTGTCTTGGCGCTGCTGAAATTCCTACTCAAGCCTGAAGCCCTGGTCTCAGACCGCTCGCAGTGTTCGTCCCGCAAGGCACGATACCGACAGTCTCACCACATGTCTATGCTCTAAGCAAAACTCATGCTCTGCGATTGGCGATCGTTCTGCCGTACCCGTGGGTCAGGACCCGGGCCCACAGGCGACATGTGCCGGGCAAAGTCAGAGACTCCGCCTTCCGGCAGTGTGGAGTGTAGTCAGAGGACGGCGAAGTGGCGCGTGCAGTGGAATCGTGACTCGATGTGTGCCGGTGGTAGCCGCGCTTACGTTTGCTCGGGGAGGTCCGCGGCTAGGGCGTGTCTCCTAACCTGTCGGGGTGGTTGGCGGCAGGCTGGTGAGCGTGTCGCGTACTGAGTCGCTGTCGGATGCTGCGTGGGCTCGGATCGAGCCGTTGATGCCGGTCGCGTCGCGGAAGGGCGGTCGCCCTTTCCAGGATCACCGGCGGGTCGTGGAGGGGATCGTGTGGCGGTACCGGACCGGTTCGCCATGGCGTGACCTGCCTGCCGAGTTCGGGCCGTGGCAGACGGCGTGGAAGCGGCACCGCCGGTTCAGCGGCGATGGCACGTGGGATCGGATCTACGCGGAGATCCTCGCTGACGCCGACGCTGCCGGTGAGATCGATTGGGCGGTGAGCGTGGACTCCACGATCAACCGTGCGCATCAGCACGCGACGAACCTTCGGCGCGACACAGGGGGCTCTCTCGAGTTACAAGAATCTGCGCGAGGAACCGCCTGACCATGCGATCGGCCGGTCACGCGGCGGTTTGAGCACGAAGATCCATCACCTCGTCGACGGTCGCGGGCGTCCGCTGGTGGTGCTCGTCGGGCCGGGACAAGCCGGCGACGCGCCGATGTTCCCCGTCCTGATGGACCACCTCAAAGTCGCCCGGCGCGGACCCGGAAGGCCGCGCACCCGCCCTGACCGGCTCCGCGGCGACAAGGCGTACTCGTCCCGTGCGATCCGGCAGCACCTGCGGGACCGGGACATCGTCGCCGTCATACCCGAGCCGTCGGACCAGCAGGGCCATCGCAAACGGCGCGGCTCCCGCGGCGGGCGGCCGGTCAGCTACGACATCCAGGACTACAAGGGCCGAAACGTCGTCGAACGCGGCTTCAACGAAGACAAGCAGTGGCGCGGCCTCGCCACCCGCTACGACAAACTCGCCCTCACCTACCGCGGCGGAGCCGTCCTAAGAGCCATCACCCTCTGGCTCAAACGGTTAGGAGACACGCCCTAGCTGTCGGGGGGTGACCCAGGGAGCTCGGTGCGCCATTCGGTGGCAGTTTGCGCACAGAAGGGCGAGATCTTCGAGCTTCGTCTTGACCTCGCCTGACACGTGAAGTGGGAGCGTGTGGTGCACCTCGATGTATCCGGCACCGCGAGCTCCGTACTTCTTCTCGAAGTCAAACCCGCATACCTCGCACGCCAGCCCCATGCCGGACGCAAGGGCGCCATTGATGCGTGCAGTCCTCAATGCGCGGTTGCGCTCGCGTTTGACGTGAAGCGCGAGAAGCAGGCGGCCTTCACGAAGTCCGTCCCCTTCGCCGGGGGGCACGAGCTCATTGACCTCAACCTGCTGACCGCTACGCAGGGCCTCTCGGATCGAAGCGGCAATAGGCCGCATGCCCTCCGGGTCGTCTAGGAACGCCTCAAGCACCTGGAGGGTCATGCTTCCGCCCCTAGTGGTCTTGCCCTCATAGTCCGGGTGCGCTGTCGCGAGGTCTGCGGTCTTGCGTGCGACACCTGCCGGGTTGCGGAACTTGTCGTCCCTGGAGTCGACGGGGTGCACTTTCGCCGCGCGCAGCAGCTCCGAGAGTCGAGTGACTTCCGTGTCGTCGCGTCTCAGCGAGCGCCACCCGTGTTGCTGCACGACATCCGCGACAACTACGACTTCTTCGTACGTCCAGTCCACGCTCATGAGTAGTTTCTAGCGCACCACTATGCGCTCCGCAAACACCTGCTTGTGCAATCAGCGCGTCGCATGTCACCATGAAAGTGCCGGGCTGAGAAGCCTGGCGGAATAGCCGAATCGGCGCCCACGAGGGGCCCGCGACAAACTAAGAAGAATCCCGGCAGGGCTTCTGGAAGGGTCGACTCGACCGACCCCAAGAGCAGACTCGGCCGGCTCCAGAGCCGGCCATTTGCGCGTCCAGGGGCTCTCCCTCGGCAGAATGAGAGAGAGCAATGAGGCAAGACAGTAACGAAGCAGCATTCTCGGCGTTCCACGCCGTCGTCAAGTTCGACAAGCTCGTGGAGCAGACGGTGGATCGCATCACGCGGTTCTCCGGCTTCGTTCCGGCCCGCCACTTCATTCCCGTCATTGAGGTACTCGACCTCGAGGCGAATCCGCGCTCATCAAAAGTCGGTCAGGTCACTGCGGCGATCCGTGACTCGATAGAGAACACGCCCGACGATTTCCCGTTCAAGACGAAGGGGATCCTGCTCGGGGCCTCCGACTACCGCAAGCTCGATCGCGATCGCATCGGCGTCAACTTCGCCGACCGCAAGATCGAGGGCATCCTCGACGGCGGTCACAACACGCTCGCGATCGGACTGCATGTCCTGTCGGTCGCCGGTGTTCCCGAGCAGGCCATCAGGAAGGTCAAGGTCTGGTCCGACTTCCGCGATCTCTGGCATCAGGAAGCCGAGAGGGTCGACGAGCTACGCGCTAAGGTGCGGCGCGCCGAGGGGGACTCGACTGAGTTGGACTTCCTCATCCCGGTGGAGCTGATCGTCCCCTCGGATGTGTCCGACACCGCGGTCGTCGAGGCCTTCGAGTCCTCAATCCTCGACATCTGCGCAGCGCGCAATAACAACGTCCAGCTGAGGGTCGAAGCAAAGGCGAACAAGCGCGGCTACTTCGATGACATCAAGCAGACGCTGCCGAAGTACATCAGCGATCGGGTCGAATGGCAGCAGGGCGACCCGAAGCCGGTGAAGGTCGCCGATGTGGTCGCCCTCGCCTGGGTGCCGCTCGCTCTTCTCGAGCCGATGCCCGAGGACGACGATGCGAAGGCGGTGACCGCGCCGCTACCCCAGAACCTGTACCGCAACAAAGGCGACTGCATTGTCCGCTTCGAACGGCTCATGAGCTCGCCTTCGGTCACGTGCGTGCACGGGGCGCTCGCCGAGCTCCGCAATCTGCCGGTCTTCAGCGCGCTGACGATCGCGGGCCAGATGCCCGAGCTCTACGAGCTCATCTACCGAAAGTTCCCGATCGCATACAACCAGAACGACGGTCGGTATGGTGCGATCGTGGCTGTGCGGAAAATGAACCCGCAGACCGCGAGGAAGCACCACACGAAGTTCTCCGACCAGGAGGCAGACTACGCCAGCCCCGAAGGGTTCATCATTCCGCTCGTCTACGGGCTGACCGCGCTGCTCGAGCGCCGCACCGACGGAACCATCGCCTGGAAGACCGATCCCATCGCATTCCTTAACAGGCACCTCGGAGAGATCGCGAAGAAGTACAAGATGATCATGCAGACAATGGACTTCGACCCTCAGAAGATCGGCAAGTCCGGAGCGGCCTACGAACTCGTGCGCGATGCCTACACCAACCTGCTACTGGCTGCAGGCGCGGCCTGATGAGTGAGGACATCGAGTTCAATGTCGGCCTCATCGCGGTGACAATGCGGCCTGAAGACGTCGACTTCACCGGTGTGTCGGTGGCATCGGGACGTGCGGGCGTTGAGCAGTCTGGAAGGCTCCGCGAGGCTGTTATCGAGTCCAGCGACGGCCTCCGCATGACCGTCGGATGCACTGTGTGGACGGATGGCTCTGCTGACGTGCAGCCGCTCGACTTCCTCGCGGGCCCCGATCCTTACCGTCGTCTAGAGGCGGCGGGGCGCATGACCCTCGGCGAGGCGGCTGCGGGCCGGCGCGTCGCGCTTCTTCGCACACTGAAGTACGGCGACCGCGGCTATCCGACGCTCGCCTCGGTGACGTGGGATGACCTCAACGAGGTGGCGGGAACGGATGTCGCCGAGCTCCTCACATCACACGGTGCCGTCGCCATCGGTGAGTACGGCGAGCTGAAGGGCGGCGCCCGCCAGCACGCGGGTCACCCGGCATTCATGGTCGACGAGGGCGGTGTCGAAGCCGTGTTCGCAGCGTACGCGACGACCCGCGTCCTTCCGATCATGAAGAGATTCGGCATCGAGCGTGACGTGGAGGCATTGTACTGATGGCCATCGAAGCGTTTCGGGTCGAACTTCCGGAGCACAACACGTACGGCGAGGTGATGAAGGGCTACTTCTCGCTCATGCGTGGATTCGGCATTGAGTTCGCACGTCGCAGTGATCGCCTGCTCATCCCCACCTACGGGCGAGCGTGGTTCGACGACTACGTGGAGCGCCGCAGGGCCGAGGATCCGCAGCGGGTCATGCGCCGTCAGTCTCCCGAGGACCCAAGCTTCTTCCTGGGCGAGTACCTCAGAGCGCCGGGGACGATATATCGCGAGGTAATTCCTAACAGCGGCGACTTGCGGGTGATCTCGAAGAAGATCGTCGACATGCGGAACACGTGGCTGCACTTCAGCGATGAGCCGTCTGCCGCACAGCTACGGGAAGCGGCGGATCTCGTGCGGGCCTTCGGCCAGAAGGTTTCCATGGGGATCCAGGGTCCCGCAGCGCGGATGATGAAGCGGATCGATCGAATCCGATCCGGGCAGTATCAGGCCGCGGCATCCGAGCCGCAGACCCCGGCACAGCCCGAGCCTGCGTCGAACGGCGGGGACGAACCGCCCGCTGAAGTCGAGCTCGAGACGGCGGAGCGTCCGAGCCGCCCTCCGATTGGCGGGCTGTGGCGTGGGGACATCCCTGAACGTCGCGTCAGGGTGACGCGAACGCGGGACGTCGTGGATGTTCAGACAGGCCGCTCCCTGCGGTCCGAGGTCGATGGGAGCTTTTCCGAGAAGCTTCGCCAGTGGACGTCCGCGCAGCCGATGGGGGAGCTCTGGGTCGACGCAGATGGCGCCGTAGGCGGCTTCATCGATGGCGAGGAGCGTCTGCTCGGCTACACCGGGCCCGACCCCGCCGGCGAGATCGCGCGCGGCTTCCTGGTGCGTCGCTACTACGACATCCTCGATGGCAAGCTCGTGGATCTCGATAGCGGCGTGGCGCTCACCGAACTCGTGCCCGAAGGTGCAGCTGCTACCGCAATGGCCATCCAGAATGCCGTCGTGTCGCAGGCCGAGCCCGGCGGAACGATCCGCGTCACCAACTACGGTGACGTGCTCTACATCGATGACCGGGGGATGACGCGCCTCGCGGTGGCGACGCCGAGCACGTGGTTCCCGGGCCATTTGAGTTAGGAGAGGAGATGTTGTCGGTAGAGCTGAGGCTGACCGGCGGGCAAACGAATCCGCGGTCCAGAATTCATCGGAGTCGGCGCGAATTGTGGAGCGCTCTTTGCTCAGCGTGTTCGGCTGCGATCCTCCACGATGCCCGCCATGACCTTCATCTGGACTTGAGCAAGCGCTTCAAGCCGTACGGATGCGGGAAGCGTTTCGAGCTCGCGGACCGCGCGCTCGATGGCTTCTTCTCGTGACGGCCGGGGTGCTCCCGTGATTGGGTGCTCGGCGCGTAGCGGCGGAGCCGATTCGACCGTGCCGAAAAGCTCGTCGAGAGACATGCCCAGCACTCTGGCGAACATCGGTTGATGCTTTGACGATGGAAGCCGGTACCCGGTTTCGATCTGAGCGATGTAGGGGTAAGACAGCTCAGTTGCCGAGGCGAGGTCCTTGCGGCTCATCCCGAGGTCCTCTCGCCGCGCGGCGATCCTGCGGCCGAGGTCGAGGTCGCCGGTACGAGGCGATGGCGTCGATGCGCCGGATCGCCGATGTTCGGTGCCTTTGACCATAGGTCTATGCTCTCAGAAGAGATTTTGTACTGCAATTGGCGCCGATTCCGTTCTTACCGCTGCTTCTTAGGTCATCGCCGCGAGCGGCACCGAGCGCACGGAAGTGCTGGGACGGAGGCGAGCGGCGGCGCTGACGGGTGGCACTTCTTCGACAGAAGATCTTGTGCGGGTGGCGGATATCGTCCTGGTGGAAGGGAGAGATGGACATGGCGCTTGGGTGGTATGTGGCGGTGAGTCGGGCTAGGACTCCGACCACGGCTGAGACGTTGCCGAACACAGCAACTGAAGTGGACCTCGGCGAGACGGTGACGATCGCTGAGTTTCAATCAGGCATCTCCGGGCTCAACTGGATCGATGACTTGGTAGCTGAGCACCGAGCCGTCGGCGAATGGGGCGTGTACGGCAGCAGCTTCGTGGTCTGGGGCCGGGACGCAAGGGCGCATCTGCAGAATCGGGCGGAGACTGTCGCAACGTGGGGTCTCAACGGCGGCGAGACCGGTTTCATGGCTGGAGCGCGCACGTCGGACCAGTTCGACCGTGCAGCGATCGACGTGATTCTCGATGACGAGCTGCTTCACGTGGCGGCCACCGACCGGGACTGAACAGCTGGGTCCGTGAGGCTATGGATTGAAAGCCATCGTGCACTGGATGTTCGCCGAACGTTGAGCCATAGCCAACAACCGGACCCGGAGCAGTACGCCGGGTGCCTCCAGCTGGCGATGCCCGGTTACGGTTCCACGGGCCTGGTCGGCCCCGCATACGAAGGTCTGTTGTATCCCAATCCCTGTCGATCACCGAAACGTTTGTCGGCTTGTCGAACGTGAGGCGTGGCCGACGCGCTCGCGCCAGCCGACGAGCGCTTGTGAGCGGTCTGCACGGCATCAGTGGCGAGTTCGACCTGAACGCGTAGGCTTCGATTACCGTTCGCGGGTTACGGCGGGACGTGTTTGCCCTAGAACTCACGAAAGTACGCCCACCCCTGGTAGGGGTCGCCCTCCCTTGCTGGCCCTTCCCAGCCGCTCCAAACCTCGGCCCAGGGTGCTCCGCTGGAGGCCAGCACGTCGAGCGTCAACAGTTCCTCGCTGGTTATCTCCGGGAACTTAGTTACCGGCCATTACGCGAGGTCTGTTCCGCAAAGATGGCAGACGGTCGAGGCGCGCAGGACGGCGGTGCACTCGGGGCAAAGCGGCTTCTCGACGGTGGCGATCTCGGGGTCGGTGCGCTGAGCGTGGCGCTCGACTGCAATGCCGCAGTGGGTCGTTAGCCATTCAGCGTCGGGCTGGCAATCGACGTGGACCATGTGCAGCACCGGGTTCTCACCGGCGTGGATCTTCGCGGACTCTGCGTTCCGGCGAGCCTGCTCGCGCTGGTAGTGGTCGGACAGTTGCTCGCCCCACGGGACATCGGACCAGCGGTCCACGCCATTCTCTTCCAGCCACTCCTCGAACGCATACGGGTTCTGGGTCATCGGTGCCTCGGCCATGTCTCTGTCCTCCGTCCCAAGTTTACGGAGCGGCCTTCCGCGTGCGCTGGAAACGCTCATCATGGCTGGCTAATCGGTTGGTCCGCGGAACTCCCGGGTGCGATGGACCAATCCACCGCAACCAGTCCCAACGGGCAAGGCTCGGCAGAGCTCCGTGATCGGTGGAACCGTGTGTCCACGCGAGTCCAGCGGTCGATTCGTGCGTTGGGCATCCTCATGAAGTCCATCGATCGCGAAATGTTTTCGCGAAACTCGCCGACGCTTCGAGCCATCAGGGGGTCATCTTCGAAGTCGTCAAACGGCAGGAGAGGCCGCACCGGCCGATCAGGTTATATGAGGTCCTGAAGCAGGACGTGGCTGGCGTAGCCGTCGAAGCTGCCGAACAACGCGAAGAAGTCATGCAAGTCGTCGGGTACATCGGCAAGCGGGCTGCCCACTGCTCCCGTCGTAATGCCGTCGGAGGCACTCGAGATTCACGTCGAAGCGGGGACTGCTGCACGGATAGGTGACATCTTGACCTGCCCCACGGATTGGGTTCCAGTTTCGATGGCTAACTAGCGGCCTGATCCGAGAGGCTCATCCTCATGCCCCGTCCTTATCCGCCCGAGTTCCGTGCCCGTGCTGTCGCGCTGGTACGTGCGGGGAAGCAGGCCAAGCAGACCGCTGTCGAGCTGGGTATCCACCCCGTCACGTTGTCGAAGTGGATCCGTCAGGACGATATCGACAACGCGCGAAGGCCCGGCGTTCCGACGTCAGAGTCCGCGGAGCTGCGTGCCGCCAAGCGGCGCATTCGCGAGCTTGAGACGGAGCTGGCGATCGTGCGTCAAGCGGCGAAGTTCCTCGATGAGGAGCGTCCCCGCCCAAAAGGTTCTACCCGGTGATCGACCGTCTCGCCGACGCCGGGGTTCCCATCGACCGGTGCTGCCAGGTCCTCGGGATCGCCAGGCAGAACTACTACAAGCACAAGCGTCGACCGATGACGCAGTCCGAGCTGCGGCGGCAATGGCTGACCGGGCTGATCCGCGAAGTGCACGTCGCCTCCCGCGGCACCTACGGATACCGACGGGTGCACGCCGAACTGACGATGGCCATGGACGTGACCGTGTGCGAGCGCACCGTGTACAAACTGATGCGCCTGGCCGGAATCTACGGGCTTCCTGGGCCGGTCCGATCGAAACGGCTGCGCGGAGTGGTCACCGCTGACGACCTCGTGAACCGGAAGTTCCACCGTGCCCGTCCGAACGAGCTCTGGGTCACGGACATCACGCAACATCGAACGCGAGAAGGCTGGGTCTACTGTGCCGCTGTCCTCGACGCTTACAGCCGCCGGATCGTGGGTTGGTCGATCGACTCGAAGCAGGACGCCACACTCGTTGTCAACGCGCTCGACATGGCGATCCGCAACCGCCGGCCCGAGCCCGGGGCCGTTGTGCACGCCGACCACGGCACGCAGTTCACCTCCTGGGTCTTCGGGGACAAGATCCGCTCCGCGGGGCTACTGCCCTCGTTTGGAACCGTCGGCGATGGGCTCGACAACGCCATGATGGAAAGCTTCTGGTCGTCCATGCAGATCGAGCTGCTCAACCGGAAGAAGTGGAAGACCCGGGTCGAACTGGCGAACGCGATCTTCGAGTACATCGAGATCTTTCACAACCGACAGCGCCGCCACTCTGCTCTCGGCTACCGCACCCCGACCGAATACGAAAGACTCAACGACAACACCATCCGCGCTGCCAGTTAGCGACCGTGACTGGAACCCATCAGGTGGGGCAGGTCATCTGATCTGGCTTGCCCGGGAGGGCGGCCTGGAAGGATGTTGCTGTGCCCAGACCCTACCCGAGCGAGTTCCGTGACGATGTCGTGCGCGTCGCGAGGAACCGCGAGCCCGGAGTGACGATCGAGCAGATCGCGAAAGACTTCGGCGTCCACCCGATGACGTTGCAGAAGTGGCTGCGTCGTTCCGACATCGAAGAGGGGACCAAGCCCGGCCAGACCCGGACCGAGGCGGCCGAGATCCGCGAGTTGAAGAAACGGAACCGGCTGCTCGAGCAGGAGAACGAGGTCCTCCGACGTGCGGCGGCGTATCTGTCGCAGGCGAACCTGCCGGGAAAAGGTTCTACCCGCTCGTGACGGAGCTCGCCGCCGCAGGGATCCCTGTGACGGTGACGTGTCGGGTGCTCAAGCTCTCTCGTCAGCCCTACTACCGGTGGCTGGCAGACCCCATCACTGCGAGCGAGGTGGTGGAGGCGTATCGCGCGAATGCGTTGTTCGACGCACACAAGGATGACCCGGAGTTCGGGCACCGGCTGCTCGCCGACGAGGCCCGCGACAACGGCGAAGCGATGTCGGACCGAACGGCGTGGCGGATCGCGTCGAGCAACGGTTGGTTCAGCGTGTTCGGGAAGCCCAAGCGCGGCAAGCAGCGTCGGCCCGGCCCGCCCGTGCACGACGACCTCTGCGCCGTGATCGACGAGGACGGCCGTGTGCGGCACGTGTTCACCGCGAGCGCGCCGAACGAGCTCTGGTTGACGGACATCACGGAGCACAAGACTGCGGAGGGCAAGCTCTACCTCTGCGCGATCAAAGACGTGTTCTCCGGCCGCATCGTCGGGTACTCGATCGACTCGAGGATGAAGTCGCGGCTGGCTGTCCAGGCCCTCGAGAACGCCGTCGCCATGCGCGGTGACGTCGCCGGCTGCATCGTTCACAGCGATCGAGGCAGTCAATTCCGCAGTCGGAAGATGCTCCGGGCTCTGGCCCGTCACCGGATGGTCGGGAGCATGGGAAGAGTGGGGTCGAGCGGGGACAACGCAGCCATGGAGAGCTGGTTCGCGCTGCTGCAGAAGAACGTCCTCGACCGCCGAGCCTGGACCACCCGCGAGCAGCTGCGGATCGCGATGGTTACCTGGATCGAGAGGACCTACCACCGCCGACGCCGTCAGGCCCGCCTGGGCCGTTTGACGCCCATCGAATTCGAGACCATCATGAACACGACCGTCGCACTGGCGGCGTGACTACAAACTGTCACCTATCCGTGCAGCAGTCCCCTTCGCCGATGGTGAGTCGGAGCGCATGGGAGTTGTTGCAGATTTTGCAACCACTGCCTCGGATGGCAAAAGGCTGTCGGGCTGCGGTGCCTCCTCCGCAGCAGGGCGCAGATTGCACGGCGTATCCAGTAACGGGCAAATACAATCGTGGCGTGTCGGATGCCTCGATCGCAGCGGTGATCTCAAGCGTTATTTCGCTTCTCACCGCGCTTATATGGCCGCTGGTGTTCCTGTTTCTGATCCTTCGATTCCGAAAACCGCTGGCACGACTCATTGAACCGATCGCGCACGGAGTGCAAGAGCGAATCGCGGCGGGCGGTGGAGGCGAGGCAAGTGTCTCGTTCGCAGGGCTATCCTTCAGCGGACGGATCGACTCGGCGTCGAAGTTGGTGGCGACAGCAAGCGAACAACCGGGAGCCGCGGGCGGACCCGTGACTACCGATCAGGCCCGTCGGGTGCTGACCGAGGCGATTCCTAACGACGAGGCGGCCGCGAAGATCGCCGGGTCGAGCGTTCTCTGGGTGGACGACGTCCCGAGTAACAACAGGTATGTGGTGGATGCGCTTCACCAGCTCGGTGCCGTGGTGGTGCAGGTAACTTCCACTGATCAGGCGAAGGAGCTCCTCAAGACCAACGAATTCGACGCGATCATCTCGGATATGGGTCGTGCGGAGCGTGATGGCTATAACACACGCGCCGGCTATGACCTCCTCGCCGACGTGCGCGCGGACCACATGGATACGCCGTTCTTCATCTACGCCGGCTCCAGCCTCCCTGAACACGTCATCGAGGCCCGCAAGCGAGGGGCGCAGGGGTCGACCAACCGCGCGGCAGAACTCATCAGCATGGTGACGTCGGCACTGGTTGCGCGTTAGCCGCGGGCGCCGCTCTTATTTCGCGCCACCCGCGCCGGCGGCTACCCACGCGCGTGACTGCCCTGCTTGCATGCGTTCTGCCTCAAACGTCGGGAGCAGCGAAAGCGTCGCGGTCCCAAGTGCGAAGCTGCAACTTGGAGGAACAGCGCTGAACTTGCGGTGGACAATGTCACCGCGCATCGACGAGTCGGGGTCAAGCGCCGGTCTTGCCGTTCGCCTGCCGCTATTGGATGGTGACCTCCTGGCCCTGTCCGACGTCGACGACCACCCCGACGAAGGACGGTACGGCTGCAGCGATCGACTTCTGCAGTTCGGCGATCGGCGGGGTCGAACCGTCGCTCGTGGTGATCTCGACGGTGGCGGTACGGCCCGACCACTCGACCCCGTACACGCGCGCCCCCTGCTCGCTGGAGAGCCACGTGGCCGTCGCATCCTGGATCGATACTGACCAGCGCGCAAGGGCGACGGAGACGATCGAGTTCGCAGCGAGCGGGATGGTGATGATCACGGCGAGCACTCCGACGATCACGTAGGCGCGGCGACGGTTCGCCACGGGCGACGAGCCGGGATCGCGGGCGTATCCGGCGAGTGTGAAGACGATGCTGCCCGCAATGATGAGCGCGATCACGTTGGAAAAGAAGAGCCACAGCGCCCCCAGCGCATCCGTCCATAATCCCTGCCCTGCGCACACGCCCACGACGCCGAGAGGAGGAACCAGCGAGATCGCGATCGCGACGCCCGGGAGCACGGCGCTCAAGTCCTTGCGGCACATGGCGAATCCGCCCGCGAACCCGGTCGCCAGGGCCGCGACGAGGTCCATGAAGCTCGGCGACGTGCGACCCACCACCTGCGAGTTCGTCGCGAGACTCTCCGGCGTCGCCACGAAGACCGAGAACCCCAGGCCCAGCACGATGACGATGACCAGCCCGGCCAGCACCCACAGGATCGAGCGCACGACGAGACTGAGCCGTCCGGTCACGATGCCGAGCCCGATCGCGAGGATGGGCGTGCCCAGCGGCGCGATGATCATGGCGCCGATCACCGTCGCCGTCGAGTCGGTGATCACCCCGGCGATGGCGATGATCCCCGCGAGCGTGAGCATGATGAGGAAGCCGCTGCGTTTGCCGACCCGGTCGCCCGAGCCGAGATCCAGCGCCTCCGTCACCTCATCGACGGTTTGACGTTGCGTCGGCGGGATCAGAGTGTGCAGCATCTCGGAGAGAGTCGCCATGCGCACATCATCCCGGACGGTTGCCCCGGATCCGGGCCGCGCGCGCGGTCCGATCGCGACTCGAGCAGTTCACATGCCGGACTCCGTCGGTTCGTTCCCGCCGGTGGACGGTCATGGCCCGGAGTGCGAGACTTCGGCCATGGCGATGGAAGAGATCTGGCAGCAGCTGGCTCCGGCGACCCGGGACTGGTTGGTCGCCAACAACGGCGACGCGATTCCCGCTGACATCGCGGCGGAAATCGATGAACTCATCGACGCGGTTGATGGGGAGGATGTCTGGGCGCACACTCCGGCAACCGACGTGAGTGGACTCGGAACCGATCCCGACGACGATGCGGACGATCTCGAGGACGAGGAGGAGGAGGACGCTGAAGCCCGCTACCTCAGCGACGACGCGGTCGACTGGATAGAGGAACGAGCGAACGAGGAGTAGCTGCCCGGCCAGTGGATGCGTGAACGACACGTCCACGACCCAGACCCCCGGCGTTAGGCCGATTTGGGCGGCTTCGGCGGGGTCTTGCGGACGACGCCGTCGGTCGGGGCCGGGAGCGGTGTTCCGTCGAGGGTGATGAGCTCGGGCAGCGGGGTGTGGAGTGGTCCGGGCCACGGCTGCGGGGCGACCGGTGTCGGCGTGGGTGTCGGCGGCGTGGGCTGGACCACGGCAGATCCCGGAACGGGCGGCTCGGGGCGGGTCAGTGCGGGGTCGACCATGTGGGCGAGCGAGGGAGCGTCATCCACGCGCGGCACGCCCATCGGGGGAAGTCCGAGCAGATCCATGATCGTCTTCGGTATGGATGCGTGCGAATGCCATTCCGGGTCTATCCGCTGCACGACGTTGCCGCCGAACATGATCAGCGGGATGCGGGAACCCCCGATGACCTGGAACCCGTTCGGGTGCAGAGCATCCGGAGCCGTTTCGATATCGGGCGTCGGGACGGAGTCGGCGTAGCCGCCCCAGTCGTCCCACGTGAGGATGAAGACCGTCTCCTCCCAACCGCCGCCGTCGATCACGGCCTGCACCCGATCCCAGACCAGTCCCTGACCCTTGCTGATGTAGTCCGGCGTGCTCACCGCCGGCGGATGCTCGTCGTAGCCCGCCGGCGACCAGACGTAACAGATCTCCGGCAGCGTGCCGCCCTTGGCCATCGGGATGAACTCCGCCGGCCGAAACACGTTGCTGTTGCCGGGGGCGGAGGTCAGCGACGTGTAGAACTTCGTCGGGTAACCGGATTGATCCGGGAACGCCGCCCACGAGACCTTCGCCGACTCCGCGAGGCTGAAGATCGACGGCAGATTCCACACCGGATGCGGACCCACGAACGGCGGGTTCTTCAACGTCGGCATCTGCCCGCCGACGGCCAGCATGTGGCCGGGCGTGGAATTGGAGCCCGCGCCGAAGTGGTGATCGCTGAACACGAACTGCTTGGCCAGCCAGCTGTAGAAGGGGATGACGGTGTCGTTGTCGAGCTGCAGCCGCTCGGCCGGATAGTCACCCATCGCGTAATGCACCCACGCGTTGCGGTCATGCGGCTGGTCGAAGTTCGGCGGCGCGGTCAGCAGGTTGCCCGAGTTCGCGACAGCCGCGCCCCAGGCCGACATCGTCGGGAAATAGAAGTCCGGGGTCTTGTTCTCCTGGAGGAACACGATCACCCGCCGCGTCGCAGCCATTCCCGTACCCCCGGTCGTTCGACGTCACCTGTTGCAATGCAACCACGGTGAGGGGAACAGCAGAAGGGGACTGCGCTGCTCCATCACGCGGCGGCCATGCCACGTCTCACTGCCTCGGTGCCGGTCGCTCCCGTTGTTCTCTGAGCCTCTCAGGGCACAGGCGCTGCCTTCCGCGTGGACGGCGGTGTGGATCCAGCGGGCGCGGGGATCCCGCGGGCGGTGCGCAAGAGCGCACGACTGAGCAGGATCAGCCACACCAGCGTCGGGATCAGCGAGAGCATCGCGATCAGCACACCGATCTGGCCGAGGTTCGCGGGAACGAGCATGGTGATTCCGGTGATGATTCCGACGATGCCGGGCAGACGCCCGAAGACGCGGTATCGGACCATCGCGACGGAGAAGATCAGCGTGCTGGCAGCGCCGAGGATGTAGCTCAGACCGAACGAACCGCCGTTGTAGAGCGTGAGCAGCGTCTGGCCGGAGGCCACCAGCGCGGCCCGCTGCGCCGCCGTAGCGGTCGATGCGTGCTGGTTGCTCAGCAGCCACATCGAGAACGTCGCTTCGCGCGAGAACAGGAACAGCGCCACGCTGAACAGGCCGAAGACCAGCGCGATGAGTGCGGAGGTCGCCGACACCCGCCGGACCACCACGAACAGCGCGAGGTAGAACGGGATCATCGCCAAGTAGTCGATCGTGAGGAGGAGGTCGAGGTCGAGCAGACCGAGCAGCGGACTGCGCTGGAAGAGGTCGAAGTACTCGACGACGGTCTGCGGCGGGGGGATGAGGATGAACACCAGCGCCTGGATCGGGATCATGATCACGACGAACACCGCCGCAACGGCGCCGATTCGGAGCAGCGGCCGCCATTGCGCGTCCACGATGTCGGACGGTTCGACGCGTTCCCGCGCTTCGACATCCATGAATGCCCCCGATCCGCCGATGCGCCTGCTGGTCGCCTACGAGCACCCATCCAAGTCCGCCGATCACGTCAGCCCCAGGCCGAAGGTCCCGAGTTCAAAGCCGGGTGAACATCGACCCGGCAGTCCGCGGGATGCAGGAAACCGGCGGAACCGCGGATGCTCACACCACGCATCCTTCCGCGTCGCGTCGTAGCGTCCGTACGATGGGCCTGGCAAGATGTCCGGACTGGTTGCTCGAGAGCGGAGTCCGCATGGTGGCGGCGACAGCGGTCTTGGCGCTCATCCTTCTCTGGAGCGTGTTCTCGCGACCGCTCGACCGGCACGGAGTCACCTCAGCGCTGTTTCTCACGGCCGCCGGGCTCGTGATCGGCACATCGGCTCTGGGTTGGCTCGATCTGCCCCTGGAGTCCCCGGTCGTCGAACGCGTGGCCGAGATCGCTCTCGTCCTCCTGCTGTTCAGCGACGCCGCGCGACTGGATCTGCAGTCGCTGCGCCGCGAGCTGTCCTGGCCGGCGCGGCTGCTGCTGATCGGCCTGCCCCTGACCATGCTCGCCGGGGTCGGAGCCGGGGTGCTCGTCTTCCCCGGCATGGCGCTCGCATCCACGATTCTGCTCGCCACCATGCTGGCCTCCACGGATGCCGCGCTCGGGCAGAGGGTCGTCACCGACAGCGCCGTCCCGGCTCGAACCCGACAGGCGCTCGATGTGGAGAGCGGACTGAACGATGGACTGGCCGTTCCCTTCTTCCTCGTCGCGCTCGACGTCGCCAACGCCGAGCTGGACACGCTTCCCGGCTGGGCCGTTGTCCAGAACATGGTCGTGCAGATCGGATGGGGACTGGCCGGCGGGCTGGTGGCCGGCATCGTGGGCGGGCTGCTGTTCCGCATCGCCGATCGCCGTGGCTGGATCGGCCGCGAATGGCGGCAGGTCATCCCCCTGGCGGTGGCGCTGCTCGCCTACACGCTCGCACTGCTGCTCGGCGGCAGCGGCTTCATCGCCGCGTTCGTCGGCGGCCTCGCGTTCGGACGCGTCTCCCGCGCCCGAGGGACCGTCGTCACCCTGCTCACCGAGGAGGCGGGCGGCCTGTTCGCCGCCGTGACCTGGATCGGCTTCGGAGCGCTGGCGCTCACACTGGCCGGCCCGCACATCACATGGCAGGTGATCCTCTACGCCGTGCTGAGCCTGACGGTGGTGCGCATGATCCCTGTCGCCATCGCCTTCATCGGCCAGAGCGTGCGGCTCCCGACGATCGCGTTCATCGGATGGTTCGGCCCACGCGGACTCGCATCCCTCGTCTTCGCTCTCCTCGCATTCGAACACGGCGTGCCCGACGGTGATGTGGTGTTCACCACCGTGATCGTCACCGTGGCACTCAGCGTCATCCTGCACGGCCTGACATCGGTTCCCCTGATCGCCCTCTACCACCGCTGGTACCAGGCGCACACCGCCGAACACCCGACCGCGGCCGAAGCGGTGCCGGCCACCATGTCCCGTCCGCGACGCCACCTCTCCGCGCCCGATCAGACAGATCACGGCGGTGCATCCGGCTGAAGCGCCACCCCGAAACCCGGACCTGAGTCCCTAGCCCCTGGATTCGCACCCGCCTTAGCGTGAGATGGGGAAGGGGATCGCTATGCGCATCGGGGACATGAATCGGAGCGTGCTCGCACGGCGGGCGACCGTCGCTGTCGCGCTGACGGCACTCACGCTGGGGACGACGGCAGGATGCGCGGCGGCATCGGCCGAAGCGGCATCCACCATCGCCGTCGACACGGGACAGGCGCCGAACCAGGACGTCATCCCGCTGTACACGGGGCAGGGCGGAGCGATCCAGGCCGCACTGAAGAAGCTTCCCGGAGAGGTGAAGGACGCCCTCAAGCGCACGGGCGTGCCCGGCGCGCAGGTCGCCGTGGTGTCCAAGGGGAAGACCATCTATCAGGGGTCGTTCGGCGTGCGCGACGTGCGGACGGGGCAGAAGGTCGACGACAAGACGCTCTTCCTGATCGCCTCGCTGTCGAAACCCATCTCGGCGACCGTCGCGGCGAAAGCGATGACCGAGGACAAGAGCCTCTCGTGGTCGACTCCTGTACGCGATCTCTTGCCCGGCTTCACGATGAACGACCCGTACGTGACGGACAATGCCCAGATCGGCGATTACTTCGCGCACCGCACGGGCATTCCGACGGGCGGCGGCGACGACCTCGAGGACCTCGGGTACGACCGCGCGTACATCCTCGACCACCTGCACGACATTCCGCTCGCGCCGTTCCGGATCACATACCAGTACTCGAATTTCGGCCTCACGACGGGGGCCGAGGCGGTCGCAGCATCCCGCGGCGAATCGTGGGAGCAGACCGCCGACGACCTGCTGTTCAGGCCCCTCGGGATGACGTCGACGACCTCGTCGCACGCGGTCTTCCTCGCGAGCCCCGATCGGGCGGTCCAGCACGCGCGGATCGGCAAGGATAGCTTCGAGCCGCTGTTCGATCGCGACCCGGACGCGGAGGCGCCGGCAGGGGGCATCGCGTCGACCGCGGGCGACGTCGCGAAGTGGATGGCGATGGTCCTCGCGAACGGGAAGGTCGCCGGCAAGCCGTTCATCGACCCCGCGCCGCTGACCCAGGCGTTCTCGGCGCAGATCGTCAGCTCGCACAACACGACGCTGGACCAGCGTCCCGGCCACTACGGGTTCGGGATCAACGTCGGCTCCGGGGCGGGCGGACGCGTCGTGCTGAGCCACTCGGGAGCCTTCGGGCTCGGGACGGCGACCGCGGCATCCATGGTCCCCGACCTCGATCTGGGCATCGTCGTCCTCACGAACGGAGCGCCCATCGGCGTGCCGGAGGCGGTGACGCAGGAGTTCCTCGACAACGTCATGTACGGCGCTCCGACGCGCGACTGGGTCGGCACGATGAGCGGGTTCTTCGCGAACTACAACGCCCCGTCGGGCGACCTCGCGGGCCAAGAACCGCCCGCAGCCGCCGCCGCTCCCGGGCCGACGACCGACTACACCGGGACCTACTCGAGCCCGTACTTCGGCACCCTCACCATCACCGAGAAGAACGGGAAGCTCCAGGGGGCCATGGGGCCGACCGGGGGCTACACCTTCGCGATCGACCCCTGGAACGGCGACACGCTGTCGTTCGCGCCGCACGGGGAGAACGCGCTACCCGGGTCGCTGTCATCCGCCGTCTTCACCCGCACCGCGGGGAAAGTCACCGGCGTGACCCTGACCTACTTCAACTCCTACCCGCAGGTTTCCACGCCGACGGGACTCGGGGTCTTCACCCGCACGGGCTGAGGGGTCGCGAGCCCGCCGGTGTCAGTCCTCGTGCTCTACCCTCCACGGTGCACCCCGTGAGGTGCGACCGACCTCAGTTGAGGAGCGCAGTCATCGGGGTGGCCGCGGCGTCTTCCGCGGTCAAGGGGGCGATGCCCCATTCCGACTCGATGGTACGAAGCAGCGAGTAATGAGTGAAGGGTGTGGACGACCGAGCGTGCGAGCGCGCGGCCGGTCCGGCGAAGACGCACGCAATCGTGTTGTCGGCCGCGTCGCCCTCATCGAATGTCACCACCAGGAGCGAGCGCTGAGACGTGAATGCAGGCGAGGACAGGATGCGGGGGATGTTGGCCTGCAGCCAGCGGTCGCCCGCCTGGATCGAGCAGTCGTGCATGTCGTTGCACAGGTTCGGGCTGATGAATGCGAAGTCCGGCAAGGTCTTCGTGCCGGCGAGGTCGGCCACGAAGCGGTCATAGGGCACGTCGTGCGACGAGCAGTAGGCGCGGTCTGTCGTGACGCTCGGAAAGTAGAGGAAGGGGTTGTGCTTGACCGCGTACGTGTTCGTATTCGCCGCGGTGCACGGCGCAGTCATGCTCTCGGCGTACATCTTCCAGGTTCGTCCCGAGCGATCGATCGCCTGGGCGAGGTTCGGGCCGGTCACCAGGCACGAGCCGCCGGGCGCGCAGTCCGATCTGATCCCGGCGGTCGTCCCGCTAGTCAACGCCAAATAATTGGGCAGGCTCGGATGCGTGACTGCGGAGTAGTGGTCCGCCCATGCGTAGGTCTGCGCGAGGCTGTTGAGGTACGGGGCATCCGGGTTGCCGATGATCGAGGTCGCCGGCTTGTTCTCGTCCACGATGATCACGATGTGCTCGAGCTTCGCCTGGCCCGGCCGACCGCCGGTCTGCTCCAGCGGCGAAGCACCCGGTCGCGGCGGGGTCACCGGGCCGCCCTGATTCCCGGTGCACCCGGTCACCGCCAGCGCAATCAGCAGGCCGCAGCCGACACCTGCGGTCCGCCACTTCATGATCGAAGCGTAGGCCCCTGGCGACCAGGCACGGATCGTTGACTTCCGCAGCATCAAGGCGCGGCCGGGATGCCGGCGGTGGAGTCGTCCCGCGGCCGCCCTCGGGAATGCAGTGGAGACCCGTGCCTGCGGGCAATCCGGATGCGGCCGGCGGCGCGCGCATCCCGGTGGGATCCCAAGCGCGTGCCGTCCGGGTCCATGACCGTCGACAGAGGGTAACGTGAGCCCAATGCGATGCCGAGGATTCCGCGGCTCGGGCCGCCGGGTGACATGACCGAGTCCACGTCGGCCTCAGCGGAGGGAGCGGATTCCGGGCCGCAGCGGAATCCGGTCGTGGCGCATGCCTCGGCCCGCGGGCCGCGTATCGCCGTGATGGCGGCGGTCGCCGCCCTGGGCGTCGTCTTCGGCGACATCGGCACCAGTCCGCTGTATGCCCTCAAGACGGTGTTCCTCCTCGACGGCGGAGCCGTCCGCGCGAATCAGGAGGACGTGTTCGGCGTCATCTCGCTGATGTTCTGGAGCATCACCATCGTCGTGTCGATCAAGTACGTCGCGATCCTCATGCGTGCGGACAACGACGGCGAAGGCGGAGTGATGGCGCTGGCTGCGCTCGCTCAGCGGCTGTATGCGACGCGCGCGGGGCGGGCGGGCGCGCTCTTGGTGATCGGCATCGTCGGGGTATCCCTCTTCTACGGCGATTCGATCATCACTCCGGCGATCAGCGTCCTCTCGGCGGTGGAGGGCCTGGATGTCACCACCCCGCAGATCGCACATCTCGTCGTTCCGATCGCCGCAGTGATCCTGATCGGGCTGTTCGTCTTCCAACGATTCGGAACCGGCAAGGTCGGCGGCCTGTTCGGCCCCGTGATGGTGCTGTGGTTCGTCGTGATGGCCGTGGCAGGACTCGCCGTGGTGATCCGGTATCCCTCCGTTCTGCTCGGTCTCTCGCCGAGTTACGCGGTCGTGTTCTTGGTGGCGCATCCGTCGATCTCGTTCATCGCGCTCGGTGCCGTCGTCCTGGTCATCACGGGCGCGGAGGCGCTCTACGCCGACATGGGGCACTTCGGCCCGACGCCGATACGTCGCGCCTGGTTCTTCCTCGTATTCCCCGCGCTCACGATCAACTATCTCGGCCAGGCCGCGCTGATCCTTCACGATCCCGCGGCCAAGGCCAATCCGTTCTTCCTGCTGATCCCGGAGTGGGGCCGCCTGCCCGTCGTGATTCTGGCCACGGTCGCGACCGTGATCGCGAGTCAGGCCGTCATCTCGGGAGCCTTCTCGCTGTCGCGCCAGGCGGTGTCGCTCGGGGTGCTGCCGCCGCTGACGATCCGTCAGACGTCGAAGAAGGAGGGCGGCCAGATCTATCTGCCGGCCCTCAACGGATTGCTGTTCATCGGCGTCATGGCCGTGATGCTCGCCTTCGGCTCATCCGAGCGGCTGTCAACGGCATACGGCATATCCGTGACAGGAGCGCTCGTCGTAGACACGCTGCTGCTGCTGCTGGTCGCCCGGCCGCTGTGGCACTGGCGAGCGTGGAAGATCGTCGCCGCGGGTGTCGTCTTCGGCGGTCTGGAACTCACATTCCTCGCCGGCAACCTCTCCAAGATCATCAACGGCGGGTGGGTGCCGCTGCTCATCGCGGCGGCTGTCATCACCATCATGACCACGTGGCGACGCGGACGTCAGCTCGTGCAAGCAGATCGGAAGAAGAAGGAAGGATCGCTCGCCGCGTTCATCGAGGAGGTTCGCCTGCAGAAGGTGCCGCGGGTCCCGGGAATAGCGGTCTTCCCCCATCAGAACAAGGAAAGCACTCCGCTCGCGCTGCGTGCGAACGTCAAGCACAACCACATCGTGCACGAACGAGTGATCATCGTGTCGACGACCACCGCCCGCGTGCCGCATGTTCCCGCATCCGACGCCTACATCTACGACGATCTCGGTGACGCGGACGACGGCATCGACCACCTCACCATCCGCTTCGGCTTCTCGGACGACCCGGACATCCCGCGCGCGCTCCGCGTCGCCTGTCGTGAAGGGGTGCTCCCGCTGAAGGCAGCGGACTTCAACCGCGCCTCCTACTTCATCTCGCGCGGGACGATCCGGCGCGCACGCGAGAAGGGAATGGCCCGGTGGCGGAGGTCACTGTTCATCGGCCTCGCCAACAACGCGGCCGACCCTGCCGCCCGCTTCCGCCTCCCGGCCCTGCGCACCGTCACGATGGGCAACGACGTCGAGATCTGACCAGCCCTCAGGAAGGCCAAGAAGCAGCGCACCGACGTCAAGCGATTGCGTCGGCCGCCTCAGGACTGAGCGCGCAACGACGCCGACGCGTGCAGACCGCGCTCAGGTCACGGGCTATCCGAGGTGTTCGCGGCCTGCTGGGCCGAGTTCGCGTCGGAGTCCGCATTGCCCGCCGACGACAGCGCGGAGTCGAGGTCCTGCGTCACGTCATCCGTCGAGGCTCCGGGCGAAGGGCTCGATGCGGAGGTCTTCGCCGACCCGCTCGGGCCGGCGGGGTGCGGGGAGCCGCAGCCCGCCAGTGCCAGCGACAGGCCGACGACCACCGCAGCGACCCCCGCCTCACGACGCCGCATCAGGACACTCCCGTGGCGCTGGGATCCGGGCTCGGGGTGATCGGAGCGGATGCGTGCGGAGCCTTCTGGCCGACGAGCTCCTTGCCGATCATCGCCGCCGCCTTGATGTGCGCGACAGCGTCCTTCAGCCGCGCTCGCAGCGCCGACATCACCGAATGATCGGCGTTGAACGCCGCCGGAGTGACGGCGAGCGCCTCGGAGTCCAGGCCCTTCACATCCTGCGCGGCCGTGTCGATGTCGTTCTGCATCACGGCGAGCTGCGCCTTGTCGGCACCGCGTCCCTGCAGCCGATCGTGCGCGGATTGCAGCCGGGGCACGGCGGTGTCACCGATGCGGTCCGCCCCGATCGCGATGTACGACTGGGGAAGAGCGACCGCGTAGACCCGATAAGTGGTGAAGATCGACGCCACATCGGCACGCGCGGTCGCGATGCTCGTGTCGGCGTGGATCTTCGCCGCGAGCGCAGTGAGAGCGCTCTTGTCGGACGTGAGCGTGCCCAGGATCTTGGCGCGATCGGATGCGGTGGCATCCTTCGCGGCGGTCACCCGGGTGATCGCGGTCCCGAGCGACGCCAGCCGCTCGGCGATGAGCGTCGCGCCGCGCTGCTGGACGGTGCTCAGGGACGCCGCGGCATGCGTCGCCGCGGGCGCGGGTGCGCCGGTGGCGGCGAAGGCCGGCGCGACACCGCCGACCGCGATCGCCGTCGCGGCTCCGACGGAGACGATGGCGGTGCACAGGGATCGATTCATGGGATTCTCCTGGTCTCGTGGCGCCGCGGATGCGGTGCACGAGATCAGTGTCGGCGGGGACCGTTCGGCTGATGTCATCCACATGTCAGGGTTCCGTAAAGCCTCTCGCCCGCGACGGTAGCGTTTGTGCTGTGCGTGAGTTGACCGAGAGCGGCTGGGCGTTCGTGACAGAGCGTCATCTCGCGACTCTGTCGACGCTCGCCCCATGGGGTGGCATCCATGCGGTGCCGGTCGGGTTCACCTTCCACGACGGCATCCTGCGGATCATCGCGTCGCGCCAGTCGCAGAAGGTGCTGAACGTGCGCCGCGATCCGACCGCGACCGTCAGTCAGGTCGAGGGTGCGACATGGATCGCGTTTCAGGGCGCGGCCTCGATCCACGACGACCCCGCCGACGTCGCGCGTGCGGTCGCCCTGTACGCGGAGCGCTATCGCCAGCCGCGCGAGAACCCGCACCGGGTGGCGATCCACGTGGTGCCGCACCGGATCATGGGGAGTGCAGGGCTGCTCATCGAGCGCTGATGTCCGGGGACGTCATCGCGTGAATCGGGATGCTGCCGCCCCTGGCGCAGCGATTTCTTGAGGAGAAGAACCAACAGTGGGAATCACCGTGGGAGCCCTGGTCGCCGTCTTCGTGGCTCTGTATATCGTGCTGGTCGTCCGCCGCAGGAAGTGAACCGCGATACTCGTGACCGTCGGCGGGCCTCTCCATGGCCCCCACGTCGGCGGCTTCAGCGCATGCATCAGCCCGTGTCCCGGCAGGGGTCGCCGGTCCTGTCGCCTCGATGCCTCATGAGCATCGACGACGTCACGATGTCATCCGGTCCCCGCGCAGAGCGAGGACCATCGTGGCGAGGTCCTCCGGGTCGTCGAGGTCGAGCTTGGTCAGCTCCCGCGCACGGCGCAGGCGGTGATCGAGCGTATTGGGGTGGATGTGCAGGCGCTTGGCGGTCTGCTGGCGGTCGCGATGCAGCTCGACGTAGGTCGCGACCGTACGTCGCAGGTCGCCGCTCGGACCGCTCTGTTTCGCGCCGAGCGGATCGGTGACGCGGCGGCGGAGGTCGGCCGCCAGGCGCGGCGCGCGGGCGAGCAGCAGGTCGAGGGTCAAGTCTCCGATCGGCACGATCCCGGTCCGGCTGTCACGCACGGCGATGTCGATACCGAGCCGGATGTTGGCGAGGCTCTCGGCGAGTTCTTCGCGCGCGACCTCGACGTCCACAACCGCCACCGCAGCGGCCGGCAGAGCGATCGTGGGATCGCGGCGTGGCGATGAGAGCCCGACGACTCGATCCCCTTCGGTCAGTGCGAGCACGCCGCCTGCTCGCAGTCCGGCCGCGGCCCGGGCATGTGCGTGCGTTCCCGCGCCCGAAATCGTCGCCGCGAACGTTGTGAATCTGCCGCTTACCGATAGGCCCAGGCGGGCGGCGGCTTCGTGGTGACTCGTGTCGAGGGCATCGCCTTCGAGCAGCGCGTCCAGCAGCGCTCGCAACTCGCGCTCTTGCTCCGAGACCAGGTGCTGGCGCTCCTCGAGGTACGCGGCGGCGACGATGCCGGAGACCCGATCGAGGTAGCTCATCACCAGCTCGGCGGCGCGCAGGAGCGCGTCACGCTCGTCGGCCGCGGCCTCCGCGACCAGGACGCGCCACACTGCGGTGGCTCCCATCCGGTAAGCACGCAGCAGGTCTTCGACCGGCATGGCTTCGGCCGCGCGGTTCTTGGCGGACGCGCCGAACTCATCCAGGTGCGCGGTCTGAGGCTCTTCACCGCCGGCGACCCAAGCCAGGCACAGGTCGAGGTTCTGGCGGATGACCTCCAGGATCTGGCCGCGGAGGACGGACTCGGGCAGGCGCGAGTAGCCGGGGATCTCGGTACGGAATGCGTCGAGCAGGGCCTCGGCGAGATCGTCGCGGTCGATCCGCTCGGTCAGAGCCGCAGGCGGTTGGCTGATCTTCCCCACCCCACCATTGTGACGGATCACAATATTTCTGAGACGGGTCCTCTCGCCAACGTGCTGGTCGGATGTGAGCCTGACATGGATCCCGACGCGCAGCGCTGCGCGGCGCTTCATGACCCTCACCGCGGCCCGTCGTAGGCGCGCGCGATGTTCCCGAGGCACGCCGTGACGCACTGCACATGTCCACTGAGGAGAAACAACCATGCATCGTCATCTCGCTCGCGCCACCGCGCTCGTCGCCGCCGCCGGCGTGCTGTTGCTGTCGGCCGCGGGTGCGTCGTCGGCATATGCCGCGCCAGCGCCCCCATCCGAGAAGCCCCATGCCGATCCCGCCCTTTTCCAGGTCGGCACCGCGGTCGTCGACATCTCGCCCGACAAGCCGATGGTCGACGGCGGCTATAGCTCGAACTACCTCGTCACCGGGGGTGTTCACGATCCGCTGCAGGTGCGGGCGTTCTTCGTCGGCCACGGCACGCAGGCCGTGACGTTCGTGTCGGTGGACTCGCAGGGGTGGTTCGCCGCCTATCAGGCGCCGAACGTCGGCGACGGCGCCGACGACGCACGCCAGGATGCCGCCGCTGCGCTCTCCACGCGCGGGTACGACGTCAGTGCCGCCAACATCGTCGTGTCGGCCACGCACGACCACGCAGCCCCGACGATCATGGGCATCTGGGGTCACACCGACCCGACATACGTGCACCGCGTCAAGGAGGCCGCGGTCCAGGCCGTCCTCGATGCGGAGGCGAACGCGCGCGCGGCCGAGCTGTGGTCGGCGACCGGCACCATCCACGGCCTGCTCTCCCAGGTCCAGGGCACCGATCAGATGGCCGGGTTCGCCGTCGACGACCAGCTGCCGATCCTGTGGGCCCGCGAACCCGGCACCGGCGCGACGATCGGCATGTACGCCGACGTTCCGGTCCACGTCGACGAGTACGACCCCAGCGACCCGGGCAACAACCAGTTCAGCGCGGACTACCCCGGGTACGTCCGTGATCGCCTTGCCCAACTGTTCGGCGGCACCGCAGTGATCGCCGCGGGTACACTCGGCCGTCAGGAGACGATCGGGGCGGCCGGCGACTACGCCGAGGTCACTGAGCAGGGACGCTTCGTCACAAACGCGGTCACTCGGGCGCTCACCACTGCGCATCGCATCACTGACACCACGCTGGCGGCCGCGAGCCAGTCGTTCTCGACCGCAGCCGAGAACCAAGGGCTGCTCGCCGCGATGTCGTGCAACCACGCGAACGGGCCGCTCGGCTGCCCTGGCCCGCTCAGCGAGCCGGCGAGCAACGGCACCAGCGGCACGTGGGACTGGCGTGCGGTCGGTGGCATCTTCACGGTCAACCGCTCACTCGATGCGCCGTACTTCACCGCCGCCGGCCGCATCGGCACGTCGGCGACCGTCGCCCGGGTGGGCGATCAGGTGTACGCCACGGCCCCGGGCGAGGCCTTCCCTGAGGTCACGGCCGCGATCCAACGGTCGTTTGCCGCGTCACCGGGCATCAGCGCCGCGCACATCATCGACCACGGCGGCGACCAGCTCGGCTACTACTGGGATCAGCGGCCGGGCGTCTATCCGCCCGCTCAGCTCGCGCAGAGCGATTTCGCCAGGTTCAACGTCGGCTCGCAGCTCGCGCAGGACAACGTCGACGCGGTCCGCGCCGCCGGCGAGCTGCTGGGTCTGCATCCGACTGCTGAGCAGCCGTACGCGCAGATCGACAACCCGAACGCGTTCTCGCAGCCCACGATCCAGTTCTATCCCGACCAGGTCGAGAGCGATGACCCGACGGTGAGCTTCTACGGCACGGCGAAGAAGGCGCAGGCGTCCGGCTCCGCGTCGACGTCCATCGGATCGACTGCGGCAACGCAGCGCGATGGCGCGATCAGCTGGGACTTCGGTGACGGCACGACCGAGATCCACCCCATCTCGGCGCGCTTCACCCACACGTTCGCGCGACCGGGCATCTACCAGGTGCGCGCGAGCGTCACCGACAACCTCGACCACACCTACACCTGGACGCAATCGGTGCAGATCGACCGGCCCCTGTCCGCGGCCGTCGACGAGGACCCCGAGCGGGGGAACACGATCGTCCTGACTGCGCACGCTCGTGGCGGGCAGCAGACGAAGGTCCTGGCCGCGCACTGGACGTTCGCGGATGGCACGACTGCCGACGGGCCGACCATCACCATGCCGCACAAGCACATGGACGGATCCGTGACGATCACGGACGGGGCGGGCAACACCGCGACGACAGACGTGCACATCAACTGACCCGCATCGAGGCGGTGTCTCCCATCCCGGCGTGGCCGGGTGGGAGACACCGCCTTCGCGACTCACGTCGGGGATGCGCCGCTTCGGATCCGCATCCCGCCGGCCGCGTGCTCCGGACTCAGCTGGCCGGAGGGGCGGGGACCGCCGACCCGTAGGCGACGTTGAAGCCGTCGGTGTCGCCATCCGGTTTCGAGGGTGTCGAGACCTGGACGCGGTTCTGCACCATGACGCCGCTGTCACCGGTCGTGAGGCCGGGGTTGATGCCGTTGACCGTGCCCGGATCGAACGTCGACTGGCCGTAGTGGGCGAGCGTTGCGACCTTGCCGCCGACCTGCGGCGCCTCCTCGATCCATTCGGCCGACGTCTGCGGTCCGGTGTAGTTCTGCACGGTCGAGAACGACCCGCCGGTCGTCGTGTCCGTGAGGGTGATCGTCCAGGACGTTCCTGAGCCCTTGACGATGGAGGCGGTCATCACGTCGCCCGGGTGCACGGTGATCGAGCTGATGCGCGTCTCGGAAGCGGGGAGGATCTCCCACCACGCCGCGTAGGTCGCCCGGCCGTGCGAGTTGTCGGACTCGGTGCCGGTCTGGATCAGGTTCGAGTTGTTGAAGCCGTCGATGCCGATCCAGTTCGACGAGTACGTCGCGGTCTTGGTCGACCCGGCCGCCGGCACTGTCCACGTCCCGGTGATCGCGTTGTAGGGCGCACCGGACGTGATCGCGTACCCCGACCAGTTGGACGACGACCAGGCCGCCGCGGTCGTGGTCGCCGAGTGGTTGGGAATTCGTGGCTTGTGGACGATCGCCTCTGCACCGGATGCGGTCGGCCCGAGCAGCGCTGCCGCCACCAATCCGACCGAAGAGACCGTCGCGACCATCCTGCGCCAGACCATAGCCCACCCCGCTCTCATCGTTTCGCCGGCTCCGATGCAGGCGAAGAGGACGCAAGTCTAGGGCGGGCTCGGCGTCTGCTGTGGGCGCATCCAGCAGAACCATAGGATGGCGCCGCACGAGCGTAACCTGGTGGTGTGAGCCCGTTCGTGCCGACGTACACGGCCGCGCAGGTGCGTGCGGCCGAGGCGCCGCTGCTGGCCGCTGGAGTGCCGCTGATGCAGCGCGCCGCGGGGGCCCTCGCATCCATCGTCGCCGAGCTCTCGCCGACGCGCCTGCTCGTCCTCGCGGGGGCGGGAGACAACGGCGGCGACGCCCTCTTCGCGGCGGCGGATGCGGCGTCCCGCGGCGTCCACGTCGACATCCTGCGCACGTCCGACCGCGTCCACGAGGGCGCGTGGGCGGCCGCGCTCGCGGCGGGCGCCCGCGAGGTCGAGACGATGGATGCCGAGTACGACCTGGTGCTCGACGGCATCCTCGGCATCGGCGCCCGCGGCGGCCTGCGCGGACGTGCCCGCGAGGTCGTCGCATCCCTGCTGCCGATGAGGCCGCGGATGGTCGCCGTCGATCTGCCGAGCGGCCTCGACCCGGACGACGGCGCATCCGACGGAGTCGTCCTGCCGGCCGACACGACGGTGACGTTCGGCGCCGTCAAGTCCGGGCTGGCGCGGGGGAGCGGCCCCGAGGTCGCCGGGCGGATCGTGCTCGTGGAGCTGGGGCTCGATCCGGGCGATCCTGTCGGGTCGGCCGAGGTCGCCGAGATCCGCATGGGTTGACAGGGGTACCGCCGGTACCTGGATCACGCGGCCCTGGAAGGGATGCTCGCGCTGCGGTCGAATGGAGGGGACACGGCGACGGAAGGAGCCCCGCATGCACACGAGAAGACTGGGTCAAGGACTCGAGGTGTCGGCCATCGGCCTCGGCGCCATGGGGATGTCGATGAGCTACGGACCGAATCCGGGCGATCGCAGCGACATGATCGGCGTGCTGCGGTATGCGATCGAGCAGGGCATCACCTTCATCGACACCGCGGAGGTCTACGGCCCCTACGAGAACGAGGAACTCGTCGGAGACGCGATCGCCCCTGTGCGAGACCAGGTGGTCGTGGCGACCAAGTTCGGCTGGAACATCGTCGAGGGGAGGATGCAGGGCACGAACTCGCGGCCGGAGCAGATCCGCCGCGTCGCCGACGCATCCCTCGCCCGGCTCGGCGTCGACAGCATCGACCTCTTCTACCAGCACCGCGTCGACCCGGCGGTGCCGATCGAGGACGTCGCCGGCACCGTGGGGGAGCTCGTGGGAGAGGGAAAGGTCAAGCACTTCGGGCTCTCGGAGGCGGGCGCATCCACCATCCGTCGCGCCCACGCGGTCTTTCCGGTGACCGCCGTGCAGAGCGAGTACTCGCTGTGGACACGCGATCCCGAGGCGGAGGTCCTGCCCGCCCTCGTCGAGCTCGGCATCGGCTTCGTTCCGTTCAGCCCGCTCGGCAAGGGCTTCTTCACCGGCACGGTCTCGGCGGACTCGTCGTTCGCTCCCGGAGAGATCCGCGCCCGGGTGCCGCGCTTCGAGGCGGAGAACCTCGCCGCCAACCAGGCTCTGATCGACCACGTGCGGGCGCTCGCGGAGGCTAGGGGCGGAACGCCGGCCCAGGTCGCTCTCGCGTGGCTGCTGGCGCAACATCCCTTCATCGTCCCGATCCCCGGCACCCGACGCCGGGAGCGGATCGACGAGAACGCCGGCGCGACGGCTCTGGCGCTGTCGGCCGACGACATGGCCGACCTCGATCGACTCGTCGAACGGTTCGGGATCGCGGGCGAGCGTTACGACGAATCCGGGATGCGGATGGTCGGCCTCTGAATCCGCGACCGCGGTTTACGCTGGCCGCATGAGCGACTACCAGGTACTGGAGATGGGCGGGCTCGACCAGTGGCGCAGCCACTACGGAGGATTCCGTCCGCAGAGTTCGCGCGACGGCCGTCGGGTCGTGGATCACGACCTCGAGATGACCTACATCGGCATGACGGCCAACTCCTTCGAGCCGGGGGAGCAGGCCGGCTACTGGCACACGCATACGCGCGTCGAGGAGCTCTACGTCTTCCTCGACGGCTTCGGCCAGATGGGCCTGAACGACGTGGTGGTGGATGTGGGGCCCGGCACGGTCGTCCGCGTCGGCCCGGGCGTCTGGCGCACGTGGCGGGCCATGCCCGACACGCCGGAGCAGCTGCGGTGGCTGTGCATCCGCGCGGGCGGGTACGAGCTGCCGCACCTGCCGGACGACTCGACGCGCGACGAGGAGCGCCCGGCGCCCTGGACCGACTGACCGCTCAGCCGACTCGCAGCTCCTGCGGCTCGACCACCACGTCGACGAGCGCGCCGTTGCGCCACACGGTCATCTCCATGCGGCGGCCGATGGCGTCCTCGATCATCCGGCGCTGAAGGCCGGTCGGGTCGAACACGGGCGTGCCGTCGATCGACAGGACGATGTCGCCCGGGCGCGCACCGGCCTCCGCGGCAGGGCTCCCGGCGATGACCGACACGATCTGCAGCCCGTTCGGTGAGCCGACCTTCGTCGCGGCGTCCGGGCTCAGGGCCACTTTCGCGCCGGCCACTCCCAGCCACGCGCGGCGGACGCGGCCGCTCGTTCGGAGCGCGTCGATGATCGCGCGAGTCGTCGCGTTGATGGGCACGGCGAGCCCGAGCCCGACGCCGGCGACGGCCGTGTTGACGCCGATCATGCGACCGGAGCTGTCGGCCAGCGCACCGCCGCTGTTGCCCGGGTTCAGCGCGGCGTCGGTCTGGATGACCTCGTCGATGACGCGACCCGCGCTCGTCGGCAGAGAACGGCCGAGCGCCGAGACGATGCCGGCCGTGACGCTCCCGGCGAAGCCGCGCGGGTTGCCCAGAGCCACGACGAGCTGGCCGACCTTCAGCCGTGCCGCATCGCCGAGGGTGACGGGATGCGGCGTCCCGCCCCGCGCGCGCAGGAGGGCGAGGTCGGAGAGCACGTCGGCGCCGACGATGTCTGCCGGAGTCGTCGTTCCGTCGGAGAAGGCGAGCTCGACCGCGACGGCCCCGGCAACGACATGCGCGCTCGTGAGGAGGAGCCCGTCGTCGGTGATGACGGATGCGCTGCCGGCGCCGCCGCCCTGCCGGGTGCGCACGGCGACGGATGCGACGGAGGGCAGCACCGTCTCGGCGACCCGGATCACCGCGGCCGAGTAGGCATCCATCGCCTCCGCCTCGGCATCGGCATCCGCATCGTCCACGCACACAGTCTCGGACCGCCGTCGTGCGGGTCGGCCCGAGTTCGCCGAGGGCGCACGACAGCTGCGATTCAGCCGAGACTCCCAGCGCACGCACTTCCATTTTGGATGCCAAGCAATTAGTTTGATATCCAAGTAACGCGATCCATCCGATCGCGCCCATTCACGCGGACAGCGCACAACGCGAAGAGGCGGAGCACATGCGGGAACTCACGCATTTCATCGGAGGCGAGCACAGGGCCGGCGCATCCGGTCGATACGGCGACGTGTTCGATCCGAGCACGGGAGAGGTGCAGGCGCGGGTGCCGCTCGCATCGACCGAGGAGGTGACGGCGGCGGTCGCGACCGCGTGCGCCGCGCAGCCCGGGTGGGCGGCGACCAATCCGCAGAAGCGGGCTCGGGTGATGATGCGCTTCCTGGAGCTGATCGCGCAGGACACGCCGTCGCTGGCGCGGCTGCTGGCCAGTGAGCACGGCAAGTCGGTGGAGGATGCGAAGGGCGACATCCAGCGCGGCGTCGAGGTCATCGAGTTCTGCGTCGGAGCGCCGCATCTGCTGAAGGGCGAGTACTCGACGGGCGCCGGAACAGGCATCGACGTGTACTCGCTGCGGCAGCCCCTCGGCGTGGTGGCCGGGATCACGCCGTTCAACTTCCCGGCGATGATCCCCCTGTGGAAGATGGGCCCGGCGCTCGCGGCCGGGAACGCCTTCATCCTCAAGCCCAGCGAGCGCGACCCCTCGGTGCCGCTGCGGATCGCGGAGCTGTTCCTCGAGGCGGGACTGCCGGCAGGCGTCCTGAACGTCGTCAACGGCGACAAGGAAGCGGTGGATGCGCTGCTGACCGACGAGCGCGTGCGCGCGATCGGATTCGTCGGTTCGACGCCGATCGCGCAGTACATCTACGCGACTGCGGCCGCGAACGGCAAGCGCGCGCAGTGCTTCGGCGGCGCGAAGAACCACATGATCGTGATGCCCGACGCCGACCTGGACCAGGCCGTCGATGCGCTGATCGGCTCGGGGTACGGCTCGGCGGGGGAGCGGTGCATGGCGATCTCAGTCGCCGTCCCGGTCGGCGAGGCGGTCGCCGACGCGCTGGCCGAGCGGCTGGCGCAGCGGGTGAAGGACCTGAGGATCGGGCCGTCGCTCGAGGAGGGCATCGACTACGGCCCGCTGGTGAACGGCGCCGCGAAGCAGCGCGTGGAGGGGTACATCCAGAAGGGGGTGGATGAGGGTGCGACCCTGCTCGCCGACGGCCGCGGCTTCAGCGTGCCCGGGCATGAGGGCGGCTTCTTCCTCGGCCCGACACTGTTCGACCACGTCACGCGCGACATGTCGATCTACCGCGAGGAGATCTTCGGCCCCGTCCTCGTCATCGCCCGCGCCCGGGACTACGAGGACGCCCTGGCGATGGCCACAGACCACGAGTACGGCAACGGGGTCGCGATCTTCACGCGCGACGGCGACACCGCCCGCGACTTCACCGCACGGGTGGATGTCGGCATGGTCGGGGTGAACGTGCCGATCCCCGTGCCGATCGCGTACCACACGTTCGGCGGGTGGAAGCGGTCGATGTTCGGCGACCTGAACCAGCACGGCCCGGACGCGTTCCGGTTCTACACGAAGACCAAGACCGTGACGAGCCGCTGGCCGTCCGGCCTTCGACAGGCTCAGGCACCGACGGAAGGGGTGAGCTTCGTCATCCCGACGATGCACTGACATGTACGTAGACATGACTGAGGAGCGCACGGCGCTCATCGACGCCGTCCGGGACTTCTCGGACGTCCACCTCGCACCGTTCGCGAACCAGCGGGATACCGAGAAGGCGCTGCCCCTGGACGCGCTGCGCGCCGCGGGCGAGCTGGGGCTCGGCGGCATCGTCGTCCGCGAGTCGTCCGGCGGCTCGGAGCTCACCCGCAGCGACGCGGTCGCCATCTTCGAGGAGCTCGCCAAGGGCGACACGGCCGTCGCCGCCTACATCTCGGTGCACAACATGGTGACCTGGATGATCGATGCCCACGGCACCGAGGAGCAGCGGCAGCGATGGCTCCCGGGCCTGTGCACGATGGAGGATCTCGGCAGCTACTGCCTCACCGAGCCGGGTGTCGGATCCGACGCGGCCGCGCTCGTCACCTCCGCCGTCCGCGACGGCGACGAGTACGTCATCAACGGCGTCAAGCAGTTCATCTCCGGCGCCGGAACGTCTGCCGTCTACGTCGTCATGGCTCGCACCGGAGGGCCCGGCGCACGCGGGGTCAGTGCCATCGTCGTGCCCGCCGGCACCCCCGGCCTCTCGTTCGGGCCTGCGGAGAAGAAGATGGGGTGGAACGCCCAGCCGACGCGCCAGGTGATCTTCGAGGACGTGCGGGTGCCGGTCGGCAACCGCCTGGCCGAGGAGGGCGACGGCTTCGCGATCGCGATGAAGGGCCTCGACGGCGGCCGCATCAACATCGCCGCATGCTCACTGGGAGGGGCCCAGTGGACCCTCGACCGCGCCCTGCGCTACGTCCACGAGCGCGAGACGTTCGGTGCGCCGCTGGCGACACGACAGAGCATCGAGTTCGCGCTGGCCGACATGGAGATCGACCTGCAGGCGGGGCGGGCGCTCGTGCAGCGGGCGGCGGCGAAGCTGGATGCGGGGGCCCCCGACGCCACGGTGGCGTGCGCCGTCGCCAAGCGCTTCGCGACGGATGCCGGCTTCCGCGTCGCCAACCAGGCGCTGCAGCTGCACGGCGGCTACGGCTACCTGCACGAGTTCGGCATCGAGCGGGTCGTGCGCGACCTGCGCGTGCACCAGATCGTGGAGGGCTCCAACGAGATCATGCTGCGCATCATCGCCCGCGACCTCCTCGCTTCCGGAAGGAGCGCATCATGACCGCTGTCGCCTTCCTCGGCGTGGGCCACATGGGTCTGCCGATGGCGCGCAACCTGGCCGCCGCCGGGCACGATGTCACGGTGTTCGACGTCGTCCCCGCCGCGGTCGAGGCGGCGCGCGACGCGGGACTGCCCGTGGCCTCGTCGGGGGCGGATGCCGCAGCATCCGCCGATGTCGTCATCACGATGTTCCCGGCGGGTCGTCACGTGCTCGACGCGTACCGCGGCACCAACGGCCAGGCGAGCCTTCTCGCGGCCGCCGAGCCCGGCACGCTGTTCATCGACTCCTCCACCATCGCCGTGGACGAGGCGCGCGAGGCGCACCTGCTCGCGGAGGAGGCGGGACATCGCTCCGTGGACGCGCCCGTCTCCGGCGGCGTGGTGGGTGCGGAGAAGGGCACTCTCGCCTTCATGGTCGGCGGCTCCGACGAGGACTTCGCCGCCGCATTGCCGCTGCTCGAGCGCATGGGCGGCCGCATCGTCCACTGCGGCGGTCCGGGCCTCGGTCAGGCGGCCAAGGTCTGCAACAACATGATCCTGGGGGTCAGCCAGATCGTCGTGGCCGAGGCGTTCGTGCTCGGGGAGCGGCTCGGGCTGTCGCACGAGGCGCTGTTCGACGTCGCCTCGCACGCCTCCGGGCAGTGCTGGGCGCTGACGACGAACTGCCCCGTGCCCGGGCCCGTCCCCACGAGCCCGGCCAACAACGACTACCGGCCGGGCTTCGCCGGCGCACTGATGGCCAAGGACCTCGGTCTCGCCGCGCAGGCGATCGCCCTCACCGGAGCCGACGCGCAGCTCGGGCTGCACGCGCAGCAGATCTATGCCGCCTTCGCCGAGGGCGACGGCGCGGGGCAGGACTTCTCCGCGATCATCAACGTCATCCGCGCGGCCGGCTGAGCGCGGGAGCGGCCCGCCGGGGTCCTCAGAGGCGGTCGGGTGTCGGGCGGATGACGAAGTCCGCCTGACGCTCGCGGAACCGCGCGATGATCCGCACGAGGGCGACGGCATCCTCCTGCGGCATGCCGATGTCGGCGAACACGTCGCCGTTGAGCACGGCGGTCGCGCGATCGACGAGGTCGCGACCCGCATCCGTGATCGTGAGAACGGCCGCGCGTCCGTCGTCGGGGTGCCGCTCGCGCTCGACGAGGCCGTCCTTCACGAGCCGGTCCAGCGCGCTCGTCACGCTTGCCGGATGCACCTGGAGCCGCTTGACCGCGCGAGTGAGCGGCACGCGCCCGTCATGGGTGAATGCGATGAGTCGCAGCAGCTCGAATCGCGCGAATGTGAGGTGGAATGGGCGCAGTGCCGATTCGATTCGCGCCATCAGCAGCTGCTGTGCGCGCATGATCGATGTGACGACCGTCATGCCCTCGGCCGCGTCGTCCCATCCGTGCGCGATCCATTGCCTCTTCGCCTCGGCAATGGGGTCTATCGGAAGGGGATCGTGGCGTGTCATGGGCGCGGTTCTCCGTAGCAGATCACAATGCGCACGGCCGACGGGCCAGTACCGTCGGCCGTGCGCATTGCAGGTGAAATGCGTTCAGTTCGCGGCGTGGTATGCGGCGATGATGTTCTCCGGGATGCGTCCGCGAGTGGCGACCGCATAGCCGTTCGACTCCGCCCACTCCCGGATGGAGGCGTTCTCGTTCGCTGCACCGCGGCGGGAACGCGGGCGCCGGGGCGCCGATGCGGACCCGCCGGAGATGCGACGACCCGCACGGATGTACGGCTCGAACGCTTCGCGCAGGGCCGCGGCATTCTTGGACGAGAGATCGATTTCGTAGGGAATGCCGTCGAGCGAGAAGAGCACCGTCTCTCCCGCGCCGACCTCGAGGAGGGACCCGTCGACATCGTCGACGAGCTGATGAATGATCTTCTTGGCCATGATGTCAACAGTAATGGCGCATATGAACGTATGTCACGTTCGAATGCGATATATCGGGTATCTCCACAGAATGGATTCAGGGCATCAATCCCGCGCGTCGCGCCTTGGCCACTGCGGCATGTCTTGTCGTCACATCGAGTTTCGCCATGGCTGAAGCCAGATAGGACTTGATGGTGACCTCTTTCAGCCCCAGTGCGTCTGCGACTCCGGCGTTCGTCGCGCCGAGTGCGACGCACGCGAGCACGTCGATCTCGCGCGGCGAGAGCCGGACGTCGAGCGCGGGATCCGCCTGCTCGCGCGACAGGGCGGCCAGTCGGCGCTCGAGTCGCCGGAGTCGCTCGCGGATGCCCGCGTCGCCGACCTCGGCCGAGATGGCACGCAGCTCGGCATAGCTCTCGCGGAGCTCTTCGCGCGCCGCAGGCGCGATGCCCGATGTCTCGGCGGGCTGGGGCATGTGCGCCAGTCTGCGCTGCACCTCGTCACGGATCCGCAGCTCCGCGGCCACCTCGTCTGCGATGCCGAAGGCCGGGCGCGCGACCGCGTCGCCGACCGGCGCCTGAGCCCACGAACCGCAGTAGAGGACGCCACGGGTGCGTCCGCTCACGAGGATCGGCACGGCGAACAGCGTGGCGATGCCCTCGCCGAGGATCGCGCGGTCGTAATCGTGCGTGATGGTCTTCGCGGTGCGGTAGTCGAGCGCGAGACGTGGACGGCGCTCGACGAAGGCGCGGCCACCCAGACCGCGAGAGGCCTGGACCACGAGCCCCTCGAGATGACGGGTGCGCGCGCCCGCGATCGCCGAGACGTGCACGGCTCCGTCATGCTCGAGCCCGCCGAAGGCGAGCGGGAAGCTCGTGCGCTGAGTCAGGGCGGTGACGGCACGCGCGACGACGGCGTGCTCTGACACGTCGGTCGTCGCTGCGCGCATCCGCTTTCCTGTCTGTGCTGCCGCACGAGGGATGATCCGGCCGCCCCTGGCCGTGGGCACTGACGATACCATCGCACGCTCAGCGCATCCCGTGGAGCCCGGGCCGAAGCGCGCCGCACGCGGCCTACACGCCCGCGGCGCGCTCCAGGTCCAGCAGGGCCCGCTTCATCTCCGGGTGGCCGCCGTACTCTCCGAGGGAGCCGTCGGAGCGCACGACGCGGTGGGCGGGCACGACGAGGGAGAAGGGGGAGCGGGCGCACGCCGTGCCGACGGCACGATGTGCGCGCGGCCTGCCCGCAAGGGCGGCGACCTCGCCGTAGCTCGCGGTCTCGCCGTAGGGGATGCGGCGCACGGCCTCCAGCGCCTCGCGGGTGAAGCCGCCCACGTCGCCCCAGTCCAGGTCGACGTCGAACTCGCGCCGCATCCCCGCGAAGTACTCGTCGAGCTGCGCGCTCAGGGCCGCCGCCGGCTCGGGATCGTGGACGGGTGCCGTGCGCAGCCGGAGTGCGATGCGCTCGATCGCGGCGTCCTCCGGACCGTCGAGCATGTCGAGCGCGACGAGCCGATCGTCCGCGAAGACGAGGAGCATGTCACCGACGGGCGTGGAGTGCGTGGTGAAGGAGGCGGTGGTCATGCGTCCATCCTGAACCGGGATGCCCACGCCCGGGCGCTCGCCGAGAGGGGAGGGCAGTGCCGGCATCCGTCGCATCCTGGGGAGGAATCCCGTGAATACCGGCCGAAATGCCCGGGGGAGCGCCCCTGCGCGCATACGCTGGCTCGTGTGTGGCGAGGCGAGGAGCGTGCGGCGATCGGACTGGAGGACCCCGTCCTCCCTTCGGCCGTGAAGCCGGCGAATCTCGGACTCGGGGAGCCGGGGGTGACCGTGACGCACATCGCCGAACCTGAACGTCAGCGGCTGAGGGAACAGGCGGCAGGCCTGGGCGGCCGGTCGACGCTGCTGCACTTCCGCGACGGCACCGACGCCGGACTCGAGATCACGAAAGCGCATCCGGGGAGCCTCCCGCAGTTCTTCACCGGGCGATCCACTCTTCTCTCGAACCTCTTCCGCGATGAGGTCGCGCTGCGCAACGCCCGCCTCGCGGCCGAGCGCATCACCGCCAAGAACGTCGAGCTGCGCACCGCGCGGGGTCTCGACGTCGTGTACCTCGCGGTCGGTCTCGCGAACTGGCGCTTCGACGACGAGGAGTTCTGCGGCCCGGTGCTGCTGCGGCCGCTCGCGATCCGGCGCCATCACTCGGACTTCGAGCTGAAGCCGCACGGCTCGCTCTTCGCGAACCCCGAGCTCGTCCGCTCGCTCGAGCAGCAGTACGGCGTCTCGGTCCACGGCCGCACCCTCGCCTCCCTCGCGCACGACGCCGGCGTGTTCAAGCCGCAGCCCGTCATCGACCACCTGCGGGCGCTGACGACCGAGATCCCGAGCTTCACTGTCAAGCCGCGCCTCGTCATCTCGACCTTCGCCGACGTCGCGTCGGGCATGGCCCGCGATGTCGTCGACCTCGAGCACCCGGTGCTCGACGCGCTCGCCGGGCACATCGATGCGCGCGAGACGCTCAAGCTGCGGCGGGAGCCGCCGACAGCGGTCAACGCGGACGACAGGCCGCCGGCATCCGACACCCTCCTCCTCGACGCGGACGGCGAGCAGGAGGCCGTCCTCGCGCGCATCGCGGCCGGGCATTCGCTCGCGGTGCACACGCTGCCGGGCACGGGCGGCACGCAGACGGTCATCAACGCCCTGGGCGCCCTGGTCGGCGCTGGTCAGCGCGTGCTCGTCGTGAGTGCGCGTCGCTCGACGCTCGAGGGCGTGCGGCACCGGCTCGCGGGCATCGGCCTGGACGGGCTCGCGGTGTCGCCGCGCAGCATCCGTCGCGATCTCGTGCGGGCGATCGGACGCAACGAGAAGGCCGAGCAGCCTCGCGTCGCCGACATCGACGACGCCCTCGTCCGGCTGCGCACCGTGCTGCGCGACTACCGCGCCGCGCTCACGCAGCGCCACGATGCGTTCGGCGTCTCCACGCTCGACATCGTGCGGCGGCTCACCGCGCTCGCGGCGCAGAGCCCCGCCCCCTCGACGACAGCCCGGTTGGATGCCGCGACCCTCGCCCGCCTCGCCGGTAGTCGGCGCGCGGCCGCGCAGAAGCTCGCCGCCGCCGCGCGACTCGGCGAATTCCGGTGGGGACCCAACGACTCGCCGTGGTACGGCGTCTCGTTCGCCACGACCGAGGCCGCGCGCGCCGCGCATGCGCGTGCCCGCAAGCTGCACCATCAGGAGGTGCCGGCGCTGCTCGAGCGCGGCTACGAGCTCATCGGCAAGACCCGGATGCGGCCCTTCCAGACGATCGACGAGCTGGGCGCCTACCTGCGCCTGCTGCAGGGCATCCGCGACTCGCTCGACCGCTTCAGCATGACCGCCTTCGAGCGTCCGCTGGGCGAGCTGATCCAGGCCCACGCGCCACGCGGAGACGCATCGCAGATCGCCGGCGCGCAGCGACGACGGCTGAAGCGGCTCGCGCGCGAGTACGTGCGGCCGGGCGTGCACGTCCCGGACATGTACGACGCGCTCGTGCGCATCCAGCAGCAGCGCACCGAGTGGCAGCGACTGGTCGCCACGGGCATCGCGCCCGAGGTCCCGGTCGGATTGGCGGACGTCCTCGTCGCGTGGCAACGGGTGCACGCCGAGCTCGGCGAGCTCGACGCCGTGCTGGGCCGCCACGGGGCGGACCGCCTGGCGTCGCTGCCGGTGGCCGGACTCGTCCGTGCGCTCGCGGGCCTGGCCGCCGACTCCACCTACTTCGACAACCTCGTCGAGCGGGCGACCATGCGCTCCGAGCTCGCCGCCATGGGGCTCGAGCCGCTGCTGGCCGAGCTCTCCGTGCGGCATGTGCCGGAGGACCGCGTGGGAGACGAGCTCGAGTTCACGTGGTGGCAGTCCGCGCTCGAGCACCTGCTGCGTACGGACAAGGCCCTGCTCGGCGCGAACACGGCGGTCGTCGATCGCCTCGAGCGGGACTTCCGTCTCGTCGACGAGGCGCACGCCGCCGCATCCGGCCCCCTGCTCGCCGCGAAGCTCGCCACGCAGTGGCGGATCGGCATCGTCGACGAGCCGGACGAGGCGACGGCCCTCAAGCAGGCGCTGAAGGCCGGCACGGCGGCGCCTGCCGAGCTCGCTGCAACGGCGCCCGTGCTCATGCGCGCGCTCGCACCGGTGTGGCTCGCATCCCCGTACGAGGTGCCCGAGATCCCGGCGGATCCCCTATTCGACGCGGTGCTGATCGCGGATGCGGGCGCCCTGTCGCTCGCGGAGGCCGCTCCCGCCCTGCGCCGGGCACGTCAGGTCGTCGTCTTCGGCGATCCCGTCACGCAGAAGCCCACGCCGTTCGAGGTCGCGTCGCAGCTGCGCGCCGACGAGGGCGAGCACGCGCCGTTCGATGACGCCAGCGTCTTCGAGCGGCTGGCCGAACTGCTGCCGGTGGAGACCCTCACGCGCAGCTATCGCGCGGGCGGCGAAGACCTGGCCGAACTCGTCAACGACGCGTTCTACGGCGGCGAGATCGTGTCGCTGCCGTGGGCCGGCTCGTACCTCGGGCGGGGCAGCCTCGCCGTCGACTACGTCGAGGGCGGCGTGGGCGTGCCGGATCCGGTCACGGGAGCGGTCGAGAGCCCGGACGCGGAGGTCGCCCGCGTCGTCACGCTCGTCGTCGAGCACGCCGTGAACCGCGGCTCCGAGTCGCTCATGGTGGTCACGGCATCCCGTCGCCACGCGGAGCGCGTGCGCGCCGCGGTGGGCGAGGCGTTCGCGGGACGCTCCGACGTCGCGGACTTCGTCGCGCGCGACACCGCCGAGCCGTTCGCGGTGCTCGCGCTCGAGGAGTCGGTCGCCGAGAGCCGCGACCGCGTGATCTTCTCCCTCGGCTACGGGCTCACCAAGCACGGGCGTGTGCTCAGCGACTTCGGCGACCTCTCGACCCCGGACGGCGAGCGCCTGCTGACCGTCGGGATGACGCGCGCCCGGCGCTCGATGGTGATCGTGTCGTCGATCCGGCCGAGCGCGTTCGACGAGGGCCGGCTCGAGTACGGGGCCGCGACGCTCATGGGCATCCTGGGCGGCATCGCGGCCCGCGCCCGTGAGGCCCGTCTCGAGGACCTCGCCGATCCGCTCACCCTCGCGCTCGCACGCGAGCTGCGGCGCCTCGGCGTCTCCGTCGACGTGCACTACCGCGGCCTGCTGCCGCTGGTCGCGCAGCACGGCGGCAAGGCGGTCGTCGCGGAGAGCGATCCCGAGGCGCACGGCGAGTCCCTGCGCGAGTCGCTGCGGCTGCGGCCGCAGATCCTGCGACGTCTCGGCTGGCACTACGTGCGCGTGCACGCCTTCGACCTGTACAGCGACCCCGCCGATGTCGCGGCGCGCATCGCGGCGATGCTCGGCATCGGGCCGGATGCCGCGGCCGTCGACCCCGACACGCAGCCCCTCGATGTCATCGAGTGACAGCGGGCGCAGCGATCGTCAGCGCGTGGAGAAGGTGCCCGGACGGCGCCGAGCGCGCCTGACGCCCGCACCCGGGACATCCGCCGAGCCCGTGCCCGCAGACGACGAACCGGATGCCGCCCCCGATGCGGGGAGCACGGCATCCGGTCCGAACGACGAGCGCATGCGGCGGGACGTTCCGCCGCACTATTAGCTCTGCTGCTGCTTGTCCAGGAGATCGCGGATCTGCACGAGCAGCTGCTGCTCGGTGAGCACGGGCTCCTCCTCGGTCTCGGAGACGCCGGCCTTGCGGGCCTGACGTTCCTTGAACTTGTTCATCGGCATGACCAGGGCGAAGTAGACGACCAGGGCGACGGCGAGGAAGTTGATGATCGCCGAGATGATCGCGCCGATTCCGATGTGCGCATCCGCGAAGAGGCCCGGGATCGTGATGGTCCAGCTTCCGAGGTCGCCGGATGGCACGAATGCGCCGAGCAGCGGGTCGATGAGCGACTTGACGATCACCGTGATGATCGCGGTGAATGCTGCGCCGATGACGACCGCGACGGCGAAGTCGATGACATTGCCGCGGGTGATGAATTCTTTGAAGCCCTTGATCATCATGTCTCCTCAGGATCGCCGGCTTCGTCAGATCACGAGGAGCTGCTGGCAGCCGGAGAGGCCTTCGCCTCCGACTTCGATGATGACGACGATCCTTCGCCCGTGCCAACCGACGTGCGGGAATCCGTGCGATAGAAGCCCGAGCCGTTGAAGGTCACGCCGATGGAGCCGTATTCCTTGCGCAGCGAGCCGCCGCACTCGGGGCACTCGGTCAGGGCGGGGTCGGCGAAGGACTGCACCGCGTCGAAGCGGTGGCCGCAGTGCGTGCAGGCGTAGGCGTAGGTGGGCATGTCTCTCCGGTGGTTCAGCGCGCGACGCGCGCGAAGTCGATGGTCCGCGTGGGGGTGACCACCCCGGACACGGCCTGGTCGTGAGTGTCCTTGGGCACGTCGTCGAGCACCTCGGAGTCGTAGACGACGGCATAGACGGGCGGGCAGTGGTTCATGGAGCCGAGCGTCTTGTCGTAGAAGCCGCGGCCCCAGCCGAGCCGCATGCCGCGCGCGTCGATCGCCGCCGCCGGGATGACGAGGAGGTCCGCCTCGTCGAGCGCGATGGGCCCGAGCAGCTCGCCGACCGGCTCGGGAAGGCCGAACAGACCCTCGGCGATCTCGCCGTCGGGTGTGGCGACGGCCCAGTCGAGCAGGCCGTCGGTGCGCGTGACCGGCAGGAGGACCCGGATGCCGCGGGCCACGGCATCCGTCACGAACCCGCGCGTGCCGGGCTCGGTCGTCGTCGAGAGGAAGCACGAGATCGTGCGCGCGCCGAAGCGGTCGACGAGGGCGTCGAGCTGGGAATGGATGCCGGCGGCCGCGGCCTCTCGCGCGGCCTGCGACATCATCTGCCGGCGCTCGCGAAGATCGGCGCGCAGCGCGCGCTTCGCGTTGTCGGTGCCGTCTCCCATGCGTCGATTCTAGGCGAGGGGCTGGCGGGCGGTCGCGGGCGCCCGGTTAGCATGGGCTCCATGTCTCATCGCGCATTCAAAGCCGTCATCCCCGCTGCCGGTCTCGGCACTCGATTCCTGCCGGCCACGAAGGCGATGCCGAAGGAGATGCTGCCGGTCGTCGACAAGCCCGCCATCCAATACGTGGTGGAGGAGGCCGTGGCGGCCGGCATCCAGGATGTGCTGCTGATCATCGGACGCAACAAGAACAACATCGCGAACCACTTCGACTCCATGCCCGAGCTCGAGGAGAACCTCCGCGCCAAGGGCGACGCCGAGCGTCTGTCGAAGGTCATGCACTCCACCGACCTCGCCGACATCCACCTGGTGCGGCAGGGCGAGCCGAAGGGCCTCGGCCACGCCGTGCTGCGCGGCAAGGCGCATGTGGGCGACCACCCCTTCGCGGTGCTCCTCGGCGACGACCTGATCGACGAGCGCGACCCGCTGCTGCCGCAGATGATCGCCGAGTACGACAAGCGCGGAGCATCCGTCATCGCCCTCATGGAGGTCGACCCCGAGCACATCCACATGTACGGCGTGGCCGCCGTCGAGCCGACCGACGACGACGGCGTGGTGCGCGTGACGGGCCTCGTCGAGAAGCCGAGCGCGGAGGATGCGCCTTCGAATCTGGCCATCATCGGCCGCTACGTGCTCGACCCGGCCGTTTTCGGCGTGCTCGAGCACACGGCGCCCGGCAAGGGCGGGGAGATCCAGCTCACCGACGCACTGCAGGAGCTCGCAGCGGACCCGGATGCCGGGGTGTACGGCGTCGTCTTCCGCGGTCGGCGCTACGACACCGGCGATAAGGTGGACTACATCAAGGCCATCGTCCAGCTCGCCTCGGAGCGGGAGGATATCGGCCCGGCTCTGCGGCCGTGGTTCAAGGACTTCGCCGCGACCCTGTGAGGGGTGGGAGGGGACACGTGGAGCTGAGCGGTCCGCGACTGCACGGTCCCGTCTCGATCAGGCTCGTGCGCGCGAAGGACGCGCGCATCCTGCAGAGCGAGCTCATGTCGAACCGGTCATGGCTGCGGCCGTGGGAGGCGACGAGCCCGGACGGTCCCGTCTCGTTCGACATGCGGATGGGCATCCGGCGCCTGCTGCAGCAGTACCGCGACGGCGGCGGGGTGCCGTTCGTCATGGAGTACGACGGCGAGATCGCCGGTCAGCTGAATGTGTGGGGCATCGCCCGCGGCTCGCTCGCCTCCGCGACGATCGGCTACTGGGTTTCCCAGCGGTATGCGGGTCGCGGCATCACGCCCACCGCCGTCGCACTCGCCACGGATGTGTGCTTCAGCGAGCTGCGCCTGCACCGCATGGAGATCTGCATCCGCCCCGAGAACCACGCCAGCCTGCGCGTCGTCGAGAAGCTCGGCTTCCGGTACGAGGGGCTGCGCAAGCGGTACATCCACATCGACGGCGACTGGCGCGACCACTACTGCTTCGCGCTGGTGCGCGAGGAGGTGCCGGAGGGCGTCTTGGCGCGCTGGATCGAGGGCCGGGCGCCGCGGGATGCCGCCACGGTGCCGCCGTCGGACCGTGCCGATGCCTGAACCGGCCTGACGCGAGCTCGGGCGACACGCGGGAAGGTGGCTCTGGCCGCCCCGGCTGTCGCCTACCGTGTATGCCATGGGTGGGGGGCAGGTTCTGGGCGGGGGCGTCATCGCGCTCGTCGCCGTGCTGCTGTGGCTCGTGTATCTGCTGCCGTCGATGCACAGCCGGTATCGCTTCGACGCAGCGGAGCGCAACGCGGTGCGGCTGAATCAGGCGCTGCGCGTGCTCGCCGAGACGAGCGAGACGCCGGAAGAGGTGCACCTCGAGCTGAGCGCGCGCACGGCGCTCGCCCAGCAGAGGCTCGCGAAGCAGGTGCAGGAGGCGCGGCACGAGGCGGAGCTCGCGCAGGCGCGCGGCGAGCTGGAGCGGGCGCGGATCGAGCAGCTGCGTGCGAGCGAGTCCGAGCGGGCGGCCCGCGTCGCCGCCCGCCGCTCCCCGGAGGCCCGGCGCACTCGCGCGCGCAGGCGCGCGCGACTCACGGTGACGACCACGGCGATCGCGGCCGTCGGCCTCGCACTGTGGGGCGCATGGGAGGTCGTGACGACCGGGGCCCAGCTCGTGCTGTGGTCGTCGGTCGTGGTGGCGCTGGCGTGCATGCTCGTGCGCGCGCGCATGATGCGGGTCGAATCGCGTGCGGTGGCGCATGAGCAGGTGGTGGATGCTGCGCCCGAGCCGGAGCACGTGCCGGCACCCGCTCCGCAGACCGTGGAGGAGCTGGCGGACCAGACGTCGGCGTGGACCCCGCGGCAGCTGCCGCGTCCGCTGACGGCCCGTGCCGGCTCACGTGCGGCCGTGGAGCGGGATGTGGTCGATGCCCGCGAAGCGCTGCGTCAGGCGGCCCTCGAAGAGGCCCTGCGCGCCGAGGCGGAGCGCCGTCGCCCGCCCCAGCTGCGACCCGCTGCGGACGACGCCGAGATCGAAGCGCACGTGCGCGAGCTGCTCCGGCGGAGGGCCGCGGGGTAGTCGCCGGGCACGGCCTGCGGTGCAGGAGCATCCTCAGCGACGTGATAGTCTTTCTGAGGTTCACGGGCCTGTGGCGCAGTTGGTAGCGCGCTTCGTTCGCAATGAAGAGGTCAGGGGTTCGAATCCCCTCAGGTCCACCGAGAAACCCCCGGTCAGCAGTCGCTGCCGGGGGTTTTGACGCACCGGTCGTCTTCGGATGCTCGATGCCTTCTCACCGTGAAGAGCGGGGTGAAAAGGGGTACGCTCGAAGGTCGCTGAAGCGGAACGAGGAGCCATGGCCATCGACACGACACAGGCCGGAGCCCCGGTTCCGTCGCCCGACGGGTCCGTGACCCTTCTCGGCGGCACCGGTCGCGCCGAGCGGCGCCGGCCCGTCCGCGACTGGTTCATGAAGGGCCTGATCGACGACACCGGCGGCCACCAGGGGCCGCACGCCAAGCACGCGGAGAAGCAGAGTTCGTGGTGGCGCGTCATGTGCCTCACGGGTCTGGACTACTTCTCGACCCTCGGCTATCAGCCGGCGATCGCGGCCCTCGCCGCCGGCTTCATCTCGCCGTTCGCCACCATCGTGCTGGTCGCGCTCACGCTCCTCGGAGCGCTGCCCGTGTATCGGCGCGTCGCACGCGAGAGCTTCCGGGGCTCCGGCTCCATCGCGATGCTGGAGCGCCTGCTGCCGTGGTGGGCGGGCAAGATCTTCGTCCTCATCCTGTTGGGTTTCGCGGCGACGGACTTCATGATCACCATCACGCTGTCGGCGGCGGATGCCGCGGCCCACGCGATCGAGAACCCGCTCGCGCCGTCGTGGTTCCACAACGGGAACATGTGGATCACGCTGACGCTGATCGCGCTTCTCGGCGTCGTCTTCCTGCGCGGCTTCCAGGAGGCGATCGGGGTCGCCGTCATCCTCGTGTTCGTCTATCTGGCCCTCAACGCCGTCGTCGTGGTCGTCGGGATCGAGCACGTGGTGCAGAACCCGATCGTCGTCACGGACTGGTGGGCGGCGCTCACGCAGATCCACGGCAGCCCGTGGACCGTCGTCGCCATCTCGCTGATCGTCTTTCCCAAGCTCGCGCTGGGACTGTCCGGATTCGAGACCGGCGTCGCGGTCATGCCGCAGATCAAGGGATCTGAGACCGACCCCGACGACTACCCGAAGAAGCGCATCCTCGGTGCGGGTCGACTGCTGACGACCGCCGCCCTCATCATGAGCGTCTTCCTCATCGCGTCGAGCTTCATGACGACGTTCCTCATCCCGCAGAAGGACTTCCAGCCGGGCGGCCCGGCGAACGGCCGGGCGCTGGCCTACATCGCGCACGAGTACATCGGACCCGTCTTCGGCACGTTCTACGACATCAGCACGATCCTCATCCTGTGGTTCGCCGGCGCGTCCGCGATGGCGGGCCTGCTGAACCTGGTGCCGCGCTACCTGCCGCGCTACGGGATGGCTCCGCAGTGGGCGCGGGCGGTGCGACCGCTCGTCATCGTGTTCACGGCCATCGCGTTCCTCATCACGATCGTGTTCGACGCCAACGTGGATGCGCAGGGCGGCGCCTACGCCACCGGCGTGCTGGTGCTCATCACGTCCGCCTCCTTCGCCGTGGCGGCGTCCGCGTGGCGCAAGCGGCAGCGTGCACGGGTGGTCGGCTTCGGCGCGGTCACCGCCGTCTTCATCTACACGACGGTGCTCAACGTCTTCGAGCGTCCCGACGGCATCCGCATCGCGACCCTGTTCATCATCGGCATCCTCGTCATCTCGCTCGTCTCGCGCGTCGGACGGTCGTTCCAGCTGCGCGCGACGTCGGTGACACTGGATGCGGCGGCCCAGCAGTTCCTCCTCGGCGATGCCGCGACGGGAGCGCTGCACATCATCGCGCACGAGCCGCACGTCGACGTGAACCGCGAGTACTCGAAGAAGGACGAGGACGAGCGCAGGTTCAGCAACATCCCGGGGGAGGCGAGGACGATCTTCCTCGAGGTGCATCCCAGCGACTCCTCCGATTTCGAGGAGGACCTCCTCGTCCGCGGCGTGAAGAAGTACGGGTACCGCGTGCTGAAGGTCACGAGCGCGAACGTCCCCAACACCATCGCGGCGGTGCTCCTGGCCGCGCGCGACCTGACCGGCGTCGCCCCGACCGTGTACTTCGAATGGACCGAGGGGAACCCCGTGTCGAACATGTGGCGATACCTCATCACCGGCGTGGGGGAGGTCGCCCCCGTCACCCGGGAGGTCCTGCGGGAGGCCGAGCACGACGTCCGCCGGCGCCCGGCCGTCCACGTCGTCTGAGAAGCGCGTGCACGACGGCGCCGATGTGTCCTGAAGCACTGTACGTCCCGTACAAGCTGTAACGTCCAGTTCGCCGTAGGGGTGTGTTGTCCGGACCGATTGTCGTGCTAGCGTCACTCCGTCCTCCCCAAAACCCGAAGAAGACAGGGATGCAATGACGCATGAAAACCTCGAGACGGCGACGTCTCACCAACGGGCGATCGAGTACGAGGAACACGCGCTGCAAGCCGGTGGCGTGTCCAAGGCCGGATCGACCCTCATGGCCGTCGCGGGCAGTGCGCCCGCGTACTCCATCGCCGCGAGCACGGCTCTGCTGATCGGCGCCGCCGGCGTCGGCGCTCCGGCCGCGCTGCTGTGGTGCGGCATCCCGATGCTCGGCATCGCCTTCGCGTTCAGCTACCTCGCGCGTGTCGACTCGCACGCGGGTGCCTCGTTCTCGTGGGTCGCCCGCGGCCTCACCCCGTGGCTGGGCTTCCTCGCCGGATGGGCCGTCGTCATCTCGGCGACCATCTTCATGGTCGCGGGCGCCCTGCCTGCCGGCGCGATGACCGTGTCGCTGTTCGCACCCGATCAGGCCAACAACACGCTGCTCGTGACGCTCGTGGGCTCCGTGTGGTTCCTCGTCATGGCCGCGGCCGTGATCTTCGGCGTCCACACGACCGAGCGGGCCCAGTGGATCATGTCGACCATCGAGGTCGGCATCCTCGTCGTGTTCGCCGCGCTCGCGCTGCCGAAGCTCTTCAGCTCGAGCCACCCCGGCGAGGCCTTCTCGTGGAGCTGGTTCGGCTTCGGGCACCTCACCGGCGCGGGTGTCTTCGTGTCGGCCGCGCTCATCGCCGCCTTCTACTACTGGGGCTGGGACGTCACCGCCAACCTCGGCGAGGAGACGAAGAATGCGCACAAGACGACGGGCCTCGCCGGCATCCTCGGCATCATCATCGTGTTCATCCTGTTCGAGATCTACACGACGACGACGCTCGTGCTGCTGCCGGGGAAGACGATCGAAGACAACGCGGCGAACATCCTCGACGTGCTCGGCAACGCGATCATGCCCGGTATCGGTGGCAAGATCATGATCATCGCGGTCGCCCTGTCGACGATCGCGACGCTGGAGACCACGCTCGTGCAGGTGAGCCGCACCCTGTTCGCGATGGGGCGCGCCCGCACCATCCCGTTCGCCTTCGGCAAGATCAACCGCCGCTGGAAGACGCCGGTGTTCGCGACGCTCGTCGTCGTGGCCGTCTCGCTCGTGCTGTTCGTCCTGGCGAACGTCTTCGGCGACAGCGTGGGACAGATCCTCGGCTGGGCGATCTCGTCGATCGGCCTGCAGATCGCGTTCTACTACTCGCTGGCCGGCTTCGCCGTCGTGATCGGATTCCGCAAGGTGCTCTTCAAATCCGTGAAGAACTTCATCCTGATCGGCCTCTGGCCGGCAGTGGGTGCGCTCTTCATGATGTACATCTTCTTCGCGGCCATCCCGAACAACGATCTCGTGGTGAACGTCCTCGGCCTCGGTCTGATTGTCATCGGCCTCATCCCGCTCGCGCTCTTCTACCGCAAGGCGAAGGAGACGTACTTCACGCGCAAGCCGCTCGAGGTGCCCGCCGACTTCGAGGCGTGATGCGCTGAACCATCGCGACGGGGGGGCGGATGCCGTGGCATCCGTCCCCCCGTTCGTAGGCGCGGTACCGTGGCGGCGTGACCTACTCGACCCTCGCACTGATCGTGCTGGCGGGGCTCGCGGGTCCGCTCCTGGCGGCGCGGGAGGGATGGCGCGTCCCCCTCGTCATCGGCGAGCTGCTGGCGGGCCTCGTCATCGGGACCTCGGGGTTCCGGCTGGTGGAGCCGACGGATCCGACGCTGACACTGTTCGCCTCCATCGGCTTCGGGCTCACGATGCTCGTCATCGGCTCGGAGATCCCGGTGCGCGACCGCGGCGTGCGCGGTGCGGTGGGCTGGGGTGTGCTGGGCGCCGCGGTCGTGGGCGTCGTGGCGGCGATCCTGGGACCGCTGATCGCACTGGCCGTCCACTCGCCGCACGGCTTGCTGTACGCGGTGCTGCTCGCGTCGTCGTCCGCGGCGCTGGTGCTGCCGATGCTGGACTCGCTCGGCATCGCCGCGACCTCGGCCCCTCGGCTGATCGCGCAGATCGCGGTCGCGGACATCGCCGCGATCGTGGCACTGCCGCTCGTCATGGATCCGGTCCGCGCCCTGGACGCGGCGCTCGGCGCGCTGACGATCACGTCCATCGCGATCATCCTCGGCGTCGTGCTCCACCGGGCCCACCGCTCGGGCGCGTGGCGCCGCGTGCACCATTTCTCCGAGCGGCGCCACTTCGCGCTCGAGCTGCGGATCAGCCTGCTGATCCTGTTCGTCCTGGCCGCCATCGCCCAGTTCACGCACGTGTCGGTCATGGTGGCCGGCTTCTCGCTCGGGCTCGTGCTCGCCGCGGTGGGGGAGCCCCGCAGGCTCGCGCGGCAGCTCTTCGGCATCACCGAGGGCTTCTTCGCTCCGCTGTTCTTCGTGTGGCTCGGCGCATCCATCGACCTGCGCGCCTTCGTCGACCACCCGAGCATGGTTCTTCTCGGGGCGCTGCTCGGACTCGGCGCCGTCGTGGCGCACCTCGCGGCCCGCGCCGTCGGCCTGCCCTGGCTGCAGGCGGTCGCGTCCGCCGGGCAGCTCGGCGTGCCGATCGCAGCCGTGGCTCTCGGCATCCAGACCCGTGCGCTGCAGCCGGGCGAAGGCGCGGCCATCCTGCTCGGCGCCCTGCTCACGGTCGCCACCTCGGCGGTCGCGACGGGACTCGCCTCGCGGCGCGCGAAGCGCGCGGCGGACGGCAGCGCCGCGCCGCGGAGCGCCTGACGCAATCGCGCAACTCTTGCAGTCGCTTGCGCGCACAGCGCAAGAAACGAATGAAATGACGGAACTTCGTGATATCCGCTTGAGGGTGGGACTGATCCGGCTCTAGATTGAGCGCGATCGGGCATCGTCGCCCGGCCCCTCCGAGAAGCGAGTCGACATGGCACGACCCCGAACCCTCATCGCCGCAGTGGCCGCGGCATCCCTCTCCCTCGCGACGCTGGCCGCCGCGGCGCCCGCCGCGGTCGCCGACCCGCCGGGTGCTGTGGTCACGCGGGCGGCCCTGGATCCCGCGCTGGTGCATGGGCGCGGCGCGACGGTGCCGTTCCTCGAGCAGGAGGCCGAGAACGCCGCCACGAACGGCACGATCCTCGGGCCGAGCCGCGACGCGTACGACATCGCCGCCGAGGCGTCGGGGCGCACAGCCGTGAAGCTCCTGCCCGGCCAGTACGTCGAGTTCACGCTGCCCGCGGCCGCGAATGCGATCACGGTGCGCTACAGCATCCCGGATGCGCCGACCGGCGGTGGCCTCACCGCGAAGCTCGGCGTCACCGCCGGTGCCGAGACGACGAGTCTGCCGATGACGTCGCAGTACTCGTACCTCTACAACCTCTACCCCTTCACGAACGACCCGAACGCCGGCGTGCTGCATCCCGACTGGTGGATCACCGAGTGCGCCTGTGTGCCCGGCCCCGACTATCAGGTGACGACGCCGTTCCGCCCCATGAAGTTCTACGACGAGGAGCGGCTCCTGCTCGGTCAGACCCACCCCGCGGGGCAGAAGGTGCGCCTCACCGCTCCCGAGGGCGTCGCCTGGACGGTCATCGACCTCATGGACAGCCAGCTCGTCGCACCCTCCCCGGCGCCGAAGGGCAAGATCGCGAACGTCGTCAAGTACGGAGCGGACCCGAGCGGCCGCACGTCGTCGGCGGATGCGTTCGATCGCGCCATCGCTGCCGCGCGCGCGTCGGGAGCCACCGTGTGGCTGCCCCCGGGGCGCTTCCGCGTCGACCGCCACATCATCGTCGACGACGTGAGCATCCAGGGTGCGGGCAGCTGGTTCACGACCGTGTTCGGCCGACAGGTGACGCTCTCCACCCCGGCACCCGACGGCTCGGTCCACACGGGAGTCGGGTTCTACGGGAAGGATGCCGCGGCCGGCGGCAGCACGAACGTGCACCTGTCCGGCTTCGCCATCGTGGGCGACGTGCGCGAGCGCGTCGACACCGACCAGGTCAACGCGGTCGGCGGCGCATTCCACGACTCGTCGTTCTCGGGTCTGTACGTCCATCACACGAAGGCGGGATTCTGGTTCGACGGGCCGATGTCGAACGTGACCGTCGCGGACAACCAGGTCGCCGACACGATCGCCGACGGCCTGAACTTCCACATCGGCGTGACGGACTCGGTCGTGCGGAACAACGTCGTCCGCAACACGGGCGATGACGGCCTCGCGATGTGGGCCGAGTCGCTCGGCGGGACGACGCAGACGAACGCGCGGAACGTCTTCGACCACAACACGGTGCAGACCCCGACCCTCGCCAACGGCATCGCCGTCTACGGCGGCACCGACAACACGGTGTCGGGCAACCTCGTCGCCGACACGATCCGGGAGGGGAGCGCGCTGCACGCCGGCTCGCGGTTCGGCGCGCACCCGTTCGCGGGCACGCTGACGTTCCAGGACAACACGACGGTGCGCGCCGGGACGTTCGAGCTGAACTGGAAGATCGGGCTCGGGTCACTCTGGATCTACGCCCTCGAGGGCTCGATCTCCGGCATCCGCGTGGTCGGCGACCACTACCTCGACTCGACGTACAACGCGGTGCTGCTCGTCGCCGACTGGCCCGTGAAGGACCAGTACACCATCAGCGGTGTCTCGTTCCGGGACATCCACGTCGACGGCACGGGGACCTCCGTGCTGAGCGCCCGGGTGGCGGGGGTGGCAACGTTCCAGAACGTCGACGCCCGCAATGTCGGCGCCGTCGGCATCAACAACTGCGGCTCGTTCCACTTCACGCCCGCCGGCAGCGAGTTCTCGGTCGGCGACCTGGGCGGCAACGACGGCGGAGGTACGACGGGGCCGTGGATGGCTTCGTGGGAGCTGCCGAACACGATCACGTGCGACGATCGTCCGCCCGTCGTCGCGCCGCCGGCGCCCTCGCCGTGGTGAGGTGAATCGCGCCGACGATAGACCCTAAAGAAGTCTTGCGCAAGAAGGCTTTAGGATCTATCGTCGGTGCCGTGTCAGACAACTTCCCGCCCGAGCGACCCGGTCAGGCGCGCGTCACCGACCCGGCGCGCTTGCGCGCCCTCGCCCATCCCATCCGGCTCGAGCTCTTCGACCTGCTGACCGAACGCGGAGAGCTGACCGCCACGCAATGCGCAGAGGCGCTGGGGGAGTCGGCCGCCAGCTGCTCCTTCCATCTGCGCATGCTCGAGAAGTACGGCTTCATCGAGCGGGCGCAGGCGCGCGGGCGCGAGAAGCCGTGGCGGCCGGTCGCGCGGTCGTGGGACATGCGGCCCGACCCCGCCCAGCCCGGATCGCTGGCCGCGATGCGGGAAGTCGCGGTGCTCGGCATCGACGCGGAGTGGGGGCGGGTGCGCTCGTTCTTCGCAGAGATGGATGCCGAGCCCGACCAGTGGGTGCAGGCATCCACGTTCACCCGCAGCACGTTCTGGGCGACCGCGGAGGAGCTCGCCCAGCTGAGCCGCGACCTCCAGGAGATCACCGATCGCTTCGCGGGGCGGAGCGCGGATCCCTCGCTGCGTCCGCCCGGAGCCCGGTTCTCGCGCATGGTCGCGGTGGCCAATCCCGAGCCGTGGTCGTCGCCGTACGCGGCGCAGACGCCCGACGCGAAGGAGGCGGAGTCGTGAATGCCGCCATCGGGCGTCGGCTGCCCGCCTGGGAGGTGCGCGGCTTCCGGCAGCTCACGCTGACGTGGGTCTTCGCCAATCTCGGCGACAGCGCCCTCTACCTCATGGCCGCCGTCTGGGTGAAAGACCTCACCGACTCGGATGCTGCGGCGGCCACGGTCTTCATCGCACTCGGACTCCCGGCGCTCATCGCGCCGTTCCTCGGTGCGCTGGCGGACCGCGTGTCGCGCAAGCGGCTCATGGTCTGGTCGATGGCCGCGATGGTGCCGATCGTCCTGTGCCTGCTGCTCGTCGCGCCGACCGGCATGTTCTGGATCGTCTACCTCGTCGTCTTCCTCTACGGGACGATGGGCTACCTGCTCGCCGCCGCGCAGTCCGGGCTCATCCGCGACCTCGTCGATGACGGCGCCCTCGGCTCGGCGAACGGCGCGCTGACCACGCTCGACCAGGGCTTCCGGCTCATCTCGCCGCTCATCGGGACGGCACTGTACGTCGCGGCGGGTCCGGATGCCGTGGTGCTGCTGACGGGGGTCTCCTTCGCTCTGGCGGCCGTGCAGATGACCCGGGTGCGCGTCGAGGAGTCGCCCCCCGCTCCGCGCGCCGCGCGCGGACGGTACCTCGCCGAGCTCGGCGCCGGGTTCGCCCACCTGGCGCGGACCTCGCCGCTGAACCGGCTGAGCCTCGCTCTCGTCATCGCCTTCGCCGCGGTGGGCCTGCTCAATGTCACCGTCTTCGCGACTCTCGATCAGGGGCTCCACTTGCCGGCATCCGCACTCGGCTGGCTCGTTCCGCTGCAGGGTGTCGGCGCCGTGGTCGGCGGCGTGCTGTCCGCGATGCTCGTGCGCCGGCTCGGCGAATCGCGGACGGTGGCGCTGGGGCTTCTCATGGTCGCGATCGGTGCGCTGCCGACCGCGGGCACCTCGCTGCTCCTCGCCGTGATCGGTCTGCCGGTCATCGGCTTCGGCATCCCGCTCGTCGCCGTCGGCTTCGCCACGTTGCGCCAGCGCCGCACGCCGCCGGAGCTGCAGGGCCGGACGGCGGCAGCCGGCAACGTCGCGATCAACGTCCCGCAGACGCTGTTCAGCATCGTGGGCGCCTCGATCATCGCCGTCGTGGACTACCGCATCCTGATCTTCATCATGGTCGCCGTCGTCTCGGCCGCCGCGGTGCTCGCCTCCTCGGGGGCGCGGCATGAGGTGCCGGCGGGGGTGCCCGCCGGCACCTGACCGGTCACAGCTCCGCGAGCCGCGGCAGCACCGCTTCTGCAAGCCGGCTCGTTGTCGCGACCTGATCGTTCGGACGCACGCCGAAGACGACGAGGTCGATGCCGAGAGCGGCGAGGCGCTCCATGGTCGGCCAGAACTGATCGGAGTCCGGCTGCAGGCGGGTCGCCATGATCTGCTTCTCGATGGCGTCGTAGTCCGTGCCGAGCGCGTCGCAGTGCCCGCGCAGCACGTCGAGCAGGTGCGCGACATCGTCCGGGTCGAAGGCCGTGAAGTTCACGATCTGCGCGTACTGCGCGGCGAGGCGCAGCGTCTTCTTCTCACCACGACCCCCGATCATGATCGGAGGATGCGGCGCGCTCACGGCTCGCGGGCTGTTGAGCGTCTCGTTCAGCGAGTAGTGCCGCCCCTCGTACCGGCCGTTGTCTTCGGACCACATCTGCGTCACGACCTTCAGCGCCTCCTCGAGGCGCTCGAACCGCTCGCCGAGTGCCGGGTACGGCACACCGAGGGCGTGGTGCTCCCGCTCGTACCATGCGGCGCCGAGGCCGAGGATGGACCGGCCACCGCTCAGGACGTCCAGGGTCGTGGCGATCTTCGCGAGCAGCCCCGGATGCCGGTACGTGACGCCGGTCACGAGCGGGCCGAGCCGGAGCGTGCTCGTCATGGCGGCGACGTAGCCGAGTGTCGTGAACGCCTCCAGCATGGGTTCCGCCGGGTCGCCGACGGCTTCCATCTGGAACCAGTGGTCCATGACGGTGAACTGGCTGAAGCCGCCGGCTTCGGCGGTGGTGGCCGTGTCGGCGACGGTGCGGGCGATCGATGACTCGCCCTCGGGCGTGGTGTAGTTCCAGAGGTGGATTCCTGCGCGCATGACGCCAGGCTATGCCCGCGCCGGGGGTATCGGCTCAGGCCTCCCGAGCCTCCCGGGCCCGCAGGTCCTTGCGCAGGATCTTTCCCGAGCTCGACTTGGGGATGGCCTCGATGAACTCCACCACACGCACCTTCTTGTGCGGCGCGACGTTCGCGGCGACGAAGGCGATCACGTCGTCGGCCTCGAGACCCGAGCCGGCGCGCGTGACGACGAACGCCTTGGGGATCTCCTGCCTGTCTTCGTCGAGCACGCCGATGACCGCCGCATCCATCACCTTCGGGTGACTCAGGAGCAGCGCCTCGAGCTCGGCCGGAGCGATCTGGTAGCCCTTGTACTTGATGAGCTCCTTGGCCCGGTCGACGATCGTGAAGTAGCCGTCCGAGTGATACACGGCCACGTCGCCCGTGTGCAGGAAGCCCTCTTCGTCCACGGTGTCCGCCGTCGCCTGCGGCTGGTTGAGGTAGCCGTGCATGATGTTGGGGCCCCGCATCCACAGTTCCCCGCGCGCGGTGAATCCGCTCTCGTCGAACTCGACGATCTCCTCGCCCGTGTCGAGGTCGACGATCTTGGCGTCCATGTTGGGAAGGAGCAGGCCCACCGAGCTCACCGGGATGTCGGGCCGGCCGACCGGGATGGCGTGCGAGACCGGGCTCGACTCGCTCATGCCGTACCCCTGCAGGACGTGGGCATGGATGCGGCGGCCCGCGGCCTCGGCCGTCTCGGCGTCGAGCGGGGCTGCTCCGGAGAACACCGTGTGGACCGTCGAGATGTCGTATTGATCGACCACGGGATGCTTGGCGAGCGCGACCGCGATCGGCGGCGCGATGTAGAGGTAGGTGCAGCCGTACTTCTGGATGTTCGACAGGAACTCGACCAGGTCGAACTTCGGCATCGTGACGAGGCTCGCGCGCTGGCGGAGCGCGAGGTTCAGCAGCACGGTCATGCCGTAGATGTGGAAGAACGGGAGCACCGCCAGCACGCGGTCGGTCGAGACGAGGTCGAGGCTCGCCCGGCACTGGGCGACGTTCGCGACGAGGTTGCGGTGGGTGAGCATGACGCCCTTGGGGATGCCGGTCGTGCCGGACGAGTACGGCAGGACGGCGATGTGCGTCGCCGGGTCGAACGACACCTCGGGTGCCGGGCGCTGCTCGCCGAGGAGCTCGCGGAGGTTCGGGTGCCCGGGAGCGCCGTCGAGCACGATGAGTCTCTCGGCGGGGATGCCGGACGCCTGCGCGGCGACCTGGGCCTGGGGCAGGAGCGGGCTGACCGTCATGAGCCAGGTGGCACCGGCATCCTTCAGCTGCTTCTCGATCTCGCCGGGCGTGTACAGGGAGTTGATCGTCGTGACCGTGGCACCCGCGCGCAGGGCCCCGTGGAACACCGTCGCGAACGCGGGGACGTTGGGGCACAGCAGGCCGACGACGGTCTCGGTGCCGACGCCGCGGGCGGCCAGGGCGCCGGCGAACCAGTCGATCTGCGCGCGCAGGGCGCCGTACGTCGTCTCTTCGCCGGTCGCCGGATCGATGAGGGCGATCAGGCCCTGCTCCTCGTCGGTCAGCGAGGCGAACAGGTAGTCGTAGACGCTGAGCTCGGGGATCTCGACGTCGGGTATGAGGCTGGTGAACACGGTATCTCCCTTGATCGCCGTTTGTGGTCCATCATGCCATGCCCTGGGTGCGACCGAGTGCCACATATCGTGGAACCCAGTCCCTCCTTGTCGTCTGCAGTAGCGTCGGATCATGGCGAGTTACACGCACGGTCATCACGAGAGCGTTCTGCGGTCGCACGAGTGGCGCACCGCCGAGAACTCCGCCGCGTACCTCCTTCCGCATGTGCGGCCCGGCCTCTCGCTGCTCGACGTGGGCTCGGGGCCGGGGACCATCACGCTCGACCTCGCGGCGCGCGTCGCTCCCGGGCACGTCACGGGGGTGGACACGGCGCCCGCGATCGTCGAGAAGGCGGCCACCCTCGTCCTCGAGACGGGGGTGCGCAACGTCGACTTCGTCGTCGACGACGCGTATGCGCTGGATGCAGCGGACGACGCCTTCGACATCGTGCACGCGCATCAGGTGCTGCAGCACCTGGAGCGTCCTGTGGACGCGCTGCGCGAGTTCCGCCGCGTGGTGAAGCGCGACGGCCTCGTCGCCGCCCGCGACGTGGACTACGAGGGCGTCATCTGGTACCCGCTGATCCCGGCGCTCGACGAGTGGCTCGAGGTCTACCTCGCCACGCATCGCGGGTCGTCGGGCGAGCCGGCCGCGGGCCGGCGCCTCAAGGCATGGGCGCGCGAGGCGGGCTTCGCGGAGGTCGTCTCGAGCGCCACGTCGTGGCTGTTCGAGGATGCTGCGGACCGCGCGTGGTGGGGCGGCATGTGGGCGGACCGGGTCGTCGCATCCGACTTCGCCCGCCGCGCGATCGATCTCGGCGTCGCCGATCACGAGGTGCTGGAGCGCATCTCGGCCGGATGGCGCGAATGGGCGGCGAGCGAGGACGGATGGCTGCTGATGCCGCACGGCGAGATCATCGCGCGGGGCTGACGGTCTCCTTCTCCGCTGCCGGCACCACAAGCCCCGTCGCGGGTCCGCGAAGGGCGCGCAGGGCGTAGAGGATCGTCGCGAGGTCGACGCCCTCCTGGATGAGGGCGCCCGCGACCGCCGGGATGACGCCTGTCGACGCGATGAGCATCAGGACGATGCTGATCGCGATGCCGATCCAGATCGCGGCGTATGCGACGCGCAGGGTGTGCTTGCCGATCGAGACGGCGTCGGCCACCTTGGCGAGCGAGTCGGTGAGGATGACCGCATCCGCCGCGTCGCCCGCTGCGGTCGCGCCCTTCGCGCCCATCGCGATGCCGACGTCGGCGGCGGCGAGCACGGGTGCGTCGTTGATGCCGTCGCCCACCATGAGAACCGGTCGGGGGCGCATCTGCGCGGCGAGATGCACCTTCTCGGGCGCGAGGAGTTCGGCGTGGATGTCGTCGATGCCGACGGTGTGCGCGATGGCCTCGGCGGTGGCCCGGGCATCGCCGGTCAGCATCGTGACGCGCTCCACCTCGTGGGCCCGCAGCCACGAGACGACCGCCGCCGCCTCCGGACGCGGGTCGTCGGCCAGGACCAGCACGCCGGCGAACCGGCCGTCCACGGCGACGTATGCCGCCGCCTCGCCCGATGCGATGTCGCGACGCACGGTGTCCGGGGCGATGGATGCCACGTACGCGGGCTTTCCCACCAGCACGGTGCGCCCGCCGATCACCGCGGTCACGCCGTTGGTCGCGACCTCGCTGGCCTCCGCGGCGGGCCGCAGCGCGATGCCCCGCTCCGCGGCGGCGCGGCGGATGCCGTCGGCGAGCACATGGCTCGAGTACTGCTCGGCGGATGCGGCGAGGGCCAGAAGCTCGTCGGCGTCGAAGCCCGCCGCCGGGTCGACGGCGACGAGGTCGGGCCGGCCTTCCGTGAGCGTGCCGGTCTTGTCGAACGCCGCCGACCGGATGCGGGCGAGCTGTTCGATGACACCCCCGCCCTTGATGATGACGCCCGCCTTCGCGGCGCGTGAAAGCCCCCCGAGAAAGGCGACGGGCGCGGCGATGAGGAGGGGACACGGAGTCGCCAGCACGAGCACTTCGGCGAAGCGCGCGGGGTCGCCCGAGAGCCCCCAAGCGGCGCCCGCGATCACGAGGGAGACCGCCGTGAACGGGATGGCGAACCGGTCGGCCAGCCGCACGGTCGGAGCCCGGTCATCCTGAGCCTGCTTCACGAGCGCGACGATCTGCTGGTACTGGCTGTCGGCGCTGCGCCGCACGGCGCGGATGCGCACGGCCCGCGATCCGTTGACCGCGCCCGAGAGCACCTCGTCACCCGCGCTGCGATGCACCGGCATGCTCTCTCCGGTGAGCGACGACTCGTCGAACGATGCCGCCGGGCTCAGCAGGACGCCGTCCACCGGCACGACCTCGGCCGGCCGGATGAGCAGGACGTCGCCCACCTCGACGTCGTCGGCCGCGGCATCCTGCACCTCGTCGCTGTCGGAGTTCGGGTGCACGAGGACGTGCGCGATCTGCGGCGAGCGGTCGAGCAGCGCGGTGAGCTCGCGCTTGGCGCGGCGGCCGGCGTAATCCTCCAGGGCCTCCCCGCCCGCGAGCATCAGCACGATGACGAGCGAGGCGACGTACTCGCCGACGGCGAGAGTGGCGACCATGGCCACGACGGCCAGGACGTCGAGGCCGACGTGGCCGCGCAGGACGTCGCGGATCATCCCGACGAGGGTCCACGCGATCACCAGGGAGACGTAGCCGATCGCGATCCCGGCCGAGGTGCGCGCGAATCCGGCCGCCCCGAGCGTGAGGACGACGATGAGCACGATCACCGTCAGCCACACGAGCGGGTATCGGGCGAGCCAGCGCAAGAACCTCATGCCTCTCACTCTGGCATTTCGGAGCCGTCGATATGGTGGGGTGGTGACCGACGCCGCCCCCGCTTCGCCCGCATTGCCCGCCCGCAGCATCCTCGTCCACGACGCTCTTCGCGCCGCCGGCATTCCCGGTGAGATCGTGGTGCTGCCGGATGCTGCGTCCACTGCCGTTCTCGCGGCCGAGGCGCTCGGGGTCGAGGTCGGAGCGATCGCCAACTCGCTCGTGTTCTGGTCGGACGACGAGCCCCTGCTCGTCATGACCAGCGGTGCCCACAGGGTGGACACGGCCGCGCTCGCCGCCCGACTCGGCCGCGGAAAGATCGCCCGCGCGACGCCGGACCAGGTGCGCGCGGCGACCGGTCAGGCGATCGGCGGCGTCGCGCCCACCGGTCATCCCGCGCCTCTCACCACGATCGTCGACGAAGACCTGGCCGCCTACCCCGAGATCTGGGCTGCGGGCGGGACGCCGCACACGGTGTTCCCGCTCACGTACGACCAGCTCGTGCGGCTCACCGCCGCCACTGTCGCCAAGGTGGACTGACGGACGTCGCGCCCCAGGATGGGGCGGTGGCCGGCGTCGGGCGCGGGACCAAAGCCCCTCAGGGAACGCCCTTCTCGGCCATAGCCTGACGGCGAGTCCTCGTGCCGGGTGGCGCTGTGCTGGATGCGTGAGGGTCGAGCGCAGGGCCGTCTTGTTCTGCATCGAGGCTCGTGAGGAGCAGTATGGATGCACGACGAGTGGATCTGCGCGGGCGCGTCGCGGTGGTGACGGGATCCACACGCGGTCTCGGGCTGGCCATGGCCCGGCTGTTGGGTCTTCACGGCGCGACGGTGGTGCTTGCATCCAGATCGGATGCCCACCTCGAAGCTGCGGTCGCGCGGTTGCAGCGCGAGGGGATCTCGGTCTCGGGGTGCCGGTGCGATGTGGGCGAGATCGCCGAGGTCGAAACCCTGCGCGATGAGGCGCTCAGCCGCGGGACGCTCGATATCTGGGTCAACAATGCCGGCGCCTCGGGCATCTACGGGCCGACGGCGTCCACGCCGGTGGACGACTTCGCACGCGTCGTACGCACGAACATCCTCGGAACCTTCCACGGTTCGCGCGTCGCATTGCCCGTGTTCTTGGCTCAAGGCCATGGCGACCTCGTGAACCTCTACGGACAAGGCGACAAGGGGCCCGTCGCACAGCAGAACGCGTACGCGTCCAGCAAACGGTGGGTGCGTCAATTCACCGAGACGCTGCGACGAGAGTGCAAGGACACCGGGGTGCGTGTGCACGGCATGAATCCCGGCCTGGTCACGACCGACCTTCTGCGACACGTCACCGCCCAGTCGGGCTACGAGGGACGGCTCGGCGCATTGCAGGTCGTCGTCGGTCTGTGGGGCCAGCCTCCCGAGACCGCCGCGGCGCCCGTCCTCAGACTCGTCACATCGGACGCGGCCCAGTTCCGGTACCTGACCCCTGCCAGGACGCTCACCCGCGGGGTGCGCAGCATCCTCACGGGACGCCTCCGCCGCGCCAACCGCATGCCACTGCAGATCAGCGTCGTGGACGCGGGTGTGCACGAGCGGGACGGCGGCCGACGAGCCGTCTGACGACCGCGCCCACCGAGCTCGTGGACCTCGGGATCCGCATCGATGTCGTCTGTCGTCCGATATCGCCTACTCGGAAGGTGGCGGCGCGACGGCGGCCGCTCGGATGATCCCCTCGAGGGGCGCGGGTATCCGCTCCAGGGGAACTGCCGCGGCGAGAAGCCGTGCGTATCGATACTTGTTGCCACTCCTCCCCCCGAAGAAGCGTGCGAGCTGCGCTTCGACGGGCCGTCCGCGTTGCGCCGGCTGATTCTGGAGACGGCGGAAGGACTCCAGCTCTCCCTCTGCGGCGATGACGGACACGACGCCATCGATGCCGAGTGCGCGGACGAGCTCGCCCTCGAGGTCCGGGTCGCACACGAAGACCCGCTCGATCACGCGCTCGAACTGCGCCCGTTCGTCGACATCGACCAGTCCGACGATGCTCGCGTCGGACAGGTCGGAGACGGCTCGGCGCACACCGCTTGCGCCGCCTGCGGCCACGATCGTCGGAAGGGCGATTCCCATTCGCGCGCTGAGGACTTCCAGCGTGACGCGATCGCTCTCACCCTCGACGATGATGACGGCCATCAACGAGGCTTCCACGTCAGCAGGGTATCCGCGAGTTCCGATGACGCAAGACGACTGCCGTCCCGGTCGGAATCCGGCGAGCGGCCTCGTCACGCGCCGCCGCGGGTACTTTTGACAGCACGTGCGACGAAGGAGGAGAGCGTGGACATCACCGAGGTCATCCTCAACGACCATCACGAACAGCGCCGGATGTTCGGCATGCTCGAGGACATCGACCCGGCCGACACCGCAGCGCTGAGCGCGGTGTGGAAGCGCCTGCGCATCCTGCTGGAGGTGCACGCCGCCGCCGAGGAGAAGCTCTTCTACCCGCGACTGCTGAAACTGCAGAAGGACCTCATCGAACAGGAGTCGCCCGGGGAGGAGACGGAGGACGCCATCCACGATCACAACGAGATCCGGGATGCGATCGCCGGCGTCTCCGGCCAGGTCGTCGGCTCGACCGAGTGGCAGCGTGCCGTCGCTCACGTCAACGAGGTCAACAGCGACCACATGGCCGAGGAGGAGCGCCAAGGTCTCACCGACTTCCGTCGCCACATCGAGCTGGAGGAGCGCCACACCATGGCCGTCGCCTTCGTGGCGTTCGAGTCGGAGCAAGCGGGCGGCATCGCCGCGCACGACCGGGACCCGGAGCAATACATCCGCGAGAACAGCTGAGCGCTCGCGGGCACGGATGGCCGTTTCACCCCGCGCGGACGATCTCCAGGCAGGTGATCGCGGCCGCCGCCGACCACGCCTGCGGGCGGCAGGCGGCCGGGTACGGTGCGGGCACGGCGCGATCGGCCGATGAATCGCCGCTGTGCAGCTCCGGCATGCGGTAGCCGAACGCGGTTGCCGCGCCCAGCAGTCCATCGACGACCTCGAGCGCTTCCGTGCGGAGGCCGGCGCGCAGCATCCCGTGCGCGACGATCGCGCTGTCGTGCGCCCACACCGATCCCCGGTGGTAGCCGAGCGGCCAGTAGCCGGCGGCATCCGTCGACAGCGTCCGGATGCCGAACCCGGACGACATCGATGAACCTACGAGCAGACGCGCGACGTCCCGCTCCTCGGCGGGGGAGAGGATGCCCGTGCCGAGCAGGTGGCCGATGTTCGAGGTCAGGGTGTCCACCGCGCGGCCGTCGCGGTCGAGCGCGACCCCCGGGTAGCGGCCCTCGGGCGTCTCGACCCAGAAGCTCTCGGCGAACCGCCGGCGCAGCGTCTCGGCCCACGAGCGGAGGTCGTCGCCACCGCCCTCGCCGAGCCGGTCGAGGAGCCCCGCGGCGCCGACGGCGGCCTCGTAGGCGTAGCCCTGCACTTCGCAGAGGGCGATCGGTCCGTCGGCGAGCGACCCGTCCCGCCACTGGATCGAGTCGCCCGAGTCCTTCCAGCCCTGGTTGGCGAGCCCCCGCCCGGAGCGGTCGATGTAGGAGAGGAAGCCGTCGCCGGCGCTGCGCACGATCCAGTCGAGGGCGGCGCGGAGGTTCGGCAGCAGCTCCCGCACCCCCGGTTCCGGCATCCCGCGGTCCGCCGCCTCGACGAGCAGGCTCACCCACAGTGCGGTCGCGTCGACGGTGCCGTAGTAGAGCGGCGGCAGCACGATCCCTTCGCCCGGCATGCGGAACTCGCCGGCGCGCAGCTCGTGCGCGATCTTGCCCGGCTCCTCCTCGGTATGGGGATCGTCCTTCGTGCCCTGCAGGCGCGCGAGCACGCGGAGCGTGGATGCGGCGAGCCCGACGTCGACGGGCAGCATCAGCCGCGCGGCCCACAGGCTGTCGCGCCCGAAGAGCGTGAGGAACCACGGTGCACCGGCGGCGAGGAATGCGTCGGCGGGGTGGTCGGGAAGGGCGAGTCGCAAGGCGGCGAGATCGCCGAGCGCCGTGCGGACCCACGCGGCCAGGCGCGGATCGACGCCCGCGTCGGGGAGCGACCACGACACCGGCGGGGCCGCCTGCACGACGAGCTCCGCATCGCGCATGGTGGCGGAGAGGGTGAAGGATGCGGCATCCCCCGGCTCGACCCGGAGCGACCACGTCGCCTCCAGCTCGTCCCCGCTCAGGCGCCAGGCGCCACCTTCGGCGGTCAGCACCAGCTCGGCGTGCTCGGCCGTCACCGTCGCGTTCTCGCCCTCGAGGCGGACGTCCCAGGGACGCGCGGCGCCCAGGCCGGCCTTGACCTCCTGCAGCTGACGGAAGTCCGGGCAGACCCGCAGGGCGACGACGGCATCCACCGGGTCCGGCGCGACCGACGCGAGGGTGATGGTCTCGGCGAACACCCCCGGCGAGACCGACCGGTCGCGCGTGAGCCGCACGTGCGGATCCGGCGAGGGATCGTCGATCTCGCGCACGGTCGCGTCGAAGACGACGTGCGAGATGACGGGTTGCGCGGCGCCGATCGGCTCGGGCACGGCGCCCGCACAGCGCAGCGCCATCCCGCCGATGAATCGCCGGTCGCCGTGATAGACGCCGTCGATCGGCGCGACCATGTCTCCGGTGTCGCGAGACCAGGCCTGAGTCGGGGCGGCGAGCGCGATGACGGCGTCGTGGAGATAAGGCTGTCGACCCGACGTCATTCTTTGACGGCTCCTTCACTGGTGTTCATGATGCGCCGCTGGAAGATGAAGAACAGCACGGCGACGGGGATGGTCATGAGCAGGGCGGCGGCGAGCTTCAGGGGGTACTGGCTGCCCTGGCTGAGCTGGCCGGAGGCGAGCCCCGCGACGCCCTTGGTGAGCGTCGTGAGCGCCGGCGACTGCGTCGACACGATGAAGTGCGCGAGCTCGTTCCAGGACCCCTGGAACGAGAGGATGACGATCGTGATCAGCGCGGGACGCGCCATCGGCAGCACGACCGACCAGAAGATGCGGAAGCTGCCGGCGCCGTCGATGCGCGCCTGCTCCTCCACCGAGACCGGGATCGACTCGAAGAAGTTCTTCATGATGAACACGCCCGCGGCATCCACCAGCAGCGGCAGGATCATTCCGGAGTACGAGTCGTACAGGCCGAGCTGGTTCAGGACGAGGAACTTCGGGATGAGCAGCACGACCGTCGGCACGGCCATCACGGCGACGACCAGCGCGAAGATCACGCCGCGCCCACGGAAGTGGAGCCGCGCCAGCGCATAGCCGGCGAGCGACACGAAGAACACGCGGCCGAGCGTCACGCAGATCGTCACGATCGCCGAGTTCGCGAACCACAGCGGAAAGTCGCTGTGCGCGAACAGGCGATCGTAGGCCGCGAACGACCACGTCTGCGGGATGAGCGAGAGGGGGTCGGCCGCCGCCTCCGACTCGGTCTTGAACGAGGTCGACACCTGCACGAGGAACGGGTAGATGTACACGAGCGCGATCACGACGAGCAGCGCGTACAGGCCGATCCGGCTCCCGAGGGAGCCGCCGCGCCTGCCGCGGTGGCGCCGTGCGGGCGCTGCGGTGGGCGGGCTCGGCGGATGCGTCGCGACGGCGGGTTCGCGGAGGGCCGGTTCAGCCATGTCGCACGCCCTTCGGCTGGTAGGCGCGGATGCGGCGGCGCGAGACGGGACGGTCGCGCAGCACCCAACGCTGGAGGAGGGTGAACAGGATGATGATCACGAACAGCATGAAGGCGATGGCGGCGCCGTCGCCCCACTTCTGATCCTGGAAGGACGCCTGGTACGACAGGTAGGCGGGAGTCAGCGTGGTCTTGCCCGGGCCGCCCTGGGTTCCCGTGTAGATCTGGTCGAACACCTGCCAGCAGCCGATAAGGCCGAGCGTCACGACGGTGAAGATCGTGGGCCGCAGCTGGGGCAGCGTGATGCGCCAGAAGCGCTGCCATCCGTTCGCGCCGTCCACCATGGCCGCCTCGGCGAGCTCGGGGCCGATGTTCTGGAGGGCGGCGAGGAACAGCAGCATGAACGTGCCGCTCGTGGTGAAGATCGCCATCAGGATGAACGCGAACATCGCGACGGACGGTCCTGCGGTCCACTCCCACCACGTGACGCCGAGGAACTTCCCCTGCGTGAGGACCTCGGGTCCTGGCGTGGTGCCCGCCAGCAGGTGGAACAGGCCGCGCGGATCCTGGAACCAGTTCGGCCCGTGGCCGCCGAACCATCCGATGATCTGGTTCACGACGCCGGTGGTGGAGAAGAGGAACAGCCACAGCACCGTGATCGCGACCGAGCTCGTGACGGAGGGGAAGTAGTAGGCGGTGCGGAAGAAGCCGCGGCCGCGCAGCATCGCACGGCTGACCAGCACGGCGAGCAAGAGCGACAGCGCCGTCTGGAGCGGCACCACGAGAAGCACGTACCAGGCGTTGTTGCGCAGCGACAGCCCGAAGTTGCGCTCGGCCAGACCGCCGCTCGTCGTGACGTCGGCATAGTTCTGAAGCCCGATGAAGCTGACGCTCGGCGAGAGCGGACTGCCGTTGCCGTTCCAGTCCGAGAAGCTCACCCACAGCGCCATGAGCACCGGGATGAACAGGAAGACGCCGAGGATGAGGACGACGGGGAGGACGAAGAGCCACCCCGCCACCCCCTCCCCGCCGCGGATCCCGGAGGACCCGCGGCGGCGAGGGGCGGAGGCCGTTCGCGGCGCGGCAGGAGCGGTCATGGTGTTACTTGACGACCGCTTCGAGGTTCGTCTGGACCGACTGCAGGATCGTCTTCGGATCCGCCGTCTTCAACGTCTCGAGCTGCGAGTTGAAGTCCGCGATGACATCGGCCGCGCCGGCGTTCGTCGGCACGCCCTGCGCGTAGTCCGCACCCGTCAGGAACGGCACGAGCGGCGCGTTGTCGGCCTTCCACGTGGCGGCGGCCGACTTCACCGACGGCATCGGCCCGAAGGCCTTCGAGAAGGTCAGCTGCTGCTCGGACGACGTGAGGAACTGGATGAAGTCGAGCCCGGCCTTCTGGTTCTTGCTCGCCGCGGACATGCCCCAGCAGTTCGTGAACTGCAGCGTGCCCTTGCCGGCGGGCCCCGCGGGCAGCTCGACGACCTTGTACTTCACGTTCGGGTAGTCGCTCTGCATGGCGCCGGTGATCCAGTTGCCCTCGATCGTCATGGCGCCCAGCTGCTTGCCGAACGCCTCGCCGCCCCATCCTGCCCCCACATCCTTCGCGTATGCGAACGTGCCGTCGTTCAGGTGCTGCTTCACGTAGTCGAGCGCCTTCACGTTCGCGGCGCTGTCGGCCTCGGCCTTCTTGCCGTCCTCCGACACGAGCCGTCCGCCGGCCTCGGCCATGAAGGCGCCGATACGGGCGTACTCGCCGCTGAAGACGAGGCCCTTGGTGGTGCCGCTCGTCAGCTTCTTGGCGTCCTCGGCCAGCTGGTCCCATGTCTTCGGGATGTCGGCATCCGTCAGGCCCGCCTTGGTCCAGAGGTCGGTGTTGATGATCAGCTGCAGCGTCGAGAAGTCCTTCGGCGCGCAGTAGAACGTGCCGTTCACGCTGAAGTTCTTCACGAGCGACGGGTAGAAGTCGCTCTTGTTGCCGAGCATGTCGCCGTACGCCTTCAGCGACTTGTTCTGCACGAGACCCGCGATCGCGTCCGTCGACAGGTAGAACACGTCCGGCGGCGAGCCGGCCGCGAAGCCCTGCGAGAGCTGCTGCGAGAGGTTGGTCGCGGGCACGACGGTCACGTCGACGCCGGACTTCTTCGACCAGGCGGACGCGGCATCCTGAACGGCCTTCGTCTCCGCGTCTCCGCTGGAGCCGATCATGAGCGTGATCGGCTTCTTGGACGAGGTCAGGCCTCCGGCCGACCCCGACGAGCCGCCGCTGCTGAACCCTTGGCCACAGCCGGCGAGCGCGAGGGCGGCGATGACGGTGCCGCCCACGGCGATGGCGGCGCGTGCTGTGTGTCGCGACATCAGATCTCCTTCGATTGCATCGGTGAGCGTCGGGAAGTCGACTGCTGGGAAAATTTGATCGTTCAAATCCCGGACGCAGAGCCACGATAAGGTGATGCCATCACGAGTGTCAAGGGGGTGGCGAGGGATGACGATGCGCCGAGCCGCGACCATCGAGGACGTCGCGCAGGCGGCCGGAGTGTCGCGGCAGACCGTCAGCAACGTGCTCAACGCGCCCGACATCGTGCGCGAGGCCACGCGCGAGCGGGTCCGTGCGGCGATCACCGCTCTCGGCTACGCCCCGCACGCGTCCGCCCGTCGGCTGCGGCTGCAGCGCAGCTCCACCATCGGCATCCACCTCGATCCGTACGCCGGAGGCATCTCCGGCGTCGTGCTCGACCGATTCGTGCACGCGCTCACCGAGCAGGCCGGCGAGCGGCGGCAGCGCGTGCTCGTGTACGCGGCGCGATCTCCCGAGGACGAGATCGCGCGGATGGCCGAGCTCGCGGACGGCGGCGAGATCGACGCCGTCGTCATCACCGGGACGTTCCACGGCGACCCGCGCACGGTCTGGCTCGCCGAGCGCGACCTGCCGTTCGTGTCGTTCGGGCGTCCGTGGGGCGTCGACGACATCGACGACCCCGCGCATCTCTGGGTCGACGTCGACGGGGCCGCCGGAACGCGCGCGGCGACGGAGTACGCGATGGGCCAGGTGGGCCCGCGGGTCGCGTTCCTCGGCTGGCCCGGCGGGTCGGGCACCGGCGACGACCGCGAGCGGGGATGGCTGGAGGCCCGCGGCGGCCTGCCCCCCGCGCCACGGCTGACCGCGGTGGAGAGCGTCGCCGAGGGTCGCGCCGCTGCCGCCGCGGCGCTCGCGTCGCGCGAGTTCGACGCTCTGGTGTGCGCGAGCGACGTGCTGGCGATCGGCGCGCATCTCGCGGCGACGGACGCCGGCGCGGACATGCCGGTGATCGGCTTCGACAACACTCCGGCGGCGGAGGCTCTCGGAATCTCCAGCGTCGAGCAGCTGCCGGAGAAGGTGGCCGAGGGCGTGCTCGAGCTGCTGATGGGGGAGCGGACGGCGATCAGTCCCCGCTCGGCCTCTCCCGGTCACGCCCACGTGCTGGTGGAGCCTCGACTGGTCGTGCGCCGCCCCGCGGCGTAGCCGGCTCCGCGTCGGCGGCGGGGCGCCGCATCCAGATCAGTCCGACGACGCCCGCAGCGAGGTACAGGCACGCCTGCAGGTCGAGAAGCGGAACGAGCAGCGCGGGGTCACCCGCCAGTCCCGCGAGCAGGATGCCGACCGCCTGACCCACGGCGGCGACGAGACCGAGGGAGGCGAACGCCGCTGCGCGCTCGCGGGGAGCGGCCGCGGTCTGCATGATGCTCATGACGCCGGTCATCATGATGACGCCCGGTGCGCCGACGATCGCGAACAGCACGACGTACGGCCAGAGCTGGGTGGTGATACTCGGCAGGTTCCACGTCACGAGCGAGACGAGCCCGAACGCGAACACGCTGCCGATGGTCAGGGCGCGCGGGCTCGCCCCCCGCGTGAAGAACCCCAGTGCCAGACCGGCGACGATCGCGCCGATCGCCTGGATGCCGCGCAGGAGCCCGACATCCGCGTCGCTGCCGTGCAGCGGGTCGGTGACGAAAAGCAGGAACAGCACGAGGAACATGCCCTGCGCGACGCTCGCGAGGCCGACGATCGCGTAGACCGCCCGCAGCGCGCGCAGCCGCAGCGCCGCGCCGACGCCCATCGGCGCCGACGCCGTCTCATGTTCGCCCACGCCCGCGGGGCGACCGGCGGCGCGGGGGAGCGTCGCGATGAGGATCGCCGAGATCACATAGCTCGCGGCATCCAGAGCCACGACGAGACCGAGCCCGCCGACCATGAGCGCGACGCCGCCGAGCGGCCCGCCGACCAGCCGCGCGAGGTTCTGGTTCAGGCCGATGAGGGCGTTCGCACTGACCAGCCGGTCGGCCTCGACGAGATCCGGGAGCATCGAGTTCTTCGCGGGCTCGAAGAGCGCGGCGAGCGACGCGTGCACCGCGATGACCGCGTACGCGATCGGCAGATCCTCGGGTGAGCGCACGAACAGCAGGGGGATCAGCGCGAGCGCCTGGCCCACGTTCGTGCAGACCATGAGGAGGCGTCGGTCCAGGCGCCCGGCGAGCCGGGCCGCGAGGGGCGCGAGGACGACCGCCGGCGCGAGCTCGAGGAGGAACGCGAGCGACGTGCCGACGGCCGAGCCGCTCAGGCGCAGCACGACGAGCGGCAGCGCGATGAACAGGAACCAGTCGCCCGTGTCGGACACGAGGCCCGCGACCCACAGGCGGCGGAAGGCGGGGATGCCGAACGCGCTGCTCATGACTGCACCCCCGGCTCGGGCGCGCCGAAGGACGGTCGCGGGAACGCGAGCACCGACACCTCGGCGACCGCCGACCCGTCGGGTGCGTCGCCCCGGGTCGCGGCGATGTAGGGGCGCAGGAGCGCGTCGATGCCCTCGACGAGGGAGCGCAGCTCCGCCGGCGTCACCCGCAGGCCGTAGGTCATGTGCGCATCCGTCTCGCGCCAGTCGGGGTCGAGGCGGTCGCGTGTGCGCAGATGCTCGCGCGCCAGCTGGTACTCGAGCTGGAGGGCCGCGGCGATCATGCCCTCGGCACTCGCGGCGACGTCGGGATCGGCGGAGTCGAGATGCGTGTCGAGGCCGGTGACCGTGGCCCGCCACGGCCGCTCCCGCCCGTCGACGGAATCCACCGGCTCGACAAGGCCGTGCCTCGCCAGAACGCGCAGGTGGTAGCTGCAGTTCGACGGCGAGTCGCCCACGGCACGCGCGCACGCGGATGCGGTGGCCGGACCCTCCGACATGAGGTAGCCGAGGAGATTCAGGCGGACCGGATGAGCGAGAGCCTCGATCGCCTCGGGGTCGTCCAGTCGTCGCCGCATCTCGGGCTTGGGCTCCGCCATGGCGCACCTCCAGTCTGAAAGAGCATTTCGAAAGACTCTTTCAGAGTACGCCCTGAACGTGAAAAGTGAAAGACCTTTTCAGGATCCTGGATTCAGCCCGGCTCGGCGATGCGCTCCAGCGCGTCCAGAGCCGCCACGACGGCGGCGTGCTCGTCGTCGTCCAGTGCCGCCAGGAGCACCCCGATCCGCTCGGCGCGCTCGGCGCGCGCCCGCAAGACCGCCCTCTCGCCCTGGGGCGTGGCGAGCACGAAGAACGATCGCCGGTCGGCCGGGTCGGGCTCGCGCCCGACGAGGCCCCGCGACTCGAGGTCGGCGACGAGGCGGGTCACCGACGGCGGTGCGAGGTGCTCGCGCCGCGCGATGTCCCCGGGACGAAGGGGCCCCCGCCGGACGATCGTCGAGAGGACGGAGAGCTGCCCGTGCGTCATGCCGTCTTCGGGCGGACGGATGCGCCGGTTGATCCGGCCGATCGCGATCGCCAGCCGCGCCGCATCCTGACTGGTGCGTGTTGCGTTCATCGAACCTCCTCGGCGGACACCGGCCGGGGGTCGGCCTGCGTGTTCTCCTCTGTGTGAACATAGTGACGTCCTCGGCTGAAGGACGCCACTGCACCGACGAGCGACATGATGGTCGCGCCTCAACGGCGGCGCAGCCGGCGTTGGAGCTCGCCGGCTGCCGCCTGGATGAGAGGGGCCATGGATGCGGCATCCTGCGCGGATTCCTCGGGCCACGTGACCGCGAGCGCCGCCAGCGGCCAGCCGGTGTGATCGCGCACCGCCACGCCGACCGAGCGGAGGCCGAGAGTCACCTCGCCGTCCTCGCTCGCGAACCCGTCGGCGCGCACCTGACGCAGCACCTCGCGCAGGTCGCTCGGGCGATTCGGGCCGCGACCCGTGCGATCGGCGAAGGCCGAGGCATCCGGGTAGAGCGCCCGCACCTGCTCGCGGGGGAGGGCCGCGAGCATCGCCCGCCCGGTCGCCGTGAGGTGCGCGGGAAGGCGCACGCCGACGTCGGTGACGAGGGCGGGGCGCCTCGGCGCACGCTCCTCCACGACGTACAGCACGTCGCGCCCGGTCATGACCGCGAGGTGCGCGCTCTCTCCGGACCGGTCGGCGAGGGCGGCGATCAGGGTGCGGCCGAGGCGGGCGATCGGCTGCTGCCGCGAGTACCCGCCGGCGAGCTCGAACGCGGCGGTCCCGAGACCCCACCGGCGGTCCTCGGGGAGGTGGACGACGAAGCCGTGCTGCTGCATCGAGCCGAGCAGGTGGTAGACGCTGGAGCGCGGAATCCCGAGGCTCGCCGCCATGGTCGCGGCCGCGACGGGGCCGGGCTGGCGGGCGAGATAGGCGAGGATGCGCAGCGTCTGATCCGCCGCGGGGACCTGGGGGGAGTTGTCTGGCATGGCAGACACAGGATGCCACGAACCTCTCGCGCCCGGTAGTGGCGCGGTGTGGAATCGCCTTATGACTTCCGCCCCCGTTCTCCGTACCGTCCTCGTGGGTGCCGCACCGCTCAGTCCCGCCGACGTCGTCGCCGTCGCACGCCGCGGCGCCGAGATCGAGATCGCCGGCAGCGCGCTGGAGAAGGTCGCCGCATCCCGCGCCCTCGTCGACCGACTCGCCGACGACCCCCACCCGCACTACGGCATCTCCACCGGCTTCGGCGCGCTCGCCACGAAATTCATCCCCCTCGAGCGCCGCATGCAGCTGCAGGCCAGCCTCATCCGCTCGCACGCGTCGGGCACGGGCGCCGAGGTGGAGCGCGAGGTCGTGCGTGCGCTTCAGCTGCTGCGTCTGCAGACCCTCGCCACCGGTCACACGGGCGTGCGCCCGATCGTCGTCGAGACGTACGCGGCCATGCTGAACGCCGGCATCACGCCGATCGTGCGCGAGTACGGCTCGCTCGGATGCTCGGGCGACCTCGCCCCCCTCGCCCATGTCGCGCTCGCGGCGATGGGGGAGGGTCGCGTCCGAGACGCGGCGGGCGTCGAGATGGATGCGGCGCAGGCCCTGGCCGCCGCATCCATCGCCCCCCTGGAACTGCGCGAGAAGGAGGGTCTCGCCCTCATCAACGGCACGGACGGGATGCTCGGCATGCTGCTGCTCGCCCTGCACGATCTGGGCATCCTGCTCGACACCGCCGACCTGTCCGCCGCGCTGTCGGTGGAGAGCCAGCTGGGCACCGACGCCGTGTTCGCGGCGGACCTGCAGCTGCTGCGCCCCCAGGTCGGCCAGGCCGAGTCGGCCGCGAACCTGCGGGCCTTCCTCGCGGACTCGCCCATGGTCGCGAGCCACCGCGGCCCGGAGGACGGCCGCGTGCAGGACGCCTACTCGCTGCGCTGCTCGCCGCAGGTGCACGGCGCCGCCCGCGACACGATGGCCCACGCGGCCCTCATCGCCGGGCGCGAGCTGGCCGCCGCGGTCGACAACCCCGTACTCACCGACGACGGCCGCGTCGAGTCCAACGGCAATTTCCACGGCGCACCGGTCGCGTACGTCCTCGATTTCCTCGCGATCGCGGTCGCCGACGTCGCCTCGGTGTCCGAGCGCCGCACGGACCGCGCTCTGGACCCGGCCCGCAGCCACGGTCTCCCGCCGTTCCTCGCGCACGAGGTCGGCGTCGACTCGGGCCTCATGATCGCGCAGTACGCCGCCGCCGGGATCGTCTCGGAGCTCAAGCGCCTGGCGGTCCCGGCATCCGTCGACTCGATCCCGTCGTCCGCGATGCAGGAGGACCACGTGTCGATGGGGTGGGCCGCCGCCCGCAAGCTCCGCCGCGCGATCGACGGGCTCTCCCGCGTGCTCGCGGTGGAGGTCGTCACGGGATGCCGCGCCCTGGACCTGCGCGCACCGCTGCAGCCCGGCCCCGTGACGAGCGCCGTGCGCGCCCTCGTCCGCACCGAGGTCGAGGGCCCCGGCCCCGACCGCTTCCTCTCGCCCGACATCGAGGCCGTGACGGCCCTGGTGATCTCGGGCGCCCTCGCCCGCACGGCGCTCGCCGCCGCTACGAAGGAGTGAACACGATGACCACCGACATCCGCACCATCCGCGCGCCGCGCGGCACTGAGCGCACCGCGAAGAGCTGGGGCGCCGAGGCCGCGAAGCGCATGCTCATGAACAACCTCGACCCGGAGGTGGCAGAGCACCCGGAGGATCTCGTCGTCTACGGCGGCACCGGGCGCGCGGCCCGCAGCTGGCAGGCGTTCGACGCCATCATCCGCACGCTCGACGAGCTCGAGCCGGACGAGACGCTGCTCGTGCAGTCCGGCAAGCCGGTCGGCGTGTTCCGCACGCACGAGTGGGCGCCGCGCGTGCTCATCGCCAACTCGAACCTCGTCGGCGACTGGGCGACCTGGCCCGAATTCCGCCGCCTCGAGGACCTCGGCCTCACGATGTACGGCCAGATGACCGCCGGCTCGTGGATCTACATCGGCTCGCAGGGCATCCTGCAGGGCACGTACGAGACCTTCGCCGCGGTCGCCCGTTCGCTCGGTCGCGACTCGCTGAAGGGCACGCTCAGCCTCACCGCCGGAGCGGGCGGCATGGGCGGCGCGCAGCCGCTGGCCGTCACGCTCAACGACGGTGCGGTGCTCATCGTCGACGTCGACGAGTCGCGTCTGGCCCGTCGCGTCGAGCACGGCTACCTCGACGAGTACACGACCGACCTCGACACCGCGATCGCGCGTGCCGTGGCCGCCAAGGAGGCCGGCCAGGCTCACTCGGTGGGCGTGGTCGGCAACGCGGCGGAGATCTTCCCCGAGCTCCTGCGCCGGGGCGTGCCGATCGACATCGTGACCGACCAGACGAGCGCGCACGACCCGCTCGCCTACCTGCCCCTCGGCATCGCGTTCGAGGAGTGGAAGGATGCGGCCGCCGCCGACCCCGAGGGCTTCACCGAGAAGGCCCGCACGAGCATGGCCGCGCACGTCGAGGCCATGGTCGGATTCATGGATGCCGGTGCCGCCGTGTTCGACTACGGCAACTCCATCCGGGCCGAGGCGCAGCTGGGCGGCTACGACCGCGCGTTCGCATTCCCGGGCTTCGTGCCCGCGTACATCCGCCCGCAGTTCGAGTCGGGCCGCGGCCCGTTCCGCTGGGTGGCGCTGTCCGGCGACCCGGAGGACATCCGCAAGACCGACCGCGCCGTCGCCGAGCTCTTCCCCGAGGACGCGTCGCTGCACCGCTGGCTCGAGAAGGCCGGCGAGGCCGTGCACTTCGAGGGGCTGCCCGCCCGCATCTGCTGGCTCGGCTACAAGGAGCGGCACCTCGCCGGTCTGAAGTTCAACGAGATGGTGGCCTCCGGCGAGCTCACGGGACCCATCGTCATCGGCCGCGACCACCTCGACTCGGGCTCGGTCGCCTCGCCGTACCGCGAGACCGAGGCGATGAAGGACGGCTCCGACGCGATCGCCGACTGGCCGCTCCTGAACGCGCTGCTGAACACCGCGTCGGGCGCCTCCTGGGTCTCGATCCACCACGGCGGCGGTGTCGGCATCGGCCGCTCCATCCACGCCGGCCAGGTCACCGTCGCCGACGGCTCGGCGCTGGCCGCCGAGAAGATCGAGCGCGTGCTGACGAACGACCCCGGCACGGGTGTCATGCGCCACGTCGACGCCGGCTACGAGCACGCGAAGGATGTCGCCCGCGAGCGCGGCCTGAAGATCCCGATGCTGGACGCCTGACGTGGGCGTCCGCGCGAGGCTCGACGAGATCGGCGACATCGGGCGAGACCCGGTGCGGGGCGGCTACTCGCGGCACCTGCTGGATGACGCCGACCTCGCCCTGCGCGACTGGTTCCGCCGGTCGGCCGAGTCGCTCGGGCTCTTCGTCGAGCAGGACGGCAACGCCAACCTGTGGGCATGGTGGGGCGAGCCGGGAATGGATGCCGTGGCCACCGGCAGCCACCTCGACTCCGTGCCCGGCGGCGGCGCCTACGACGGGCCGCTCGGGGTGGCCTCCGCTCTGGAGGCCGTGGCGCGGCTGCAGGCGGAGGGCTTCCGCCCGACCCGCCCGATCGCCGTGGTGGTCTTCGCCGAGGAGGAGGGGAGCCGCTTCGGCCTGCCCTGCCTCGGATCCCGGCTCATGGTCGGTGCGTCCGATCCGGCCGACGTGCGCGCCCGCGCGGACCGCGAGGGCGTGACGTTCGACCAGGCGTGGACGGCCGCGGGCCTCGATCCCTCGACCATCGGACCCGACCCCGAGCGCCTCGGACGCCTCGGGGCGTTCATCGAGCTGCACGTCGAGCAGGGCGTCGATCTGGAGGATCGCGGGATGCCGCTGGCCACGGCATCCGCGATCATCCCGCATGGCCGCTGGCGGCTGACGGTCGACGGCGAGGGCAACCACGCCGGCACCACACCCATGGTCGCGCGCCACGACCCGATCGTCGCCCTCGCGGAGGTCGTGCTGGCGGCGCGCGACACCGCCGTCGCCGCAGGCCGGGGCGCCCGCGCGACCGTCGGCCGTCTCGCCGTCACGCCGAACGGCACCAACGTCATCGCGTCGCGCGCCGAGGCGTGGCTCGACATCCGCGCAGGCGCCGACGACGACGTCCGCACCCTTCTCGCCGACACTCTCGCACGGGCCGAGGAGCTCGTCGCCGCGGAAGGCTGCACGCTGACCGTGGCCGAGGAGTCGTTCTCGTCGATCGTCGCCTTCGACGCGGGCCTGACGGAGCGCATCGGCGGCATCCTCGGCGGAGTGCCCGCCATCCCGACCGGCGCCGGACACGATGCGGGCATCCTCGCCCCCTCCGTGCCGACCGCGATGATCTTCGTGCGGAACCCGACGGGTGTCTCTCACGCGCCGGGGGAAGGCGCCCGCGACGAGGACTGCGAGGCGGGAGCGGCCGCGCTCGCCGACACCCTGCGAGAGCTGGCCTCATGACGTCGTTCCACTGCGGGCTCGCACGCGTCGCCTCCGAGACCGGTGGCCGCTTCGAGCAGGGCGTCCGCGTCGAGACCGACGGCGGACTCATCACGGGCATCGACCTCGGCACCACCGCCCAGCCGGGCGACCACAGTCTGGTCGCCGTCGTCCCCGGCTTCGTCGACGCGCACTCGCACGCGTTCCACCGCAGCCTCCGCGGCCGCACGCACGCCGACGGCGGCGACTTCTGGCAGTGGCGCAGGCGCATGTACGCCCAGGCTGCGGCGCTCACGCCGAGCGGCTACCGCGAGCTCGCGACGCGGGTGTTCAGCGAGATGCGGGATGCGGGCTACACCTCGGTGAGCGAGTTCCACTACGTGCACCACCAGGTCGACGGCACACCGTATGCCGCGCACGACATGGAGGTGGCGCTCGCGGATGCCGCCGACGCCGTCGGCATCCGGCTGCTGCTCCTCGACACGCTGTACCTGCGCGGCGGGGTCGGCGTGCCGCTCGCACCCGAGCAGCGGCGGTTCGGCGATGCCGATGCGGACGCGTGGCTGCGGCGGTGGCACTCCCTGCGCGACGCGCTCGCGTCGTACCCGCTCGTGACCCTCGGCGCGGCCGTGCACTCGGTTCGCGCGGTCGAGCCGGCCGACCTGTCCGCGGTCGCGACCGGCCTCCCGCAGGACGTGCCGCTGCATGTGCACGTCTCGGAGCAGCCGGCGGAGAACGAGCAGTGCCTGGCGGCCTACGGCGTCTCCCCGACGGCGCTGCTGGCGCAGCACGGTCTCGTCACCGACCGGCTTCACGCCGTCCACGCGACGCACCTCACCGACGCGGACATCCGCCTGCTCGGCGACGCGGGTGCGACCGTCGTCATGTGCCCGACGACCGAGGCCGACCTCGGCGACGGCATCGGCCCGGCGCCGGAGCTGCTCGCGGCCGGCGCGCGCCTGGCGATCGGGTCCGATCAGAACGCCGTCATCGACCCCTGGGAAGAGGTCGCACGCCTCGAGCTCGACCAGCGGCTGCGCCTGCAGCGTCGCGGCGTCTTCTCTCCTGCGCAGCTGTGGCGCGCGGGATCCGGAACGGAGGGACTCCGCGTCGGAGCGCCGTTCGACGCCGTCGAGCTCGGTCTCGGTTCCGTGCGCGTGCGCGGCGCGGACATCGACCAGCTTCCCCTCGTCGCCCGCGCGGGCGACGTCACCGCGACGATCGTGGCCGGCCGTGTCACGCGCCCCGAGGAGTGACATCATGCTGATCACGAACATCGGCGAGCTGACGACGAACGTGCCGTCCGGCGACGACCGGCTCGGCACCGTGACGGATGCCGCCGTGGTGATCGAGGGCGAGCGCATCGCGTGGGTGGGAGCGGCGGCTGACGCCCCGAAGCACGCCGAGGTCCTCGATGCCCGGGGGCGCGCCGTCATCCCGGGCTTCGTCGACAGCCACGCGCACCTCGTCTTCGCGGGAGACCGCGCCGACGAGTTCGAGGCGCGGATGTCGGGGGTGCCCTATGCCGCGGGAGGCATACGCCGCACCGTCGCCGCGACGCGTGCCGCCTCAGACGACGCATTGCGCCGCAACCTGCGCCGGCTCGTCGACGAGTGCGCCCGCCAGGGCACGACGACGATCGAGGTCAAGACCGGCTACGGACTCACGGTGCACGACGAGGCCCGAGCCGCCCGGCTCGCCGCGGAGGTCACGCCCGAGGTCACGTTCCTGGGCGCGCACGTCGTGCCCACCGAGTACGCCGAGGCCCGCGAGGACTACCTGGATCTCGTGACGGGACCGATGCTGCGCGCCGTCGCGCCGCACGCCAAGTACATCGACGTGTTCTGCGAGACCGGCGCGTTCAGCCCGGCCGAAGCGCGCAGAGTCCTCGCCGCCGGCATCGAGCACGGGCTCGTGCCGCGCCTGCACGGCAACCAGCTCGGGCCCGGCGAGGGGGTGCAGGTGGCCGTGCAGATGGGGGCGGCATCCGTCGACCACTGCACCTACCTGAGCGAGGACGACGTGGCCGCCCTCGCCGGGTCGCACACGGTCGCGACGCTCCTGCCCGGAGTGGAGTTCTCCACGCGTTCGCCGTACCCCGACGCGCGCCGTCTCCTCGACGCCGGGGCGACCGTCGCGATCGCCAGCGACTGCAATCCCGGGTCGTGCTTCACGAGCTCGATGCCCCTCATGGTCGCGCTGGCGGTGCGCGAGATGCGGATGACGCCCTCCGAGGCGGTCTGGGCGGCGACCGCGGGCGGCGCCCGTGCGCTGCGGCGCGACGACATCGGGGCGATCGCCACCGGCATGCGCGCCGACCTCGTCGTGCTGGACGCGCCGACGCGCGTGCACCTGGCCTACCGGCCGGGTGTCCCGATGATCGACAGCGTCTACAAGGACGGTGTGCGGATCGCGTAGCCGAATCGGCTAGCGAGGGACGTCGAGGCTCCACTCGACCGGCTCGACGGAATCGATGGCACTCCACTCCTGCGTACCGAGGTCCCAGGCGAACCGGGCGATCGCGCACGTCGGCATACGCTGGATGCGCTCCTGCGAGAGGGCGTAGGCGAGGTCGGTGATGCCGGGATTGTGCGCGACGAGGATGACGGACGCGCTGCCCGCGGCACCGGCATCCGAAACGGCGGTGAGGAGCGTCGAGCCGGATGCGGCGTACAGCCGCCGCTGCAGGTCCACCGGCATCCCGAACTCGTCGGCGAACGCCTGCGCGGTGGTGCGGGCCCGCAGGGCCGTGGACGACACGATCACGTCGGGGGCGAATCCCTCCCCGGCCAGACGCGCGGCCATCACCGGCGCATCCCGCTCGCCGCGCTCGTTCAGGGGCCGATCGTGATCGGCGAGGCCGGGCGACGACCAGTCCGACTTCGCGTGGCGCACGAGGGCGAGCCGGATCATGGGACGTACACCCACGCCGCGTGGCCGCTGGAGAGCATCACCCGCTCGCGGCGGTAGAGCTCGACCTGGTACTCGTCGACGGCCTCGACCTCTTCTTCGGTGAGGTGCAGCACGCGTCCCGGCACCCGGTCGAGGCGGTTGCCGGTGGCGCGCACCACCGGCTTCACCGACAGGCCGGAGACGTCGGTCCCGCGCGGGTCCTCGATCTCCACGTAGTCGACCGTGTACCCCGGCAGCCAGTCCACGTCGCCGTGGACGAGGCGCCCGAAGATGTCGAGCTGCACATCCGGCTGCTGGAGGTCCCCGTACGAGAAGAGCAGCTGGTCGACTGGCGCGTCGGTCACGGGGCCAGGCTACCGCCCGCTCAGCCCGACACGCCCAGGAGGGCCTGCGCGATCGTGTAGATCCCGAGGCCCGCGATGGCGCCGACGATCGTGCCGTTGAGGCGGATGTACTGCAGGTCGCGTCCGACCATGAGCTCGATCTTCTCCGTGGTCTCCGCCGGGTCCCACCGCTCGACGGTCTCGGTGATGATGGAGGCGATGTCGTGCCGGTAGCGGTCGACGAGCAGCACCGCGGTACCGGCGACCCACGTGTCGACCCTGCTCTGGAGCGCGGCATCCGTCGCCAGCCGCTCGCCGATCTCCGCCACGGCCTCCGCCCCGCGCCGGCGCAGCCCGCTCTCGGGATCCGCGAGCGAGGTGAGCAGTCCGGCCTTGGCCGCGTTCCACGCCTCGCCCGCGAGCGCGCGCACGCGGGGGGAGTCGAAGACGGCGAGCTTGGCGTCCTCGACACGACCGATCATCGCGGGGTCGTGCTGCAGGTTGTCGGCCAGGCGCGTGAGGTAGCCGTCGATCGCGCGGCGGGCCGGATGCTGCGGGTCGGCCTGCACGGCGTGCGCGAAGGTGAGCGCCTCCTTGTACACCGTCTCGTCCACGAAGCGGTGGGCGATCGACGGAACCCACGCCGGCAGCCGGCGCGAGACGAGGCCGTCGAAGGAGGCTTTGTTGTTCTGCAGCCACGTCGTGATCGAGTCGAGGGCGAGGTCGACCGCGCCGCGGTGGGCGTCCGCCTCGACCACGCGCTCGAGCCATTCGCCGGCGGGCGGCCCCCATTCCGGCGCGATGAGGTGCTCCCGCGCGAGCCCCGCGAGGACGTCCTGCACGTCCTCGTCGCTGAGCGCGCGCAGGATGCCGGCCGCGACTCCGGATGCCTCGGCGGCGACGCGCTCCGCGTGCTCGGGCTCCCGCAGCCATTCGCCGAGCCGGCGGGCGACGGCAGTTCCCTGGATCTTCGTGCGCACGACCTCCCCGGACAGGAAGTTCGTCTCGACGAACTCGCCGAGGGTGCGCCCGATCTCGTCCTTGCGCGTCGGGATGATGGCCGTGTGCGGGATGCGGATGCCCAGCGGGTAGCGGAAGAGCGCCGTGACCGCGAACCAGTCGGCGAGGGCGCCGACCATGCCGCCCTCGGCGGCGGCCCGCACGTACGCCAGCCACGGGTAGCGGCCCTCCAGCGCGAAGGCGAAGACGAAGACGATCGAGAGCGCGATCAGGGCCCCGAGGGCGATGCCCTTCATGATCCGCAGCCCTCGCAGACGTTCGCGATCGGCAGGGCTCAGCAGGGCGGTGGGTGTGCGCGCCATGCCGTCATCCTGTCATGCGAGGTCGGCGGTACCCTGTCCCCGTGATCGAGGACATCAAGAAGCGCGCCCTGCACCGCACGGCGATCATCGAAGGCCAGGTGCGCGGGCTGGCCCGGATGATCGAGAACGAGGAGTACTGCATGGACATGATCGGGCAGTCCCGCGCGATCCAGAAGGCGCTGGACTCGCTGAACAAGCTCCTCCTCGAGAACCACCTGCGCACCCACGTCTCGCACATGTTCGAGCACGGCGGCGAACAGCGCGAGAAGGCCGTCGCCGAGCTGCTCAGGGCGTTCGACTTCGAAACGCGGTCTTAGTCGCCTCGTGCCCGGAAATCGCGGCCCGGAGCGGGTCATGTCGACACGGGCGCGGAATTCCGCCCGTGGGAGCGGTTGCATAACGATGGAAGATAAATGTTGACGACGACGACAAAGCCTTGAAGACTGGATCGCAACCTCGATGACGTGCCCGCACGACGCGAGGCTGCACCGTGCACCAGCAGTTCGACGGAGAACGAAGACACCCGCCCCCGAGGCGAGTGCAGAAGGGGTCCAAGATGACATCCGAATCCAAGGTCAACGGTTTCACCCGGCGAGGCTTCATCGGCCTGGCGGGAGCGGCCGCCGCCAGCACACTTCTCGCGGCGTGTTCCGCCGGAGGGGGGTCCTCATCCTCCGGCACGAAGCCCATCAAGTTCTGGAACATGCCGTGGGGCGCCCCGACGGCCTTCCCGCAGGAGGACAAGGCCATCGTCGCCGCGTACAAGCCCAAGAGCGGCCTGCCGGCGGTGTCGTACCAGCAGATCCAGTGGGCGAACTTCACGCAGACGTTCACCACGGCGGTGGCCGCCAACACCAACCCGTCGGTGAGCTCGGGCGGCGGCACGACGGCGTTCCTGTTCGAGAAGGAGGGCAAGATCCACTACGCCGATGACGTCATCAACAAGGTGTGGGCCTCGAACGGCATCAAGGACGACTTCCTGCCGGGACTGCTCGACACGATGAAGACCAAGAACGGCTACGCCGCTGTGCCGTACAACCTCGACATGCGGCTGTACTGGTACAACAAGCAGCTCATGGACAAGGCGGGCGCCTCGCTGCCCACCGACTGGGATTCCTTCGAGGCGGCCTGCAAGGCGCTGAAGAAGATCGGCGTGTTCGGGTACGGCACGTACTCGGGTGCAGGTGCCTTCACCGGCGGTCACACGCTCGTTGCACACATGATCAACAACGGCGGCGGTCTGTTCGACAAGGACCAGAACGTGAACGTGGTCACGGACCAGAACATCCAGGCGATGGAGTGGGTGCTCGGCCTCGTCAAGAACGGGTACGTCGACCCCCGCAGCGCCACGTACACGTCGGCGAACGCCTACTCGCAGATGAACGCCGGAGCCTTCGGCATGATCTGGGACGGCGCCGGCACGCCGGCGAACGTCAATGCCAACGTGGCCAGCCAACTGGTGGTCGGCGATCCGCTGGTCGGTCCGTCCGGGCAGAAGGGCGCGCTCTACTTCCCGAACAACATCTTCATGTTCAAGAACTCTCCGAGCATCGCTGGCTCGGAGGCGTTCCTGAATTACTACTACCAGAACATGAAGACGCTGTGGACGAAGAAGACCGGTATCGGCCTTCCCCCGCTGAAGTCGATCGCGCAGGCGGCCTACGCCGACGACCCGAGCGCGACGAAGATCATCGACACGTGGCAGCCCATCTCGAAGACGTGGGGTGCGCCGGGATCGAACACGGTGTTCTACAACGTCACCAAGGTCGACGGAACCCAGCCGATGATCGCGTTCGCACAGAGTATCCTCGGCGGCAACACGACCGCGAAGGACGCCCTGACTACGTTGCAGAAGGCGCTCGAGTCCGCGTGATCCGGCAGTCTCGCCCGGTGACGCGACCGCAAAGAGGGGAGTCGCAATGACAGCGACGAACGCCGTGGAGGGACTGAAGAGAGCAAGACGTGGAGTGGGGGTGGCCGGGCGTGGCCCGGCCACCCCCTCGCCGCGCGGGCGGCAGGGACGAACGACACTCGGTCGTTCCTGGGGGACGCTGACCGCGTTCGCCCTGCCGTCGCTGATCCTGCTCGTTCTTCTCAATCTCTTCCCCGTCATCTATGCATTCCTGCAGTCGCTGCAGAACGGCACGCCGTCGACGCTGCCGTGGGAAGCGGACTTCGTCGGCCTGCAGAACTACGTCACCGTTCTGACGTCGCCGCAGTTCTGGCAGGCCGCCGAGTTCACCCTGGTCTTCACGATCGTCGGCGTCTTCGGCTCGTGGATCGTCGGCCTCGGGCTCGCGCTCCTGCTGCGCACGCGTATCCCCGCGAACACCGTCTTCAAAGTCCTGCTCCTGCTGCCGTGGATCGTGCCGATCGTGGTCTCGTCGACAGCGTGGAACTGGCTGGTCGCCACCCCGCAGAGCCCTCTGCCGGTGCTCTTCTCGTGGTTCGGCCTGGACAACGTGAACTTCCTCGGCGATCCCCTGCTCGCTCAGATCCTGGTGTGCGTCTTCAAGGTGTGGATCAGCTTCCCGTTCATGATGATGATGATGTCGGCGGCGCTCGCGTCGGTGGACACCAACGTCTACGAGGCGGCCAGGGTGGACGGGGCGAACAGCTGGCAGACGTTCACCGGGATCACGCTGCCGATGATCTCGCGGAGCACGTACATCGCATGGATCCTCATGACGATCTTCTGCGTGAACGACTTCCCGACGATCTTCCTGCTGACCCAGGGCGGTCCGGTCAACGCGACCACCACCCTCATCGTGCTCGCGTACCAGTACGCGTTCCAGAACCTGCAGACCGGCATCGGAACCGCGATCGCGTTCATCATGACAGCCGTGCTGGTGCTGATCTCCGTGGTGCTGTACCGCCAGATCAAGAAGGTGAACATCGAATGAGCCAGATACTTCACGCTGATTCCCAGGCTCCGGTGACGCTCGGGAGGCTGGACAGCAAGAGCGGCAAGGCGGACATCTCCACGGGTCAGCGCGGCAAGTGGTGGCGCTTCCTGCTGATACTGGTCGTCACCCTCCTGATCATCGCGCCGATCATCGCCGTCGTGGTGCTCTCGACGCAGCCCAGCCAGTCGACGAGCAGCGCGACCGGGTTCACCTTGGCGAACTACGTGTTCGTCTTCACGCAGACGGACGTGCTGCTGTGGCTCCAGAACAGCATCATCGTCGCCCTCGCCACCGTCATCGTGGCGGTGGCGGTCGCGGCGCCGGCGGGCTACGTGCTGTCGCGGGTGCGCAACCGCCTCGTCTCCGGGTACTCGCTCATCCTGTTCGTCATCCAGTCGCTCCCGGTGGTCACAGCGGTCATCCCGCTGTTCATCACCTTCTCGGTCCTCGGACTGACGAACACGCTCGCGAGTGTGGCCATCGTCTACATCGGCTCGACGATGTCGGTGGCGATCTGGATGATGGCCGCCTACATCGACTCCATCCCGATCTCCCTCGAGGAGGCGGCGTGGATGGATGGCGCGAGTGTGTTCGGCTCCTTCACGCGGATCGTGATGCGCAACTCGCTGCCCGGCATCCTGTCGACGGCCATCTTCTCGTTCCTTCTGGCATGGAACGACTACCTGATCGCGCTGATCTTCCTGCAGGACCAGAGCGTGTACACGCTGCCGAAGGGCCTCGAGACGTTCTTCCAGCAGAACGCCACCGACTGGGGATCCGTGATGGCGGTGGCGGTCGTGATGATGATCCCGCCGGTCATCGTCTTCGCGTTCCTGAACAAGTACTTCAGCGTCGGCGGCATCGGCGGCTCGCTTGCCGGACGGTGAAGCCTCGGGGGCGCACGGCGGATTCCGCCGTGCGCTTCCGACGCTTCGGGCCGCCGTCGATCGGATCATCCCGGGCGACGCGTGGCCGGCGGGCTGGGACGGCGGAGTCGGCGCCTATCTGACCGACCCCGGGCCGGCGCATCGGGACCTCGCGTGGGCGCGACCGCTCCTGTCATCCCTCGCCGAGCGACTGGACGACGCCGCCTCGGCCGATGGGTCCGCGGGGTTCGCATCGCTCACGGCGACACGTCAGGACGAGCTGCTGGCGGGCGAGTCCGGGTCCGCCGGATTCGAAGCGCTGCGCCGGGTGTGCTGGGAAGGGTATTACGCGGCCGCCGACGGGCGGACGCCTGCCGGTCTCGACATGGTGGGATACCGCCCGGTCCCCCCCGGCGTGGAGACCGTCGACCCCTCGATGCCCGTCACCGTGGCGCCGCGAGAGGTGGCGGCGCGCTATGACGCCGTGATCGTCGGCAGCGGCCCCGGTGGCGGGGTGGCGGCGCAGGTGCTCACCGAGGCCGGCCGCCGGGTGCTGCTCGTGGAGCGCGCCCCGATGCTGCCGAACTCGGCGCTGCGCGGCGATCACCTGCACGGCAAGCGCAACGCGGTCTATTGGCCGAGCGCCGGCCCGGGAGCCGGGCATCCGCGTCTGATCCAGGCCGGGGACCACGACGAGGTCGTGGACGGCACCGGAGATGCCGGGCTCTACGGGCTGAACGCCGACGCCCTCGGCGGAGGCACCCGGCTGTGGCAGGGGATGTCGTGGCGCTTCCTCCCCGAGGACTTCTCGATGGCCACCGGATACGGCAACCCCGACGGTGCGAGCCTCGCGGACTGGCCGGTCGGCTACGACGAGATGGAGCCGCACTACACCCGGGCCGAGTGGGAGCTCGGCGTCGCCGGCGAGGAGGGTGCGCTCACCCGGCGTACTCCGCGGTCGGCCGGCTATCCGATGCCGGCGATGGGCACCGAGCCCGCGCGGGAGCTTCTCTCGCGCGCGGCCGAGAGGCTCGGCTGGGGGTGGGGACCGATTCCCCTCGCGATCAACAGTGTGCCGCGGGAGGGACGGGCCGCCTGCGTGCGGTGTCCGCAGTGCGTCGGCCACGCGTGTCCGGTCGATGCGAAGAACGGGGCCCACAACACCTTCATCGCGCGGGCGGTGGCCTCCGGTGGGTGCGACGTGCTCATGGATGCCGAGGTCGTCGAGGTTCGCGACGGCGCAGCCGGGGCGAGCGTGGCGATCATGGCGGATGCCTCGAGCCAGCCGGTGAGCCTGACGATCGGCGCCGACGTCGTCATCGTCGCCGCGGGCGCCGTCGAGACGCCGCGACTGCTCCTGGCGAGCGGCATCGGCAACGACCAGGTCGGACGGCATCTGCACGACCACCGCTTCACGACGGTGGTCGGCACCGTCGACGAGCCCGTGAAGCCGTTCGTCGGGCCGGGGCACTCCGTCGCGACGCTCGACCACGTCCACGCCTCGAGCATCCCGTGGGGCGGCGGCGTGCTCGTGGACCTCATGGGGCTGCTCCCGCTCACCTCGGCGATGGCCCCGGCCGACGAAGGCGTCCCGGCGTGGGGTGCGGGACACAAGCAGTGGATGCGCGAGGGCCGGGCCCATGTGTTCGGCGTGTTCGGCATGGGGCAGGAGATCCCGATGCCCTCCTCGCGGGTGACGCTCGCGAGTCAGGTGCGCGACCGCTGGGGGCGCCCGGCCGCCGCCCTGCGCAAGAACGTCCACGCGGCGTCGCGTCTCGTCGAGGACGGCATGGCGGTGCAGGCCGAGCGCTGGCTGGATGCCGCCGGCGTGCGCGGCATCCGCCGGCTGGCCGGTCCCGCCACCGCATCGGCCGCGGGCGAGCACTCGTGCGGCACGATGCGCATGGGCGATTCGCCGGAGACCTCGGCGACGGATGCCGGCGGACGGGTGCACGGTGCGCGCCGCGTCTACGTGTGCGACTCCTCGCTGCACCCGACCAACGGCTCCGTCAATCCGACGCTCACGATCGTCGCGAACGCGTTCCGGGTGTCCCAGCGCCTCGTGGAGGAGTGGCCGCGCTGAGAGTCCGCGGCTCCGCGGAGCGACCAGCCCTCATCCGATGCGTGCCGGCCGGGTCCACTCCGCGCCGAGCACGTGCTGCGCGAGGAACGCGAACACCGTCTCGTACCAGACCACCGCATGCGGGGGCTTGAGCACCCAGTGGTTCTCGTCCGGGAAGTAGAGGAACCGGTGCGGGCTCGAGCCGTCCGCGCCCGCGTAGCGCTGGTTGAGCTCGGACCACAGCCGCAGGCCCTCGCCGATCGGCACCCGGTAGTCGCGGTCGCCGTGCACGACGAGCATCGGCGTGCGGATCTCGTCCACGAACCGGTGCGGAGAGTTCTCCTCCATCGCCTCGGCGGTGAAGATGCTCTGCCAGTACGGCGAGAAGTCGGTCGTCGGACCGAACTGGTCGAGTGCCCACAGGCTCGCGTGCGTCACGATGCCGCGGAACCGGTCGGTGTGCCCGGCGACCCAGTTGGCCATGTAACCGCCGAACGATCCGCCCATGGCCGCGGTGCGGCTCTCGTCGATGTCGGGCCGTGCGACGACGGCGTCGGTGATCGCCAGGAGGTCGGTGTAGGGAGCCGCGCCCCACGCGTTCCAGCCCCGGGCGATGAAGTCGAGGCCGTATCCCGTCGACAGTGCAGGATCGGGCAACAGCACCGCGTAGCCGCGGGCCACCGCGAGCTGCGGGTTCCAGCGCCAGCTCCAGGCGTTCCAGCTGTGCAGCGGGCCGCCGTGGATCCACAGCAGCAGCGGGGCCGGCGCATCCGCCGTCGCCCCCGGCGGCAGCATGAGCCACCCGCGCACGCGCGCGCCGTCCGCCGCGGTGGTGTCGACCTCGACCATCGTCGCCGGCGCCTCGGGCGGTGCGACCGGCGCCGCGAGCAGCGTGACGGCGCCGTCACGGCCGACGCGCACCGGATGCGATGGCGCCATCCAGTTCGAGCGGAGAGCGACGACGTCGCCCGTCGCGCGGTCGACGTGCGCATCCGTGTAAGTGAAGTCGTCGTCGGTGAGCTGGTCGACGTCCGACCCGTCGAGCGGGATGCGGAAGATCGGGCCGCGGCCGTTCTGGTCGGCGGTGACGACGAGCGCCGCGTCGTCGTGGTCGAACGCGACGGAGGTCGGCCAGCGGTCCCACTGCTCGGCGACGCGGCCGGATGACGAGCCGTCGAGATCGGCCACCCAGAGCTCCATCTGCGACGGTGCAGAGGGGTTCGGCCTCGCCGTCCGCACGAACGCGATCCGGGTGCCGTCGCCGCTCACGGCCGGGTTCTCGATGTCGAAGCCGACCTCGTCGCGCAGGACCACGAGTTCGCCCGTACCGGTGTCGATCGAGACGAGCCGATAGCGCTCGTCGTACCCCTCGCGGACGACCTGCGTCACGATCGCACGCGTTCCGTCCGGTGTGAGGGCGGCGGACGGGATGGAGGTCGGGTGACCGGGCCGTGGCGTGAGATCGCGAGGGCGGGGGAGGGATGCCGGGTACGGCTCCGTCTTGTCCTCCGATTCCGCGCCCTCGTCCTCGTCGCCCCGCGGGACGCCGACCTGCTCGTGCAGTGCGCCGAGATCGAGCGCGAGCAGGTGCTGCTCGGCGGGCCCGAGGTCGTGGTCCCAGAACCGCACCGGATACGTCTCGTGCAGGATGGCCGACACCTTGTGCTTCTTGCGCTCCGCGTGCAGCTTCGCATGCGCCTCCAGCACACCCTCCGCCGCCGGCAGCAGTCCCGCCGTGATGAGGACGCGATCCGCGCCGTCGGCGACGGCCGCGATGCCGTCGACGCCGCCCGCGACGGCCGTCACGGCGCGCGCCTCGCCGCCGCCCGCCGGCAGCAGCCACACCTGCCCGTCCGCATCCTCTCCGTCGCCGTCCGGGCGCGCCGACACGAACAGCACGTCGCCGTCAGCGGTGAACGCCGGCGAGGACTCGCCCTTGGCCGAGCGGGTCAGTCTGACCGCGCCCGTGCTCCCATCGGCGGGGATCGACCACAGCGCGCGCTCGTAGCCGGTGCCGTCCTTCTTCAGGGTCGCGATCGTGAGGACGGCGCGCGCGCCGTCGGGGGAGAGGGCGAGGCCCTCGATCCGGGGAAGTGCGATGTAGTCGTCGAGGGAATCGAAGGGGGTCGCCATCCTGCCACGCTATCGCCGTGGGATGCTGGGCGCATGAGCCTTCCGCATGACGACATCGACCCGGACGGACTGCTGGAGTACTCGGTCGTCTTCACCGACCGCTCCCTGAACCACATGTCGGCGCGCTTCATCGGCGCGATGCAGCAGACGCTCGACATCCTGCGCACCACCTACCACGCCGACAGCGTCGCGCTCGTCAACGGCGGCGGCACCTACGCGATGGAGGCCGTCGCCCGGCGGATCGCCACGGGTCGCAGCGTCGTCGTCGTGCGCAACGGCCTGTTCTCGTACCGGTGGTCGCAGATCCTCGAGACGGCACGCATCCCCGCGGCCATCACGGTGTGCGCAGCGCGGCCCGATTCCGAGGAGCATCAGGCCGCGTGGCGGCCGGCGCTCATCGAGGAGGTCGTCGCGGCGATCCGCGCGGAGCGCGCGGAGGTCGTCTTCGCACCGCATGTGGAGACGGCGGCGGGGATGCTGCTGCCCGACGAGTACGTCCGGGCGCTCGCCGATGCGGTCCACGAGAACGGCGGCCTGCTGGTGCTCGATTGCATCGCATCCGGCGCGATGTGGGTCGACATGACCGCGCTCGGCGTGGATGTGCTGCTGAGCGCGCCGCAGAAGGGATGGAGCGGCACCCCCGGCGTCGGCTACGTGATGCTGAGTGCCACGGGACGAGCGGCCGTCGAGGCGGGCACGGCGACGAGCTTCGCCGTCGATCTCGGCACCTGGCTGAAGATCTCGGATGCGTACCGCGACGGCCGGGCCGCGTACCACGCCACGATGCCCACCGACTCGATCCTGCACAACCTCGGTCCGATGGTGGAGACCGCCGGGCGGCTCGAGCAGCTGCGAGCGGCGCAGATCTCGCTGGGCTCCCGCGTGCGGGAGCTGCTCGCATCCCGCGGGCTGCCGTCGGTGGCCGCCTCCGGAGTCGATGCTCCCAGCGTGGTCGTGGTGCACGCCGACGATCCGGGTCTGCGCACCGGAGCGCGGTTCGCGGAGCAGGGCGTGCAGGTGGCGGCGGGCGTGCCGCTGCACTGCGGCGAGCCCGACACGTTCTCGACCTTCCGCGTCGGGCTGTTCGGCCTCGACAAGCTCGGCGACGTCGACGGCGCTGTCGCGCGCCTCGCCGCGGCTCTCGACCGGATGGGCGTCTAGGCCGGAGGCCCGAGCAGGGCGTTGGCGGCCGTGGAGTGCGCCGACTCCGGGTCGGAGGGGTGGAACATCCCGGCCAGCACATCCCGGTAGAGGCGGCTGAGCTCGTTGCGCGTGAAGTACGACGACCCGCCCGCGACGAGCATCGCCTCGTCGACGACATGCTTCGCCATGGTGACGGCGCGGTGCTTCACGCCCGAGAGCAGGGGGAACCACCGCATCCCGTGGTCGACCTCGGCGTCGACGTCCGCACAGAGCGATGCGACCTGCAGCGGCAGCGCGTCGTAGGCGATTCCCATCCCGGCGATGCGCCACCGGATGTCGGGGTCCTGGCTCAGCGCCTGCCCCGTCTTCTTCGAGGTGCGGCGGGTCGCCGCATCCACCGCCAGCTCCAGCGCGCGGCGCGCGATGCCGGTGTAGACCGACGCGAGCAGCAGCTCGAACACACTGAAGATCCCGAAGACGATCGGGTCGGCGGACGGACCCGGATCGATGCGACGCACGACCTTGTCGGGCAGCGCCACGACGCCGCCGAGCTCGGTCGTCCGGCTCTGCGTGCCGCGCATGCCGAGGGTGTCCCAATCGTCGCGCGTGCTCACCGCCGCCGTGCGCGGGACGAACGCGTAGACCAGCTTCGGCCCGTCCGGCGAGGTGGTGTCGAGGCCGTGGAGGCCGAGCTGCGTCCATACGGGCGCGAGCGAGGTGAAGATCTTCGTGCCCGTGAACACGTAGCCGCCGTCGGGGAGGGGCACCGCATCCGTGTCGCTGCCGAAGAGCACGAGATCGTTGCCCGCCTCGCTGATGCCGAACGCGAACACCTCGCCGGCGACCGCGCCCTCCTGGACGAAGCGCAGAGACGGGATCCCCCGGTCGGCGAGGACCTTCGCGACGCCCGTCCAGACGAGGTGCATGTTCACGGCGAGGGCCGTTGCGGGTGCCGCGCCCGCGAGGCGCTGCTGGAGGACGGATGCCTCGGCCAGACCGAGTCCCGCGCCGCCGAGCTCCGCAGGCACCAGGATCGAGAGGTAGCCGGCAGCCTTCAGCTCGGCGAGGTCCTCGTCCGGGAACGTGTTCTCGCGGTCGTGGACGGCGGCGCGCTCCCGGAACCGTGCGAGCAGGTCGTCGGGCAGGATCGCGGCGGGATCGAACGTCATCGCAGGGCCTCCCTCAGCGCATCGATCGCAGCCTCGGGGCGGTCGCGATGAAGCGAATGTCCGGCGCCCTCGACGACCGACATCGTCACGAGCGGGTTGCGCAGGACCTCCTCGGCCGTGGTCCCGGTGAAGATGCTGAAGACGGCCGGGTCGGCGCCGAGCACGTGCGTCGGGACGGAGAGACGGGATGCGGCGCCCCGCACGTCCCACGTCGTGTTCTGCTCGCTCGTCTGCTCGACCATCCACCGGCTCGCCGCGCGCGTCGAGGCGGCCTTCAGCTCGATGTCGAGCTCGTGCCAGTGCGGGTGGGCCGCACGCACGGCGTCGGCGCTCGGGTCGGCGAACGACTCCTCCTGCCCCTCGCGCACCTGTTCGCGGTCCTCGTCGTCCAGATGGATGGCCGGGTCGACGAGCACGAGCCGGCGCGTCCATCGCGGATGGTCGGCGCTCGTGATGACCGCAGCCGCGCCGCCGAGGGAGTGCGCCACGACGAGGTCCCAGGGTCCGCCGTCCTCGGGATGCACCTCGGCGACGTCCGCGGCGTACGCCTCCAGGGTGCAGTCGAGGGCGCGCGGAGCCGAGCCGTGCCCGCGCAGGTCGACGGCATCCGCACGCCATCCGGCGTCCGCGAGGGCGACGCCGTAGCGCCACATCAGAGCGCCGTCGGAGCCCAGTCCGTGGATGAGCAGTGCGCGGCGGTCGGCGTGATGGTGCCCCCAGGATCGGCGAGGCAGGACCAGCGGTGACGGCATAGCCCGACTCTACGGCGTGACGGTGCGGATGACGTCCGTGTCAGGCAGAGGCGCAGCGCCGCGCACCCGGAGGTCGGGCATCGACCGGACGAACACCACCGCGACGACGAGGGCGAGCGCGCAGAGGGCCGTGGCGGCCCAGTAGCCGGCGGCCGGACCGCCCGTGATGTCGATGAGGAACCCGGCGACGGCCGAGCCGACGGCGGCGCCGATGAGCTGGCCCGTGCCCGTCCAGCCGAACGCCTCGGCGGTGTCGCTGAACTTGACGCTCGCGGTGGTGATGGCCGAGCCGACGGCGAGAGCAGGCGCGATGCCGATCCCTGCGGCGAAGAGGGTGACGCTGATCCACCAGACGTTCAGCCACAGGCTCGCGAGGGCGAGGCCGATCGCGACCACGGTGAGGCGGCGCGCCATGGCCCACGGGCCCATGGGCAGGTGGCCGAAGGCGAAGCCGCCGATGAGGCTGCCGATCGAGAACACGGCGAGCACGATGCCGGCGTCGAGGCCCTCGTGGTTGAAGGTCGCGACCACGCTCGCCTCCACCGCCGCGAAGGATCCGATGAAGAGGAACCCGATGATCGCGGCCAGCAGCACCGGCGGACGGCTCAGCACCTTGCCGAACGCCCGCTTGCTCGGCGGGATGCGCACGCGCCCGACCTCGGGGGACAGGACGAACCAGCTGCAGCCGCCGATCAGGATGACGACGACGAGCATGAGGCCCTGGGTCGTGCCGAACTGGGTCGCCGTGACGGTGATCAGGACGGGCGCGATGATCCAGATGATCTCCTGCAGCGACGCGTCCAGGGAGTAGAGCGCCGTCAGCTGCCTCGACGTCACGAGCTTCGGGTAGATCGTGCGGGCCGCGGCGACGATCGGAGGCGTCGTCAGGCCCGCGATGAAGCCCAGGACGATGTACACGTACAGCGGCGCGATCCAGAAGGCCATCGCCGTCAGGGCCGCGGCGCAGACCAGCGTCGTCAGGGCGATGACGCGGCGCATCCCGAACCGGCCCATGAGGCGGCTCGTCACGGGTCCCGCCAGGGCCTGGCCGATCGACGCGGCCGCCAGCACGGTGCCGGCGGCGCCGTAGGAGCCTGTGATCCCCTCGACGTGCAGCAGGATGACGAGGCTCGTCATGCCGTTCGGGAAGCGGGCGGTCAGCTGTGCGGCGATGATGCGAAGGACCCCGGGAGTGCGCACGAGGTCCCGGTAGCCCGCCATCCCTCGAGGCTATCGCGGGGCGGTGCTGAATCGCGACAGCGCCGGCGGCGGCGCAGACGTCAGCGCGGACGGCGGGGGCTGCGCGACACGCCGGGCGTGCACGGAAGCGCGAAATCGGATGTCGGCACCCCGGCGTACCGTCCACACCTGTGGATGACGGCCTCCGGGGGTGCTTTCGAGGCCCCGGATCGGCGGAATCCCGCGTCGCGACGAGATGGGGTGGTTGTGGATGAAACGGTGGACAACCTGTGTTGTACATGGGGAGGACGGTGGAAAACTACACGGATGTAACTACTAGCCCTTGTGGTGCTTCCCAGTGTCCGTACCCATATGTAGTATTGGTGCTCCGGCGGGGGAAAAGCCGGAAGATCAGACCGAACGAGGGGAGAACACGTCGACATGGCGATCACGGTCTACACAAAGCCCGCTTGCGTGCAGTGCACAGCGACCTACCGCGCACTGGACTCGAAGGGTATCGAATACGAGGTCCACGACCTCTCGCAGGACCCCGACGCCCTCGAGCAGGTGAAGGCCCTGGGGTACCTGCAGGCTCCCGTCGTGATCACCGACGACGGCCACTGGTCGGGCTTCCGTCCCGACAAGATCGACGAGCTCGCGGCTCGATTGGCGTAGCCGTTCGACGGAGCTCAGGAAGCGGGGCGAGCAATGCGCACGCCGGTCATGACGTCCGCGCCGCTGCTCGTGTACTTCTCGAGCGTGTCGGGCAACACGGCGAGGTTCATCGAGAAGCTGGGCATGCGCGCGGTGCGCATCCCCATCAGGGGTGACGAGCAGCCTCTCGTCGTCGACGAGCCCTTCGTCCTCGTGACGCCCACGTACGGCGGAGGACAGGGCCGCGGCGAGGAGAAGGGCGCCGTCCCCAAGCAGGTCATCCGGTTCCTCAACGACGAACGGAACCGACGTCTCATCCGCGGAGTCATCTCCGCGGGAAACACGAACTTCGGCGAGCACTTCTGCCTCGCCGGAGACATCGTCAGCCGCAAGTGCCATGTGCCGCACTTGTACCGGCTCGAACTCTTCGGCACGCCGCATGATGTCGATCGCGTGAGCGACGGATTGGAACGATGGTGGAAGCAGCAGTGACAGCGCCCGAGGACAAGGCCATGCTCGACTTCAAGACGGATGCGCGCTACGAGGGCATGGACTACCACGCGCTCAACGCGATGCTGAACCTGTACGACGCCGACGGGAGGATCCAGTTCGACGCCGACAAGCGGGCGGCGCGGGAGTACTTCCTCCAGCACGTGAACCAGAACACCGTGTTCTTCCACTCGCTCAAGGAGCGCCTCGACTACCTCGTCGAGAAGGAGTACTACGAGCCGGCCGTCCTCGAGCAGTACCCGTTCGAGTTCATCCAGCGGCTCAACGAGCGCGCGTACGGCAAGAAGTTCCGCTTCGAGACGTTCCTCGGCGCGTTCAAGTACTACACGAGCTACACGCTGAAGACCTTCGACGGCAAGCGCTACCTCGAGCGCTTCGAGGACCGCGTCGTGATGACGGCGCTCGGTCTGGCGGCCGGCGATCAGAAGCTCGCCGAGGCGCTCGTCGACGAGGTCATCGCGGGGCGCTTCCAGCCCGCGACGCCGACGTTCCTCAACACCGGCAAGGCGCAGCGCGGCGAGCTCGTGTCGTGCTTCCTGCTGCGCATCGAAGACAACATGGAATCGATCTCTCGCGGCATCAACTCGTCGCTGCAGCTGAGCAAGCGCGGCGGCGGCGTGGCGCTGCTGCTGTCGAACATCCGCGAGTCCGGCGCGCCGATCAAGCAGATCGAGAACCAGTCGAGCGGCATCATCCCGGTGATGAAGCTGCTCGAAGACAGCTTCAGCTACGCGAACCAGCTCGGCGCCCGTCAGGGCGCCGGTGCGGTGTACCTCAGCGCGCACCACCCCGACATCATGCGGTTCCTCGACACGAAGCGCGAGAACGCGGACGAGAAGATCCGCATCAAGACCCTGTCGCTCGGCGTCGTGGTGCCGGATATCACGTTCGAGCTCGCCAAGAACGACGAGGACATGTACCTCTTCTCGCCGTACGACGTCGAGCGCGTTTACGGCGTGCCGTTCGGCGACATCTCGGTGAGCGAGAAGTACCGCGAGATGGTCGACGACCCGCGCATCAAGAAGACGAAGATCAACGCGCGCCAGTTCTTCCAGACGCTCGCCGAGATCCAGTTCGAGTCGGGCTACCCGTACATCATGTTCGAGGACACCGTGAACCGGGCGAACCCCATCAAGGGCCGGATCAACATGTCGAACCTGTGCTCCGAGATCCTGCAGGTGAACACCCCGACGACGTACAACGAGGACCTCTCGTACGCGCAGATCGGCAAGGACATCTCCTGCAACCTGGGCTCGCTGAACATCGCGCTGGCGATGGATGGCGGCGACCTCGCCCGCACCGTGGACACCGCCATCCGCGCCCTGACTGCGGTCAGCGACCAGAGCCACATCCAGTCCGTCCGCTCGATCGAGGACGGCAACGACCGCTCGCACGCGATCGGCCTCGGCCAGATGAACCTGCACGGCTACCTCGCCCGCGAGCACGTGCACTACGGGTCGGAGGAGGGCCTCGACTTCACGAACATCTACTTCTACACGGTGCTCTTCCACGCGCTGTCGGCGTCGAACCGCATCGCGATCGAGCGCGGGCAGGTGTTCGACGGGTTCTGGGATTCGACGTACGCGAGCGGCGAGTTCTTCGACAAGTACATCGACGCCGAGTGGGCCCCGCAGACCGAGAAGGTCAGGGAGCTGTTCGCCGGCCACGCGATCCCCACGCAGTCGGACTGGGTCGAGCTGAAGGCATCCATCCAGAAGCACGGCATCTACAACCAGAACCTGCAGGCCGTCCCGCCGACCGGGTCGATCTCGTACATCAACAACTCGACGAGCTCGATCCACCCGATCGCATCGAAGATCGAGATCCGCAAGGAAGGCAAGCTCGGTCGCGTCTACTACCCGGCGCCGTTCATGACGAACGAGAATCTGGAGTACTACCAGGACGCGTACGAGATCGGCTACGAGAAGGTCATCGACACGTACGCCGCGGCGACGCAGCACGTCGACCAGGGTCTGTCGCTGACGCTGTTCTTCAAGGACACGGCGACGACCCGTGACATCAACAAGGCCCAGATCTATGCCTGGAAGAAGGGCATCAAGACGATCTACTACATCCGCCTCCGCCAGATGGCGCTGGAGGGCACCGAGGTCGAAGGCTGCGTCAGCTGCACGCTGTAAGGGAAGACGGACATGACTGAGAAGCTCAAGCTGCTGGACAAGGTCCAGGCGATCAACTGGAACCGCATCGAGGACGAGAAGGACGTCGAGGTGTGGAACCGGCTGACCGGCAACTTCTGGCTGCCCGAGAAGGTGCCGCTGTCGAACGACATCCAGTCGTGGAACACGCTGACGCCCGAGGAGCAGCAGCTGACGATGCGCGTGTTCACGGGCCTGACGCTGCTGGACACGATCCAGGGGACCGTCGGCGCCGTTTCGCTGATCCCGGATGCGGTGACGCCGCACGAGGAGGCCGTGTACACGAACATCGCGTTCATGGAGTCGGTGCACGCGAAGAGCTATTCGTCGATCTTCTCGACGCTGTGCTCGACGAAGGAGATCGACGAGGCCTTCCGCTGGTCGATCGAGAACGAGAACCTGCAGCGCAAGGCGCACATCGTCATGGAGTACTACCGGGGCGACGAGCCGCTCAAGCGCAAGGTGGCATCCACCCTGCTGGAGTCGTTCCTCTTCTACTCGGGCTTCTACCTGCCGATGCACTGGTCGAGCCGCGCGAAGCTCACGAACACGGCCGACATGATCCGCCTCATCATCCGCGACGAGGCCGTGCACGGGTATTACATCGGGTACAAGTTCCAGAAGGGTCTCGAGCTCGTCGACGAGGCGAAGCGCCAGGACCTCAAGGACTACACGTTCTCGCTGCTCTACGAGCTGTACGACAACGAGGTGCAGTACACGCAGGACCTCTACGACGGCGTCGGCCTCACCGAGGACGTCAAGAAGTTCCTGCACTACAACGCGAACAAGGCGCTCATGAACCTCGGCTACGAGGCGATGTTCCCGTCGACCGTCACGGACGTGAGCCCGGCGATCCTCTCGGCGCTGTCTCCGAACGCGGACGAGAACCACGACTTCTTCTCGGGGTCCGGTTCGTCGTACGTGATCGGCAAGGCCGTCGCGACGGAGGACGAGGACTGGGACTTCTAGGAGTTCCCGGACTGCACCGACCGCAAGGGCGGCTGAAAGGCCCGGACCCGCAGAATTCTGCAGGTCCGGGCCTCTTTCGTGCCATCTCTCCCAGTTGACCGGGCGGTCAGTCAGATCTATCGTTGAGGCGACCCCCGGATCGGGAGCCATCACCTTTCGAAGGAGGGAGAGTCGAATGAAGAAATGGATGCGTTGGGAGGACTGGGTCGCCGTGGGCGTCGGCCTCGTGGTCGCACTGTCGACGTTCGTGATGCCGCACGTCGGCGCCTCGATGGCCTGGATGCTCACGCTCGGCATCCTGCTGATCGCTTCCGGTGTCGTGAACCTGGCCATGCCCGGCCTCGTCGCCACCGAATACGTGCAGCTGGCGCTCGGCATCCTGCTCGCCATCGCGCCGTGGATCGGCCAGTACGCGAGCGGAGCGAACATGGGTCCCGCGTGGGTCAGCTGGATCGGCGGCGCCGTCGCGGCGATCGTCGCGGCGATCGCCATCAGACCGGCCATGCACGCGCACGATCGCACCCTCCCGCATTGACTCATCGTTCGAGAGACCGGGGCGACGGCTGAGGCCGCCGTCCCAGTCGCGCGTGTGAGGATGCCGTCTTGACCAGAAGCCGGGAGAGCAGGGCACTCATCCTGGATGCGGCTGAGCGCCTGTTCGCCGAGCGCGGCTTCGATGCCACGCCGACAGCGGCGATCGCCGATTCCGCCGGCGTGCCCAAGGGGCTGCTCTTCTACTACTTCCCCAGCAAGACGGACCTCCTTCGCGCATTGGTCGGAGAGCGGCTCGAGCTCGATCCCATCGACACCACCGCACTCATCGCGCGTGGAGACCCCGCGCGTGCACTGCTCAACATCTCGCATATGCTGCGCCGCCTGCAGGCGGAGTCAGCCGTGCGGCGCGTCATCGTCTGGCGCGAACAGCGCACGCATCCCGAGGTGCACGCGAGTCTGCACGACTATCGCCGTCAGCTGCAGAACCTCGTCGAGCAGGTGCTGCGCGCGAGCACCCGTCATCCGATCGCCGCCCACCGGCTCCGCGCTGCCGCCACCGCCTGGGTCGCGATCCTCACGACCCCGACCTTGCATGACCACCACACCGCAATGGATGGCGGCACGACTCATGTCGCGTCAGACGCGGACATCGATCCGTCAGATCCCGCCGACCTGCCCACACTCGCCGACCTGATCTCGGCCGGCCTGCGAGATGACGCTTGACGGACTCGGACGAGCCTGCTCCGGCGTCACCGAATCGTCAGCAGCCCCGATGCCGGTTGCGCCGCGCTTACAGCTTCCAGGACTGGCGCCAGCTCAGCGGCGTATCGAAGCCGGCGACGGCGGCGTAGACGCTCCACTGGCCGTGATGGATGGCTTCGTGCTGAACGAAGTCGCCGGCGAACATCGCCAGCGAGAAGGGGAAGCCGTCCCAGTCGATGGTGATCTCGGGATGGGCTTCGGCCAAGAGAGACAACAGCTCCTGCTGCTCGTGCTCGAGCGCGTCCAGAAGGGGCTCGCGTTCCAGCGGGCCGGTGTAGTGCTCATGCTTCTTCGACCAGTCGAGCTTGCCGGTGGCCAACGCGTCGTTGTGCACGCCGCGCACGCACACAACGTGTCGGAGTTGCTTGGAGAACGGGCCGAATCCGTCACCCAGCCGAGACGCAGCGGGCGGCCGGCCCGACGAACCAGGGGGAACGGGCGTGAAATCCCACCTCTCGTCGGGGACAGCGCGCGCGAAGTCCGCCGTCATGATGTGCAGCACCTTGCTGTGCTGAGCGAAGTCATCCACGAACATGTGCGACACTCTGCCCCGCTCCACCAGCGACGGCAACAGGAGTTATCCCTTGCCGGACCGGCGAGAAACTACCGCCTGCGTCGAACGATGAGGAACACCACCACGAGGACAACGAACAGAGCAGCGAAGACCGCTACCAACGCTCCGGCACTGATCCCCATCAGGTCCCTACTCGTGGGGCGTGGCCTCGTCCACGACCCGCTGGGTGAACTCGTCGACCACCCGTGCGGTCTCTGCCTTCTTCTCGGCGATGTTCTCGGCGGTCGCGGACTCCCACTCCGCGGCGAGCCGATCCTCGAGGTCCCGGATCTGCGCCCGGATCGCGTCGTTCGAATGCGCATTGGCGCTGCGGACCACGCGAATCGCACTATCGACGATCCGCCGCTCGAGCAGCAGCACGATGCCGACCAGCAGCAGGGTGGTCCCCACGTTCGCCAGGACTCCCGCGATATAGCCCGGCAGAGCGGCGACGGGAGCCACGAGGGCGCCGATCGCGATGGCGCCCAGTCCGAGCGCGATGCATCCGACGAACCAGCCCCAGCGGATGCGGAAGTGGGCAGGGGCCGGCGTTTCCGTCATGTCGACAGCGTAGGGGTCCCACACGCTGACGCGGCACGGGGACGCAGCGCGATGCGTCGGGGCTCGCCGCCGGAATCGCCTCCGGGAATCACGGTGCGGCGGCGGCCGACTCGTCCACTCACTGCTCAGCCGTGGCGATCAGGGGGTGATCGCGGTCGAACCGGGCGCCCGTCAGCGTCGACGAGGACAGTCTCCCGTCGCTGAAGCGCTCGAAAACGAGGTCGACCTTCCGGCGCGCATGTGCGCCGGAGAGCCGGGCGGAGTCCGCCGTCGCGGCGAGCTCGACACGCACCGCGTCGTCGGTGACGAGGGCGTCCTGCACCCGCACGCCTGCCCACACTCCCGGCTCCGGCTGGTGGACATGCCGCACGTCGAATCGGCGGCTGCGCGCGGAGGTCCGAAGCTCCAGGGCGTGCGACGCGCCACGTCGCTCGATGCGGATGCTGTCGGTCGCGCGCCCTGCGCCGCGGGGGGCGACCTCGGTGAGCCTCCCGGCGGATGCCAGCTGCAGCGAGTAGTCCTGGCCGTCGACGTGGACGGTGATCGCGGTCTCGTCACCGTGGACCAGGTAGAGCTCGGAGCCGGAGCCCGATCCGCCCGCCCAGGGCCAGGGGAGGACCGCGAGCCCTGTGGTGGTGCGCCAGCCTGTCGGCCGGCCTGCGGCATCCGTCTCGAAGAGCAGCCTGCCCTCGTCGTCCTCGATCTGCGCGACCGACGCCGACCCGGACAGCACGAGGTAGGACAGGTCCGACATCGCGAAGCCGACGCTGAAGGGCTGGCTTCCCTTGTTGCGGACCGCCGTCGACGAGAACGCGAACAGCCAGCCGTGGTGTGCACCCTCGTAGACGTAGGCGTCGCTGATGGCGGGGGTGGGGTTCTGGTTGTAGGTCCAGTCGGCGGGGCCGTTGATGCGGATGACGTTGTAGCCGAGGTCATAGTAGTCGGGGAACAGGGCGTACGGGCGGACGGAGTCCCAGACGTAGATGTCGCGCTCTCCCGATGCCAGGGTCTCGCAGCGGTACGGGAGCAGGCAGTGGGCGTGTCCGTCGGAGAGCCCGTCGGAGATGGAGATGAGCTGCAGGTCGCCGCTCGCCAGGCCGTCGACGACGCGGTCGTAGGCGGCCATGCCGTCGTTGATGTGACCGGCCTTCGCGGTCTGCAGCACGTCCGTCACGTTGCCGGCGTCGAACTGCCGGCCGTGGAGGATGTGCACGGCCTGGCGCAGATCGTCGCTCTCGGGGCCGGGATGGGGGTAGGTGTCCGGCGGTCCCAGGTAGAAGCTCGCGGGCGAGCTGAAGCCGAACCATCCACCGAGCTGCCAGATCGTGATCGCCAGTGTCGAGAGCCCGACGCAGTGGCCGGGTTTCGCGGCGTGCTCGAACGCGGCGGCGTAGAAGGCGACGTCGAGCGGCGCGCCGACGACGTCGTTCGTCGGCCAGATCGACAGGTAGGTCCGTCGGTACGTGTCCCAGTCGAGGGTGTCCGTGTCGAAGTTCGCGAACGGGAAGCCGTCGTGCTTGTAGTCGAAGTCCCGGAGGATGCCCACGTTTCGCCTCGTCTCCGTCAGTACCGCTGCAGCATGGGAGCGGATGGCTCGGACAGGGCGCCCGTCGCATCCACCGCCTGCACCCGGTAGTAGTAGTCCACGCCGCGCCGAGCGGTCTCGTCGTCGAACCCGTTGCCCTGGATGACGCCCGACACCTGCCGGAACGGCTGGCCAGCGGCAGCGCGGAAGACGACGAAGCCCTGCACGGCTGCGGGGTCGTACGGGGGACCCCAGGAGACGCCGAGCCCGCATCCGTCGGGTAGCGGCATCGCCTGCGGCAGGATCGTCGGCGTCGCCGGCACCGTGCTGGCGTAGGCGAAGGTGCTGTCTGCCGGGATCGCGGCGAGGTCGCCGGCGCTGCTCTCGTTGCCGAGCCAGTCGACCGCCGAGACGCGGTACCAAAAAATGCGGTGGGGCTCGGCGTCCGCGTCGACGTAGGCGCCGTGTGCCGAGAGCGGGTCGGCCACGGCCGGGATGGCCGCGCACGACAGCGGCAGCCCCGACCACGGGAGCGAGCTGACCGTGCCGTCGGTGAACACGCACGCGAGGAACTCGGGCGCATCGGTCGGGCTCTCGGCCCGGTAGATGTGGAATGCGTGGAGGTCGGGCTCGGGTGCGCCGATCCACTCGAGCTCGACACCGTGGTCGCGGGCTCGCAGTGCCGTCAGCACCGGCAGCTGCGGCGGCGTCTTCTCGCGCAGCCCCGCGCACAGGTACTCGCCGGGCCTCGGGCATCCGTGGACGTCGCCCGGGTAGAGGTTGCCGGCGAAGTCGTACGCGCGGATCCAGTAGGCGTAGCAGAGCGGGGAGTTCGCGGGCACGGTGGTGTCGTCGAACTCGATGACGCCGTGGGCCGCGATCATGGCGAGCGCGTCCCCGACCGGGATGTCTCCGACCTGAGTCAGGTCGCAGTGGTACCTGCTCTCCTTCGAAGGAGGCTGCTCGCCCTTCTGGGGCGGGAGGTGCGAGATTCCGGGCACGTAGACGTAGCCGTTGTCGCAGACTCCGCGCCACACCTGGTAGCCGGCGACGTCGGGTTCGGGGTTGGGCTTCCACTCCACATGGATGCGGTCGGCCTTGCCTTCGGCTCCGGTGATCGTCGACGGCCCAGGCGGGATCGTATCGGGCACGGCGGCGCCGATGACGGCGGATGGCGCGGACAGGATGCCGGCGGCATCCATGACCCGCACGCGGTAGAAGAACGGCTTCGTGCCATACGGCGGGATCAGGACGGGGTCCGTGTCGGTCCAGGACTGCACCGGGTTGGTCGCGTCGTACGGGTCGCTCGGGATCGTCGCGACCAGCAGGGCGGGCAGGTTCGCGAGGTCCTCGAGCTGCTCCCTGGAGTCGGCGCGATAGACGAGATTGGTCTGGCTCGTGTCGGGGATCCCCTGGTCGACGAGCCAGTGGTTCTCGACGTTGCGGTCGACGGTGTTCCACTGCAGCGCGAGCCCGTCCGCCGCCGTCGTCGCTGTCACCTGCAGCCCGTCCGGTGCGCGGGGCGGAAGACTTCTGACGGGCGTCGCCGCGACCGGAGCCGACCACGCCCCGAGCCTGTTGAGGGTGTCGCGGGATGCCACGCGGTACCAGTACGTGATGCCGGTATCGGGTCCGTCGACGGTGGTGCCCGCGACCATCCGGGATGTCGGGGAGCCGTCGGCGGCCCATGCTCCCACGTCGAGGAATCCGGGCTGCGGCAGGGGGAGCGCGGCGCCGTCGATGTCCGTCGTCGTGTCGTATGCGATCGGCTGCGGGTCGATCTGCAGATACGGGCCGCCCGGTGCGCTCGCGCGCTGCACGACGAAGGTCGCAGCGAGGGGATTGCGATTCCAGAGCACGAGGACGCGACGGTCGCCGGGCTGCGCCACGAGTCCCGACGGTGGCGCGGGCAGGGTGAAGACGCCCGCGGTCACCGCCACGTCGGTGGACAGCACCAGGTCTCCGCCCTGCGCCCGCACCGCGATCAGGTCGTAGAGGTACTCCTGGCCCGCCGTCACATCGGCGTCGATGTACGCGATGCCGTCGACGCGACCGACGGTGAGGTCGGCCTGGGACGCCGCTTGCAGGGTCGCGCGCTCGAGGTCCGTCAGTCCCCGGTCGAACACCGCGCCCGGGTCGACCAGCACGTCGGGATCGGCGGGCGGTGGAGACTGCGCGGCCGTCAGGACGCGTGCGATCGTGTTCCACTCGACCGTGCCCGGGGTCACCACTGTGCGCAGCTCGGTCGCGGATTGCGGGAGCCGGATCGGATCGGCTCCGCCCAGGACGACGGATGCGCCGCCCGGCGTGCGCCGGTGGAGGCGGTATCCGATCGCCTCGCCGACCGACTCCCACCGGAGCGCGATGCGCGTCGTGCCGTCGGCGGCGACACCGTCCGAGGTGGCCTGCAACAGCGCGATGTCGACCATGACGACTCCTAGTCCGACAGCTCGAGGCCGTCGGCGGTGTAGCGGGCGGCGAGGGTGATGGATGCGCACAGCACCCAGGCCACGCATCCCGACAGCCCGAACGTGCCCTCGAAGTACAGCGGGAGGGGCCCGCGGACGGCGAGCTCGGCCCACGCCGAGGCGCTCACGAGGCCACCCGCGATCTCGCCGTGGATGCCGATGCCGCACGCGGCGACGACATAGGGCAGCACGCCTCCGAACGGAGCGATCGGCGCACCGCCCGAGAGCGGATCGAGGAAGGCGCCACCGCCGATGAAGACGTCGACGCCGGCTTGGGCGACGTAGGCGAACGTCTTGGTGTACGACGCCCGGCCGTATCCGTAGACGCCCGTGATCGAGGCCGGGAACATCGACCGCGAGATCTTGAAGCGCGAATCGCCCGTGTCGAGCACCCACGCGACGGCGTTGGGGGCGTTCCACCCGACGAAGAACCCGCCTTCGAGCGTCTCGGACGACGCGAACGCGACGAACACCGCGACGGCGACCTTGCCCTGCATGTACATCGTGCCAGGCCCGACGAACCACGTGAGCTGGCCGCTGCCCTGCAGGCCGTTGAACGCGGACGACGCCGAGACGGTGCCGAGCACCTCGCCCTCGGCCGTCTGCGCCGCGTAGTCGACGTGCAGGTGCACGACGGCCGATGCCTCGACCTGCGTGAGCGCGACCGCGAGGAGCATGTCGCCCGAGGCGTAGAAATCGAGCGAGGTCGCCGTCACGACGGTGTTCACCTCGACGTCGTAGCCCTCCTTGGGGCCGAGGATCCACCCGACCTGCGCCGACTGCTCCAGCATCCCGAAGATGTTCATCCTCGAGGCGGTGAAGCCCTCGACCCGGAGGCTTCCCGCGATCTCGGACATGGCGCCGAGGCGAGCGACGGTCGGCAGCGCGAAATCGTGCGTCTGACCCGAGGTGAACCGGACGTCGCTCGCACCGTCGCGGATCGTGATGATCGTGGGGAGCTCGTCGTTGCCAAGGCATCCGATCGCGGCGGTGCCGCTGCCGGCGAACCCGCGCTGGACGGTCTCGTCGTACCCGACGTCGATGGGGCACTCGACGTCGATCGCGACCGACCCCTGGCTGTCGTGCCAGACGCCCGAGAGGGCCAGATCGGTGGGTCCGGCGTGTGCGGTGATCGGATCGTGCGGCACGGTGACCCAGCGGGTGAACGATGGATGCGCCGGGTCGGGGAGTCCGTCGCGCACATTGACGGCATGCGCACCGAAGAACGGGAAGGTGACCGATCCCCACACTCCCAGGTAGGCCTCCGTGGCGGAGGGGTAGGCCAAGGTCACCTCGTGCGGATGGAAGGCGAGTCCGTCGAAGCGCTGACCCCAGTCGTTGTAGTCGAGGAACAGGTCGCCGATCTGCCCGTCGGCGAGGATCTCCCCCCACGTCAGGCCGATCGGGCGAGCGAAGTGCAGGGGCTCGGCAAGGCCTGCCGCCGTCAAGAGGATGCGGCCCGTGCGCACGCTCACGACCCCGGCCTGCCCGGTCGTCGAGGTCGACACGAGAGACAGGCCCCAGCGCGGCAGCGGGATGCCTCCCGGCGGAAGCACGACATCGCCGCCGACGAGACACGCGGTCGAGGTGATCTTCATCTCGGCGAAGGGGAGTTGGCCGATGTCCACGGGATCGGGGATGCTGATGCTCCCGCTGAAGTGCGAGTCGAAGGCTGCGCTCGTGACGAGATCCGCGAGCAGATTGAGGCGGTCCTGCTGGAACAGTGTTGCGCTGAACGAGTCGACGCCCACGTACCCCGTGCCTGCCGGGTCGCCGAGCGGCTCGCGCAGCGGCGCGGAGAAGCGCCGCAGCTCGCCGTCCACGCCCGTGACGCCGATGCGCAGCCAGCCGTAGGCGGGGCCGAGCGCGAATGGGACGGACGCCCCGCCGGGCCGATCCGGGGTGTGCAGCAGGAGGTCCGTGAAGTTGCACAGCGTGACGCCCGAGACGGCGCCCGCGGCCAGGGCCGGAAGCGTGCTGCCCGGGGCGCTGTTGACCGGGGGATTCACGAAGCTGCCGGACGAGACCGGGCTGTAGGAGGTGACCGATCCTCCCGGGAGGTAGAGGTAGGCGAGCCCGGCCGCCGCCGTCCATACGAGGACCTCTTCGCCCGGATGCGTGAGCTCGCCCCACGAGAGCGCGGTGCCGCCGGCATCGAGCACGCCCGACAGGCTGTAGTCGGGCTGCACGCTCACGGCGGTGAGGTCGAGCGACACGGTGTGCGTGCCGTTCTTGCCGCGCACCGCCGTCGGCAGCAGGTCGGTGCGTCCGTTGTCGAAGCCACCGGACGCGATCGCGCTGCTCTGCACGGTGAGCTGACCCGACGAGAAGGTGAACGGCTGGCCGAACGGATTGAGCGCCGTGAACGACACCGGCGCCGTCAGCTCGAGCAGTCCCGCCAGTCCCGTGGCGTCGATCGTCGCATGGTGGAACGCGTACGTTCCGCGCAGGTAGCCGCTGTTGCAGGGTTCGGGGACATGCTGCTCGCCGGTCGCGGTGCCGTCGACCAGGACGAGCCCGCGCCACGGCGGCGGCCAGCCGGGTGCGCTCGCCGTGAGGCTGAGGTCGAGCGTGAAGCCCGTCCCGCCGATGACCATCCCGGTGTCGCCGAGCAGCCATGGTCCGAATCCGCGGTCGGGCTCGTCGAAGAAGTAGTCGCCCGTGGGTGACAGGGCGATGCTGCCCAGCTCGATGACCGCGGGGCCGCAGGAGGCGGCATCCGTCACTCCCGACGGCAGGATCACCGACGCATCCGCCCGGAAGCCGCGCACCGGGAAGATCGCGAACCTCGAGATGACGAGGGTGAAGCCGGCGATGGTGATCTGCAGCGGTGGGGGGAGCAGCCCGGCGATGGGGTAGGTGACCGAGCCGTCGACGACGACGTGATGGGCCACGTCGACGGCGAGGTCCGAGAACTCCACGGCCACGAGCGACGTCGGCGGGTCGGTGCGAAGCCAGCCCGTCACGCTGCCGCCCTCGGCGATGATGCCCCGCAGTTGCGCGGCGTCGGCGTCGAACGCGACGGTGACCGTCTCGCCGATCGCCGCCCCAGGGCGGACCGCCTGCGCATCCGCGACGGCGACCTCGGTGTCGGGATGCTCGACCTGGTCGACGACTTCGACGGCGTGCACGAAGCGCCGCCCCTTCGGTGAGGGCTCGAGCACGGTCGGCTGTGCTCCCGGGACGCGCACCCAGCCCCGTCCCGACACCCCGCGCACGATGCCGTCGACCGGATCGGGCCTGCCCTGGCGGACCGTCCGGAGGTCGACGAAAAGGTCGAATCCGCCGATGCGCCACTGCACCGGATTCCTCTCAGCACTACTCGGCGTCGACTCGTCGGCATCCATGTCTGCCCCACCGTTCGAGAAACTTCCCCTGCCCGAAGGAGTACTCCTCTGCCCGCGCCGATACAAGAGACGGCGGCGCCAGCCACGTCCGCGGATGTGCCTGTGGATAACGGCGGGGCGGTCCATGCGCTTTGCATAGGGTGGATGGATGACGTTCCGCCGCCGCGCTCTCGCCCTGGTCGTCGCCGGTGCGCTCGCGTTCGGAGTGGCGGGATGCTCCGGCCACCCTGCGGCCACGCCTTCGACTCCGACGCCCGCGTTCACGAGTGACGCCGCCGCCTATGCGGCGGCGGAGAAGGTCTATCGGGACTACGTGGATGCCCTGAACCAGGTCGATCTCGCGGATCCCAAGACGTTCGAGCCTGTCTTCGCACTCACCACGGGGGATGCCAATGCAGCGGATCGCAAGGGCCTCTCCAGATATCACGCAGACGGGGTCACTATCGACGGAATATCCATTATCAAGCTTCTTGAGCCGTCCGATGTTTCGACTGATCGAGAGCGTGTTGACCTGGCCGCCTGTGTTGACGTATCCGGGGTAAGACTCACCAATACTGACGGCACATCGGCCGTGGACATTGACCGCGTGCCCACGCAAACCGTCACCGTTAGCCTTGTTGCCGATCGGTCGACCGACTTCGCGTATCGAGTTGAACGAGTGGCAGGACGTGAGGGACCGCCCGCGTGCGAGTAGCAATCATCGCAGTCGCGATGACGGCTGGTCTAGTTTCGGGCGCTGGGCACTTAACGGCCTCGGAATGTAGTGGTGGAAACGATATGTGGGGATCTACCTGTCACGCAATCAATGACGGATCGACAGTTAGCGTTGGCGCTTCCCGCGAAGGCGCGCACCAGAACACTCCGACGAAGACCACGACCAACAAGCCTCGCCCCACGCCGTCGCCCTCTGCCATCCCCATTGATTGCGTCACCGATACCATCGCCTGCCGCGACACCTACAGCGTCATCGTGCTCCCGACCCCGCATGCCGAGGACCTCGCTGCCTTCACCCCGCGGCGGCCCACCCTCACGGTGGAACCGGACGGCGTCGGCATCGTGGGGGCGCCGACGAATCTCGTCGCCGCCGTGCCGACGCACGCGCTCACCGGCACCCTGTTCGACTATCCCGTCGCGGTTCGGTTCACGCCCGCCGCGTATGAGTACGACTACGGCGACGGCTCGAGATCGACGACGTCGACGGGTGGCGCATCCTGGGATTCTCTGCGTCAAGCTCAGCTCACCTCCACCCCCACGAGCCACGTGTATCGGGAGCGCGGGTCCTACGCGGTCACCGTCCGTGTCGTGTACGACGCCGCGGTCGACTGGGGTAGTGGTAGGTGGGTCGCCGTGATCGGGCAGGTGCGCAGCGCGCCGATGACGACCGGCATCCAGGTGTACGAGGCACACACCGCGTTGGTGGCGCACACCTGCGCCGAGGCTCCGACTGCGCCCGGCTGCTGACCCGCCCCTCAGAACGGCGGCTCACTTCCGTAGATCGGCCGCTCGATACGGGCGAGTGCCGATGTGATGCGCCGAATCTCCTCGCGGTCGTCCTCCATACGTTCCGGCGACTCGGACGGCACCGGAACCGGCACTGGCATCGACACCGGCACCGGCACCGGAACCGGCACTGGCATCGACACCGGCGTCGGCACCGGCACAGCCTCTGCGGGCGAATGCACCCGCACCACGCCGTCAGCGGCACGCTCGTACACGAGCCTGGATCGGCTCGCGAGTTTGTGATCGTTCCCGCACAGCGGATGCAGGTTCGCGATGTTCGTCCGCCCACGCTGCGGCCCGTGGAACTCGAGCCAGTGATCGATGTCCGCCTCGGCGGCCGGGTGCTCGCATCCATCCACCGCGCACGTCGAATAGGCGAGCGTCAGCCATTCGGCTTGGGCTCGTGTCGCCTTCCGTGACCTGCGGTCCATGTCGAGGATGACTCCCGTCACGGGATCCGTGAAGACGCGGGTGAAGGCGCCCTCGCGCAGGAGCGCCGTCACCGCGGTGCTGTCGTCGAGGGGAGTCGTCGCATCCAGCAGTGGTCCGTCGTTCAGATCCGGGCCCGCGCCACCACCCGCGCCGCGGTGCGGGCGGTCTCGCACCGTCGCGCGTGCGGCGCCGGAGAGCGCAGACACCGGAATGGTGACGAGCACCTTGGTCTTCACTGCTGTCGCGGTTCCTTCGCCGCGAAGCCATGACGAAAGAAGATCCGCCCGGATCTGATCACGCGTGCGGCCGCGCCGGTCGGTCTTCGCCACGTGCTTCGCGGTCGACGTGAGATGGCGCTTCGCCGCCACGGCCTCGGCGAGGGGGAGGTAGGCCGAGAGCCACGCCATGCCGTCCTCGACCGGATCGACGATCACGCGACGTCGGGCCGCGGCGTCCTGATGCCGGATCGCCGGGGGCACCTGCGAGAGCCGTCGAGCGACGCGATGCGCGAAGGATCGGAATCCGGCCGACCCGAGGCGGACGACGGCGTCCGCGAGTTCGGTGTCGAACCCCGCCAAGACTTCCAGCCCGTCGCCGATGACCGGAAGGAGCGATACCGCTGCCTCGACCTGCGCGAAGGCGGCGAAGCCGTCGCGTGCGCGCCGCCAGAGACGGGGGAGTCTGGTCGTTGCCGCCTCGGCCGTCGCTGCGATGCCCCGGATGGTGTTCTCGGAGACGCCGAACCGCAGGGCGGCGTCGCGCAGAATCGCGCGCTCGGCGATCTCGACCGCGTCTGCATCCTCGGTGAAGGCGTAGACGTGCGGATGGGTCCGTGCGAACGACAGCAGCTCGGCCAGCGTCTCGGCCCGTGCCGCAGAGCGCTGATTCACCGCGAACTGGTCCTCCAGAACGCTGTCGAAAAGGTGCGCGAGCAGCGCCGCATCCGGGAATTCCCCAGAGGAAGAAGAATCGGAGCTAACGGCGCTTGACATGCATCCACACTAGAACATAGATTCTCATCATGCAACACGCGATCCGACCGCACTCGTTCGTTCCTTCGTGCTCCTCGTGGCGTTCGCTCGCGCGCAACCGACGGCCGGGTTCCGTCCGCGGCGCGTCAGCGCCGAGTCGACGCCGTCACCGTGAACTTCGTGTTGCGATCGATCTGCCGGGTGGGCCCGACGATCCGCTCCAGTGCGGCCCGGTATCGCAATGCCGAGTTCCACACGCACCACAGTTCCCCGCCGCTGCGCAGGACGCGCGCGGCATCGGCGAACAGTCGGGGAGCGATGTCGTCCGTCACCGCTCCGCCGACGTGGAACGGCGGGTTCAGCACGATGAACGAAGCCGACCCGTCCGCCCGCGACGACAGCAGGTCCTCCCGCACCACGTCCACCCGATCGGCGACGCCGTTCGCGGCGACCGTCTCGCGGGCGGATGCAACGGCGGCCGCAGACTGGTCGGACGCATACACGCGGACCGACGGATGCCGCAGCGCGACGCTCGCGGCGACCACGCCGGTGCCGCACGCGAAGTCCACCACCTCGTCGGGCAGGCGATCCGGAAGAGACGCGAGCAGGAACCGCGTTCCGATATCGATCGTCGGCCCGGCGAACGTGCCGCCGTAGGCGCAGACGACGAGCCCGTCCACGACGGCTCGCCGCGCCACAGGGTCGACACCGTCGTGGGGACCCCGCGCGATCAGCACCCGCGACTTCTGCCGGGCGAGCGAGATATCCAGCGAAGCGAACCGCTCCCGCAGCACATCGTTCATCGCCACGCTCATGTGCTTGAGGCGTCCGCCGGCGACGACGACCACGTCCGGCGCTGCGTGCGCCGCGACGAGGCCCGCGATGTCGCGCAGCGCGTCGAGCGATCGCGGCAGCCGCAGCAGCACCACACGTGCGCCGGCGACCAGCGACGCATCGAGCGGCATCGATCGATAAGACCCCTGCAGCCCGAACCGAGCAGCATTCGCGGCGAGTGCATGCTCGCCGGCGAGGGCGTCCTGATGCACACGGATGCCGTGGGCGCCCGCATCCGCCGCCGCCAGCGTCAGCGCGCCGTATCCGTCGCCGATCACGACGACATCCTCGAATCCGGTACGCAGCGCCGACCACTCCTCGAGGATCAGGCGGTCCGCTGCATCCATCGCCGGGAGGTCCGGTCCCTCGAGATCGGGCCAGCGTCGCAGGGCGTCGGCATCGAAGTGCGCGGCGGGAGAGGACATGGCTCCACGGTATCCCGGGGATACCATGAAGCCATGCCTCCCGAGCGTCGCCCCTTCGGACCCGTCATCGCTCTGCTGACGGTCTCGGCCGTGTGGGATGCGCGCCTCGGCGCGGCGCTGAAGGATCTCGGTCTCACGACGCGCAAGTACGGTCTCCTCGCGCATGTCCACGCGACGCCCGGCATCTCGTTCAGCGACCTGGCGCGCCGGTCGCAGATCACCGTGCAGACCGCGCACACCGCGGTGCGGGCCCTGCAGGACGACTCCCTCGTCCACGACGCGAATGCGCACGCGGGATCGGCGTCCGACCTGCGCGTCACGGACAAGGGGGAGCGGGTGCTCGCCGAGGCGGAGAAGCGCCTCGCCGCGCTCGACGCGGCGTTCTCCTCCGGAGCGCCAGACCTCACGCGCGCCCTCGAAGGCCTGCACGAGCAGCCGTTCGGAGTCTGAACGACCGTCGCACCCAGGCGACCTTCAGGATCGCTGAATCCCTTCAGCTAGACTGAAGGATGTGTTCCGAACCCCCCTCAACCTGTTCCGTGCGCTGTCGGTCGCCGAAGCGATCACCTGGGCGCTCTTGATCGCCGCGCTCATCGCCAGAGCCGCGACGGGCAACGCGCTCGTCGTCACCGTGGCGGGCGGCATCCACGGTTTCGTCTTCCTGTCCTACGGCGCGACGGCGATCCTCGTCGCCATGAACCAGCGCTGGGGGGTGTGGCCCGCGGCCGTCGCGATCGCCAGCGCCGTCATCCCCTTCGCCACCATCCCGAGCGAACTCTGGCTGCACCGGAGCCGTCGGCTCGAGGGCGCCTGGCGTCTCGAGGAGACCTCCGACCCGCGGGACCACACCTGGTACGACCGATGGATGCGGTGGTTCCTCCGCCGCCCGTGGGCGCTCGGCATCCTCATCCTCATCGCCATCGTCGCGCTCTTCACGGTGCTGCTCATCGTCGGCCCTCCGGGAGGGTCGAAGTGATCACCACCCCGTAGAAAGCACCCGGTCGAGGGCGTCGACGAACGCGTCGGCGCTCTCGCGTGTGAAGACCATGGGCGGCTTGACCTTCAGGACGTTCTGGAAGTCGCCCGTCGGCTGGATGATGACGCCGAGCCGCCGCATCCGGTCGCAGATCGCCGCCGTCTCCTCCGTCGCGGGCGCCCCGTCCTCACGGGCGAACTCGGGGCCCAGATAGAACCCGAACCCGTGCACGGTGGCGAGGAGGGGATGGCGGGTGCCGAGCTCCTGCAACCGCTCCTTGAGGTAGCCGCCGACCTCGGCCGCGTTCTGCTGCAGCCCCTCGGACTGGATGACGTCGAGCACGGTGAGTCCCACGACGGACGAGACCGGCGACCCGCCGGCCGACGAGAAGAAGTACCCCTGCGACCGGTACGACGCGGCGATCTCCGGCGTCGTGATGACCGCGCCGAGGGGATGCCCGTTGCCCATCGCCTTCGCGACCGCGACGATGTCGGGCACGACGCCCTGCTGCTCGAAGCCCCAGAACCAGTGACCCAACCGGCCGTACCCGACCTGCACCTCGTCCGCGACGGCGACCCCGCCGTGCGCGCGGACGGCCGCGTACACCGCCTCCAGGTAGCCCGCGGGCAGCGCGACGCCGCCGGCGTTGCCGTACAGCGTCTCGGCGAGGAACGCCCCGGGCGGGGTGCCGGCGTCGGCGAGGCGCTCGACCTCGGCGACCGCATCCACCGCATACCTCGACGGGTCGTCGCGATGCACCCCGCGGAACGGGTTCGGGGCGTCCACCGTGTGCACCCACTCCGGCCGTGTCTCGAGCGCACTCGGGTTGTCGGCGACCGAGGTCGACACGGCATCCGTCAGGTACGTCCAGCCGTGATACGCCTCGCGCACGGCGACGACGTCCTTCCGGCCCGTGTGCGCCTGCGCGAGGCGCAGGGCGAGGTCGACGGCCTCGGAGCCGCTGTTGACGAGGAAGACCTGGTCGAGCCCGTCGGGCAGAAGCCCCGCGAGCCGCTCCGCGAACTCCGCGATCTGCGGGTAGTGGAACCGCGAGTTCGTGTTCAGAAGGCTCCACTGCCGGGCGATGTTGTGGACGAGCAGCGGATGCGCGTGCCCGATCGACGTTACGTTGTTCAGCGCGTCGACGTAGACGCGGCCGTCCTCGTCGACGAGCAGCTCCCGCCAGCCGCGCAGCATGACCGGCGGCTCGTCGAAGTAGTGCTCCTGCACCTCGGCGACGTGCTCCTCGCGCCGGTGCAGGAGGCGACCCGCGTCGGACGTGCGGATCGCGGCCGGCGGAAGCCCGAGCAGCGGGGAGGGATCGGCGACGAACGGGCGCCAGGCCGGGGCGAGTGCCGCCGTCGTGAACTCGGGGACGTCGACGCCGTCGGCGACGAGCGAGATCGTGACGACGTCGACGACCTCGGCGAAGACCTCGCCCTCGCGCACGGGACCGGCCACGACGTCGCTCGCACCACGAAGGCGGAGGCGCAGGCCGCCGGCGACGAGATCCCCGGACAGGTCGACCACGCCGTCCCATGGCGCCTGCAGCGCGACGGGCTCGGGCACCGCGAAGTCCAGCCCGAGCGGCACGTTCGCCGGCCCGTCGTGGGCGTACGGACGGGACCGGGTCAGACGCGGTTCGCCGAACCGCGTCGCGACGGGGTGCTCAGCCGTCGCCGCCCGCAGCAGCTCGCTCTCGGCATCCGGATCCAGCCAGCGCCCCTCATCGAGCAGCGCGCTGTCGACGGAGAGGTCGAGGAGTCCTGGCGTGGATCGCGGCCGGATCAGGCGTCCTGACGGCGTGCGCAGGGGAGGAGCATCCGCTCCCACCGCGTGCCGGACGAGCTCCGTGGCGACGGGGAGCGGGAGTGACACGGCGGCCTCGAAGATGAGCTCCTCGTGTGCGAGATTCTCCGCGGCGTACTCGTTGCCCGGGTCGGTGAGCAGGATATGGTGCGCGCTCGCGACGAGCACCGCGGCGCGCAGCGCCAGCAGGGGCCACAGGACGTCGAGCTCGGCATCGGCCAGCGGCAGCACCTCGTGGTACGCGCGCACGGCCTCGAGAGCGGCGGGGAGGTCGACGCCGTCGTGGTGCAGGAGCGACGACAGCGTGATCGCCAGCTCACCCACGCGCCACGTGCGCCCGAGGTCGCCGAGATCGATGACGCCGTCGGGCACGCGCCCATCCGTCGTCACCACGTTGTCGTCGGTGAGATCGCCGTGGATGACCTGCTGGGGCAGCGACTCGGCGTGCACGGCGACCGCGCGCCATGCCGACTCCGCCGTCGAGCGCAGCCGGGCGCGCAGCGCGGTGTCCGCCACCGACGGCAGCAGCGCCGCCAATGCGGCGGGCGCGTGCTGGAGGTCCCACTGGTTCGTCCGCTCGGCGCCCGGGTCGGCGAAGCCGGCGAGCGCGAGATCGACGGATGCCGCCAGCCGTCCCATCGCGCGGATGGCCGCGGGGGAGAGGTACCTGCTGCCCGAGAGTGTCCGCCCGGGCAGGAAGTCGAGAAGCCGCGCGTGCGCGATGCCGCCCTCGAGCTCCACGGCCCGCACCGAGGTGCCGTCGTCGAAGACGTGCGGCATCGGGACTCGGACGTCGGAGCGCTCGGCGATACGGGCGGCGGCCCGAGACTGCGCCTCGAGCTCCGCGGCCGGAGTGGCCGGGTTGGCGATCTTCAGGAGCCGCGGCGCGACGCCGTCGTCGATCACGAAGTTCAGGTCCTGGTTGCTGCCGAGCGGCCGCGCGGAGCCGGTGACACCGAACAGTGCGGCGGCGAGATCGGCAGCCTCGTCCGGTGAGATCTCCGGCGGCGGCGCTTGGACGAGCGATTCGGTCTCGGGCACACCTGATTCTGTAGCCTTGCGCACATGTCGAACAAGCGTCGGGGCGACCGGCTGTCCGCAGGGCTGATGCTCGGCGCCGTGGTCGTCGCGATCATCTGGGCGAACCTGCCCGGCGACGGATACGCCCACTTCTGGGAGACGCCGGTGCGGCTGGGCGTGGGCGGAGCGACGTGGACGTTCACCGTCCACGGGCTCGTCAACGAAGGACTGATGACGTTCTTCTTCTTCCTCGTCGGCCTCGAGGTCAAGCGCGAGCTGACGATCGGCGAGCTCGCATCGCCGCGGCGGGCGGTGCTTCCCGCGGCCGCCGCCGCAGCGGGACTGATCGTGCCGGCCCTCCTCTATGTCGCGATCACGGCGGGGACGGGCGAGGCGCACGCCTGGGGAGTCGTCATCTCGACCGACACCGCATTCCTCATCGGCGCTCTGGCCCTGATCGCCCCGGTCTTCCCGGCGCGCCTGCGGACGTTCCTCCTCGCCCTCGCGGTCGTCGACGACATCGGCGCGCTCGCGGTGATCGCCCTGTTCTACAGCGGCGGGGTCCAGCTGCTGCCGCTCGTCCTCGCCGGCGTGTGCATGGTCGCGATCGCGCTCGTGCGCTTCCTGCCGGAGGGTCGCGGCTTCTCGTACGCCGTGCTCGGCACGGCGCTGTGGGTGCTGGTGCTGCTGGGGGGCGTGCATCCCACTCTCGCCGGTGTGGCCGTCGCGCTGCTCATCCCGGTCTTCCCGCCGCGGCGCCGCGACGTGGAGCGCGCCGCGGAGCTCACCCAGGCGTTCCGCGAGTCGCCCAACGTCTACTACGCCTCGGCGCTCGCGCGGAGCGTGCGCGACTCGCTCTCGATCAACGAGCGGCTCGACGCCGCGTGGCGCCCCTACATCGCCCTCGGCGTGCTGCCCATCTTCGCGCTGGCGAACGCGGGCGTGCCCCTCGACCCGCAGACGCTGATGGATGCCGCCGCCTCCCCGGTCACGTGGGGGATCGTCGTCGCCCTCGTCGTCGGCAAGTTCGTCGGCATCACCGGGATCACGGCCCTCCTGCGCCGGCTCCGCCTCGGAGAGCTCGCGCCGGGCCTCGGCATGACGCGCATCGCGGGCGGCGCGGCCCTCAGCGGCATCGGCTTCACGATCGCACTGTTCCTCGTGCCCGTCGCGATCTCCGACCCGCACACGCAGAACCTCGCGCGCGTCGGGGTGCTCGTCGCATCCGTCCTCGCGTTCGCGATCGGCTGGACGGTGCTCCGCGTCGGTGATCGGGTGCGGCCTCCGCGAGCCGTGGGCGCGAAGCTGAACCGGCCCGTCGACCCGGCGCGCGACCACATCCGCGGTCCGGTGGACGCCCCGCTGACGATCGTCGAGTATGCGGACTTCGAGTGCCCGTTCTGCAGCCGTGCCACCGGCTCGGTCGACGCGGTGCTCGCGCACTTCGGCGACGAGGTGCGCTGGGTCTACCGGCATCTGCCGCTGGACCGCGTGCACCCGCATGCGACGGCGGCGGCCGTCGCCGCAGAGGCGGCGGCGATGCAGGGACGCTTCTTCGACTACGGACCCGTGCTGTTCGCCTCGCAGGACCACCTCGAGCCCGACGACCTGTGCAGATACGCGCACGAGCTCGGCCTGGACGTCGAGCGGTTCATCGTCGACCTGCGCTCGCCGGAGGCGGCGCGCCGGGTCGAGGATGACCGGATGGATGCCGAGCTGATGGACCTGCACTCCACGCCGACGTTCTTCATCGGCGGGAAGCGGCACCTCGGCGCGTACGACTCCGGCACGCTCATCCGCGTGCTCGAGGCGTCCCGGCAGACCGTGCGCGAGTGAACCTCCTCGGGCCGCCATGCGGGCGACCCGAGGAGGGCATCAGGGCAGCGTGGGCTCGTCGGGGTTCGGCGCGAGCGGTTCGTCCGGGTTCGGCGCGAGCGGCTCGTCCGGATTCGGTGCCAGGGGCTCGTCGGGGCTCGGAGGACCCGGCTCCACCGGCATCGCCGGCTCGCTCGGCCCGACCGGTAGGCCCGGCTCGACCGGCGCGCCTGGCTGCGCGGGGATCTCCGGCTCTCGGGGCTGGCCCGGAAGATCCGTGTCGGGCCAGGACATGTCCGCCCCGCGGAGGTCCCCCTGCGGAACCTGTCCGCTGTTCGCGACGTCGCTCATATCGCCCCTCTCGTTCGTTCGGCGTATCGAGTATCGAACGGAATCAGGCGGATCTCACGTCCCTTGACACCCCGTGCAGCCGCAGCTAGGACGCGGAGGGCGCATGGCGCCGACTCAACAGCGACCTCAGCGCGGCGGCAGCTGCTGCAGCGTCCAGCGGTTGCCGTCGGGATCGCGGAAGGTGACGAAGCGCCCCCATGCCTGGTCGTCGACGCCGTCCGCCTCGACGCCGGCAGCGCGCAGGTGCGCCAGGGCCTCGTCGGCGTCCGGAACGACCACTTGGATCGTGTTCTGCCTGCCGGGTTCGAGGTCGATCCCGAGTCCGGTGCCGAACGCGATCGAGCACGCCGAGCCGGGAGGGGTCATCTGCACGAACCGCAGGCCCTCGAACGGGGTCTGGTCATGGTCGGGATGGAACCCGATCCTCGTGTAGAACTCCTTCGCCACGTCGACGTCGGTCACGGGCACGAAGATCAGCTCGATACGCCAGTCCATCGCGGTCTCTTGTGTCATGCATCCAGGCTAGGGAGGGGTTCGGACATCCCTCGGGAATACCTCACGCGGTCCGTCGTTGAACTTGACAGCAGCACGCTCAAGTTTCAGGAGGATACGTGCCCGAAGAATTCAACGCCGACGGAGCCAACGCGTTCGACGACTTCCTCGCCCGCTACCTCGCGGGTGAGCAGGCCCGACAGTCGCGCTCCATCGACCTCACCCGTTTCCTGACGACGCGCACGCAGGCGATCCTGCAGAACGCCGGCCGGTTCGCGCTGGAGCGCGGCCAGACCGAGCTGGATGCTCTGCACATCCTGCGCGTGCTGGTGCAGGACGACGCCGTCGCCCAGGCGATCCGTCGCGTCGGCGTCGACCCCATGCGGATCGTCGCCGCGACCGAGTCGCGTCTGCCCGCGGCCGGCGCGCCGGCCGATGTCGATGGTGCGACCGTGACGCCCAGCGCCTCGCGGGCCCTGTTCCACGCGTATCAGGTGGCACGCTCGAGCGGCTCGACGTACATCGACCCGGAGCACGTCTTCTTCGCGCTCGTGCTGGGTCAGGATGCGCCCGCGGGCCAGATTCTGGCGCACGCCGGCGTGACCGCGGAGGCGCTGACGCAGGGGATGCGCGAGGCCATGCCGACCGGCACGCCCGAGGCTGCGGGGGAGGACGCCGGGGACCGCGCATCCACCACCCCCATGCTCGACAAGTACGCGACCGACCTGACCGCGCTGGCCCGTGACGACCGGCTCGACCCGGTGATCGGGCGCGTCGACGAGATCGAGCAGACGATCGAGATCCTGAGCCGTCGCACGAAGAACAACCCCGTGCTCGTCGGCGAGGCCGGTGTCGGCAAGACCGCGATCGTGGAAGGCCTGGCCCGCGCGATCGTCGCCGAGGAGGTGCCGCAGCAGCTGCGCGACAAGCGCGTGCTCGTCCTCGACCTGCCCGCGATGCTCGCAGGGGCGCGATACCGGGGCGACTTCGAGGAGCGCCTGACGAAGACCATGGACGAGATCGCCGCGGCCGAGGGCGAGATCATCGCGTTCGTCGACGAGGTGCACACGGTGGTCGGCGCGGGCGCCGGCGGCGAGGGGACGATGGATGCGGGCAACATCCTGAAGCCGCGGCTCGCCCGGGGCGACCTGCACCTCGTGGGCGCGACGACGCTCAAGGAGTACCGGACGATCGAGAAGGACCCGGCGCTGGAGCGTCGGTTCCAGCCGGTGCGCGTGGGCGAGCCGTCGGTCGCGGACGCCGTGCTCATCCTGCAGGGCCTGCGCCCGGCGTACGAGGAGCACCACGGCGTGAGCTACACCGACGAGGCGCTGCGCGCCGCCGTCGAGCTCAGCGACCGTTACGTCACCGAGCGCGTGCTGCCGGACAAGGCGATCGACCTCATCGACCAGGCAGGTGCACGACTGCGCCTGCGGCTGGGCGCGAAGGTGGACGTCTCGTCGCTCATGCAGCGTCTGGCCGACCTCGAGGCGGAGAAGAACTCCGCCGTCGTGGCCGAGCGGTACGAGGAGGCCTCGGCCGTGCGCGATCGCATCGCGCAGGTGCAGGCCGAGATCGACGAGGCGGCGACCCGCGGCCCCTCGACAGGCTCGGGGACCGGATCCGCCGTCGTGGACGAGCCCGAGATCGCGGCCGTGATCAGCAGGGCCACCGGCATCCCGGTGTCCCGCCTGACGGCGACCGAGCGGGCGCGCCTGGCGAGCCTCGGCGAGGAGCTGCACGGGCGCGTCATCGGCCAGGACACCGCGGTCGAGGCCGTGGCGAAGGCCGTGCGGCGCAACCGCACCGGCATGGGCGACGCCCGCCGGCCGATCGGCTCCTTCCTCTTCCTCGGGCCGACCGGCGTCGGCAAGACCGAGCTGGCGAAGGCCCTGGCGGCATCCGTGTTCTCCGACGAGGATGCCGTGATCCGCTTCGACATGAGCGAGTTCGGCGAGCGCCACACGGTGTCGCGCCTGGTCGGCGCCCCTCCGGGGTACGTCGGCTACGACGAGGCCGGCCAGCTCACCGAGCGCGTGCGCCGCAACCCGTACTCCGTCGTGCTGTTCGACGAGATCGAGAAGGCGCACCCGGATGTCTTCAACCTGCTGCTGCAGGTGCTCGACGACGGCCGGCTCACCGACGGGCAGGGCCGGACCGTCCACTTCCGCAACACGATCATCGTGATGACCTCGAACCTCGGCTCGGAGTTCCTGGCGTCGCGCTCCGGCGCAATCGGGTTCTCGACCAGTGGCCGGGAGTACGAGGAGAGCGACCTGCGCGACCGGGTCATGGGGCGCCTGCGCGAGGCGATGCGGCCGGAGTTCCTGAACCGCATCGACGAGATCGTGCTGTTCCGCAAGCTCGAGAAGGAGCAGCTGCGCGACATCGTCGGACTGCAGCTGCAGGCCACCGCATCCCGCCTGGCGTCCCGCGAGGTCGAGTTCGAGGCGACGCCCGCCGCGATCGACTGGCTCGCCGAGCACGGGTACGAGCCGGAGTACGGCGCGCGGCCGCTGCGCCGGCTCATCCAGCGCGAAGTCGACGACCGCATCGCGGACCTGTTCGTGGACGGCTCGCTCGTGGACGGCGGGGCGGTGACGGTGGATGCATCCGCCGACGGCATCACCGTCGCGGTCGGCGCGTACGCGACCGCAGCGTGACGAGTGCGACAGGCCCCGGGGTCGGACGACCGGCCCCGGGGCTTCGCGCTATCCGGCGAGCATCGCGATGAGCGTGCGCGCATTGCGCACGGCGTGCCCGGCCTCGTCGTTGTCGAAGTACACGTAGACGTCGTGACCGGCGGCCTCCCACTCCCGGATGCGCCGCGCCCATTCGCGCAGCTCGTCGTCGGAGTAGCTGCCGCGGTACAGCCGCTCCTGATCGGGGCCGTGCAGCCGCGCGTAGACCAGTGCGCCGGTGACCCGCAGAACCGTCGGAAGCCCCGCGCCGCTCATGATGCAGTACGCCGTGCCGTGGCGCTCCAGGATCGCGAAGACGTCCTCGTCGTTCCAGCTCGCATGCCGGAACTCGACCGCGGGACGGGTCCAGCCCGCGAGCATGCTCAAGAAGACGTCGAGCCGATCGTCGTCGCGCTCCATCGTGGGCGGCAGCTGCACGAGGAGCGGCCCGCGGCGGTCGCTCAGCGCGCGCAGGCCCCGCTCGATCCGCGAGATCCACTCGGCCGGGTCGCGCAGCCGGCGTGAGTGCGAGAGTCCCCGCGGCGCCTTGACCGCCACCTCGAACCCCGCGGGCAGCTGGTCGCGCCACGCCGCGAAGCGCGCGTCGGAGGGCCAGCGGTAGAAGCTCGCGTTCAGCTCGACGGTGTCGAACTCCTGCGCATAGACCTGCAGGCGCCGTCCTGTCGCGACGCCGTGGTAGAGCGCCTCCTCCCAGTGCTCGTAGCTCCACCCGGAGGTGCCGATGTGCGCCATCCCTCCACCCTGCGCCCTCCGGGCGAGACTGTCAGGCCCCTTGCGCTCGGGGGATGGGGCATGCTCGAAGCATGACGGATGCACGAGTCTCCATCGGTGTGGCGGGTGTTCTGGGTCCCGACGCCATCGGTCGCATCGCCCGGGCGGTGGAGGCCGCGGGCTTCCATGCCCTCTGGGTGAACGACACGCCCGGGGGCGATGCCCTCGCCGCCCTGGCCGCGGCCGCGAAGGTCACCGAGCGCCTCGTGCTCGCGACCGGCGTCATCGCGGTCGACCGGCGGCCGGTCGCGTCGCTCACCGGGCCGATCGCGTCGCTGCCGCAGGAGCGGCTCGTCCTCGGGATCGGCTCCGGACAGGCGCGCGCCGGGGCTCTGGCTCTCGTGACGGACGCCGCGGTCCGGCTGCGCGAGCAGACCGCGGCGCGCGTGCTCGTCGGGGCACTGGGCCCCAGGATGCGCGAGGTCGCGGTGACCGCGGGGCAGGGACCGCTCCTCAGCTGGCTCACCCCGGACATCGCGGCCGCGCAGGCGGCAGAGGCGCACGGCGTCTCGGCGGACGCCCACGTCGCCCTCTACGTGCGGACGGCTGTGGATGCGGCGGCCGGCCCGAAGCTGCAGACCGAGGTCGACCGCTACGCCTCCTACCCGAACTATCGGGCGAACTTCGACCGCCTCGGCATCGCGGCGGCGGGCACGGTGCTCGATGCGGACACTTTCGGCACCGGCGTCGCGGAGTACCGCGCGGCGGTCGACGAGGTCGTGCTGCGGGCGATCGTCGCGGGGGACGACGTCGAGGACTACGTGTCCTTCGTGCAGGCCGCGGCGCGCCTGGCAGAGTGAGCACATGACTCGCATCGGCGCCATCTTCGTTCCGCACTGGTATCCGCCCGAGGACCTCCCGGTCGCGGCTCGCGCCGCCGAGGCGGCGGGACTCGGCGAGCTGTGGCTGTGGGAGGACTGCTTCGTCCACTCGGCGTATGCCGCGGCATCCGTCGCCCTCGCCTCGACCCAGAATCTGCGCGTGGGAGTCGGGATCTCTCCCATGCCGATGCGCAACGTCGCGACGAGCGCGATGGAGATCGCGACGGTCGCGCGGCTGTTCCCCGGGCGGATCCTGCCCGGCATGGGACACGGCGTCCAGTCCTGGATGGGGCAGATCGGCGCCCGCGTCGCATCGCCGCTGACGCTCATGCGCGAGTACCTCCCGGCACTGCGGAGCCTGCTGGCGGGCGAGACCGTGAGCGTCTCCGGCCGGTACGTGTCCCTCGACGACGTGACGCTCGGCTGGCCGCCCGCCGACCCGCCGGTCGTCTATGCGGCGGCGGAGGGTCCGAAGACGCTGGCGCTCGCCGGGGAGCTCGCGCAGGGAGTCGTGCTCGACAGCCGGCACACGCCCGCCGAGATCGCGACGGCGGTCGCGGCCGTACGTGCGGGCCGGGAGAGAGCGCACGACGGCGCAATAGACATCGTCGCCCGCGACGGCGCAATAGACATCGTCGCGTACGTGCAGACCGCCTTCGGTGCGGACGCCGCATCCCGGGCGCGGGCGGTCTTCGGCGAGGAGCCTGCGGCGGATGTCGACCAGCGCTTCCTCGCCGGCGACCCCGAGGATGTCGCGCACGGCGCGCGGGCCTTCTTCGACGCCGGGGTGGATGCCGTCATCCTGCTGCCCACCCGCGACGCCGACCTCGCCCACTTCTACGGCTCTGCCGGGGAGGTCGCCCGGCTCATCGAGGGGTGACGGATGCTGCTGGCAGAGGTGGTCGCGACCGTCTCCGTCGTGGGTGCCACGCGGTCGCGACTGGCCAAATCCGACGCGCTCGCGGGGCTGCTGCGCGAGCTGCAGCCGGACGAGATCCCCATCGCGATCGGACTGCTCACCGCGAATCCCCGGCAGGGCCGCGTCGGCGTGGGGTGGCGCGGGGTGTTCTCGCTGGACGCCGAGCACGCGAACACGCCGACCCTGACGCTGTCCGACGTCGACGAGGCCTTCGACGCGCTGGCCGCGCATGGCGGGCCCGGGTCCGCCGCCGAGCGGTCGGCCACGCTGCGCGATCTGGCCGAGCGGGCGACGCCGCAGGAGTGGGACTTCCTCTCCCGGGTCATCCTCGGCGAGCTGCGCACCGGAGCGCTCGAGGGCGTCCTGCTCGAGGCGATCGCGCGCGCCGCGGACCGCCCGGCGGATGCCGTTCGCCGGGCGGCGATGCTCTCCGGCGATCTCGGCGAGACGGCCGTCGTCGCCCTGACCGCATCGGCGCAGGCGCTGGAGGCCATCGGACTCGTGGTCGGGCGGCCCGTGCTCCCGATGCTCGCGGGGACCGCGTCATCCGTCGCCGCAGCGATCGCCGAGGCGGGCGAGAGCTCGGTCGAGTACAAGCTCGACGGCGCCCGCATCCAGGTGCACCGCGACGGCGCCGACGTGCACGTCTTCACACGAAGTCTCGCCGACATCACGCACCGCGTGCCGGAGATCGTCGAGGCGGCTCGCGCTCTCCCCGTCGACAGGGCGATCCTCGACGGCGAGACGCTGTCGCTCGACGAGGACGGCGGCCCCCGGCCGTTCCAGGACACCATGGCGCGGTTCGGCTCCGAGACCGCGGCTGCCATCGCGTTGCGACCGTGGTTCTTCGACATCCTGCATCTCGACGGCCGCGACCTCATCGACGAGCCGCTGTCGGTGCGCCGCGCGCTGCTGTCCGCCATCGCGGGGGAGTCGGTCATGCCCGGCATCGTGACCGACGACCCCGAGCGCGCCGAGGAGTTCTCCCGCGAGGCGCTCGCGGCGGGCCACGAGGGCGTCATGGTCAAGGGCGTCGGCGCGCCGTACGCCGCCGGGCGTCGTGGCAAGAGCTGGCTCAAGGTCAAGCCCGTCCTCACCTACGACCTCGTCGTCCTGGCCGTGGAGTGGGGCTCGGGTCGGCGCACCGGCCAACTGTCGAATCTGCACCTCGGGGCACGCGATCCCGAGGGCGAGTTCGGCGAGCCGGGCGGGTTCGTCATGGTCGGCAAGACCTTCAAGGGACTGACGGATGCGACGCTGCGGTGGCAGACCGAGCACTTCCCGACGATCGAGACGCACCGCTCCGCGTACGCGGTGCACGTGCGCCCGATCACCGTGGTCGAGATCGCGATCGACGGCGTGCAGCGGTCATCCCGCTACCCGGGCGGTGTCGCGCTGCGCTTCGCCCGCGTGAAGGGCTATCGATCCGACAAGCGCCCCGACGAGGCCGACACCATCCAGAGCCTGCGGGCGCTGCTGCGCGGCTGACGCTCAGACTTCGCGAGACGCGAAGGCGCCGGGCGGATGCATCCGCCCGGCGCCTTCGTCAACTGTGAGCCGCTGTGAGCTCCGCTAGATTCTCGCTCCGCCGGATCGCAGCCGCGAGAGCGCGTCCACCGTGGCGGCGAGGATCAGCACGACGCCGGTCACGACGAAGTTCACACCCGCCGGCAGGTTGAGCAGACCCAGGCCGTTCGTGATCACCGCGATGACGAGCGCACCGACGGCGGCGTTCATGAGACGCCCCTTGCCGCCGAACAGGCTGACGCCGCCGACGACCGCCGCGGCGACACCGCTCAGCACGATGTCACGGCCGGCTGAGGCATCCACCGAGCCGACGCGCGTCGCACTGAGCAGTCCCGCGAAGACGGCCAGCGTCGAACAGCACACGAACGCCCACCATTTGATCCAGCGCACCTTGACGCCCGCGCGGCGGGCGGCCTCGGCGTTGCCGCCGATCGCGTAGATGTAGCGGCCGTACTTCGTGCGGTCGAGCACGAACGTGCCGACCCACAGGATGACGAGCACCACCGGAACGACGATCGGCACGCCCTGGACGGGGACCACGGACTGCGAGCGGTCGAGGTTCAGGATGTACACGACGACCCCGCCGAGGACCAGGATCACGGCGAGCTTGATCCACAGGAGCGAGATCGCACGGTTCGGCACGCCGGCGCGGGTGCGCCGAGCGCGGTCCCAGAACGACGTCCCGGCGGAGATCGCCAGCATGATCGCGAGCATCGCCCAGCCGGCCCAGACGGGGAGATTCCCGTTCTGGAGGGCGATGAGCGCGGGAACCTGGATGCGGTACAGCCCACCCGAGCCGATCACCGACAGCGCGACACCTTGGTAGCCGAGGAACAGACCCAGCGTCACGACGAACGACGGGATGCCGACGCGCGCCACGAGAAAGCCGATCAGGGCGCCGGTCGCGATGCCGAAGACGAACGCGAGGACGAGCGAGAGCACCCAGTTCCAGTGGGCGACATCCACCAGCACGACGAAGATCGCCATGCCGACGCCGCCCGTGACGCCCGCCGAGAGGTCGATCTCGCCGAGGAGCAGCACGAAGACGAGCGCCATGCCGAGCATGACGAGCGTGGCCGCCTGGTTGATCAGGTTGGCGAAGTTGCCGGCCGTGAGGAAGTACGGGCTCAGGATCGTGAACAGGATGCTGAGCACGACGAAGCCGCCGATGGCGGGAAGCGATCCCATGTCGCCCCCGCGCACGCGCTGCCACCACGCCGACATCTGGTCGCCGAGGCCGCCCTCGACGCCGCTGCCGATGAGGTCGCTCGACAGCGGGTCAGGGGCCGCCTCGGTGCGTTCCGTGGTGGTCATTGCGCTCCTCCCGTCGCGATCGCGGTGGTGTCGATGACCGGGGCGCCGGTCATCGTCTTGGTACCGGTGATGTAGCCCACGACGTCGTCGCGGCTCGTCTTGTCGGCGTCGACCTGGGCGACCATCTGGCCGAGGTAGAGGACGGCGATGTCGTCCGCGACCTCGAAGACGTCGGCCAGGTTGTGGCTGATGATGATGACCGCGACGCCCTGGCCGGCGAGGCGCTTGACGAGGTCGAGCACCTGCGCGGTCTGCGCGATGCCGAGGGCCGCGGTCGGCTCGTCGAGGATGACCACGCGCGCCTTCTTCAGGACCGCGCGCGCGATCGCCACGGTCTGGCGCTGCCCGCCGGACAGCGACGACACCTTCTGTCGTACCGACTTGACGGTGCGCACGGACAGCGAGCGGAGGGCGTCCGACGCGTCGCGCTCCATGCGACCCTCGTCGAACGTACCCGTCGAGGTCTCCTCACGGCCGAGGAACATGTTCTGGACGATGTCGAGGTTGTCGCACAAGGCGAGGTCCTGGTACACGACCTCGATTCCGAGGCCCTGCGCTTCGCGCGGGGAGTGCAGCGGCTGATGCGTGCCGTCGATGAGGATCTCACCCTCGTCGTACGGCTGGACGCCTGCCAGACCCTTGATGAGAGTGGACTTGCCGGCGCCGTTGTCGCCGACGAGCGCCGTGACCTTGCCCGGACGGACGACGAGGTCTACGCCCTTGAGGACGCTGACCGGTCCGAACGACTTCTTCACGCCGCGCAGTTGGATGATCGGTTCTGCCATGCTCGCTTCCTTGCGGTTCGGATGTACGGAATGTACCGGGGCGGCCGAAGGCGCCGCGTCAACGACGCGGCGCCTTCGGCACTTTCCCCTTACTTGACGCCGTACTTCGCGCAGGCGGCGGCGACGTCGCCGGTGCAGAGGTCGGACGCGGACGCGTCACCCGCCTGCACGACCTTCTCGACGTCGTTCGGGCCGACCAGCTGCGGCGTGACGGCGACGTACGGGGTGCCGTCGGCCAGCTTCTTGTCGACGCTCGGCTTCTGGCCCTTCAGCAGCGCCACTGCGAGGGCCGTCGCAGCGGTCGCCTCCTCCTTGACGGGCTTGTAGACCGTGGCCGTCTGCCAACCCAGCAGGACGTTCTGCAGGCCCGCCGTGCTGGCGTCCTGGCCGGAGACCGGCACACCCTTCAGGTTGTTGTTCTGCAGGACCTTGATGACGCCGGCCGCGTTGGTGTCGTTGGCGACCCACACCGCGTCGACGTGCCCTCCGAGCGAGGTCAGCGCCTGCTCGAAGTTGGTCTGCGACTTGGCCTGGTCCCACACCCCCGGGGGCTCCGCCGCCGGCTTGATGCCCGCGGCCGACATCGCCTGGTTGGCGCCATCGTGGAACATCTTGGCGTTGCCGTCGGTCGGGTCGCCGCCCATGTACACGACCTTGGCGGTCGCCGGGTCCTTGCCGGCCGCCTTCAGGCCGTCGACGATCGACTGGCCCTCGAGCTCGCCGACCTTGGTGTTGTCGAACGACACGTAGTAGTCCGCGCCCGAGATGGGGCGGTCGTAGGCGATGACCGGGATGCCCTGGGCCTTGGCCTTCGACGCCACACCCGCGCCTGCGCCGTTGTAGTCGACGAGGAGCATGACGCCGCAGCCCTTGCTCATCTGCTGGTCGGCGATGGTCGAGTACTTGTTGGTGTCGCCCTGCGCGTTCTGGATGTCGGCCTGGAAACCGGCAGCCGTCAGGCCGTCCTGCAGGTACTTGCGGTCGAAGTTCTCCCAGCGGGGCGACGAGGCCGCGTCCGGCAGGATCACGCACGCGCGCTTGCCGGCGGCCGCACCGGAGCTCGTCGCGGACGAGCCGCCGGAGCCCGTGCCGGAACACCCGGCCAGCATGACCGCGGCCGCACCCGTGAGGGCTGCCACCGCGAGGATGGAACGCTTCTTCATCTCTTGCCTTTCATCGTTGAACTGCTCTCCCCAGAAAGGAGTCGCAACATTGCTCGTAGGCGATCCTCGTTCGCGCGGACCACTGTCGTCAAGTCTTGAACGTAACGCTTTGGCAACGGCGATTCAGCGTTCGGCCTGTGAACGCAAGAAGTCGCCGCCGAACGGCCGGGAAGACGGCTCAGGCGCGGCCGGTCGCCGCGCGGGTCTTGCGTGAGAGCGCATCCACGATGACGGCCAGCGCGAGCACGACGCCGGTGACCATGAACCGGACGGAGGCGTCGAGATTCAGCAGGGTCAGGCCCGAGGACACCGATTGGATGACGATGATCCCGAGCAGGGCCGAATAGGCGGAGCCCCGGCCGCCGAACAGGCTCGTCCCGCCGATGACCGCCGCGGCGATGGCGTTGAGGTTGGTGTCGCCGCCGCCGGAGCTCTGGTTGGCGGCGCCCAGCCAGGCGGCCGCGAGGATGCCGCCGAGCGCGGCGAACATCGAGCACAGGGCGAACACCGAGTAGTAGATCCGGCGGACGCGGATGCCGGCCCGCCGAGCCGCCTCCTCGGAGCCGCCCACGGCATACACCGATCGTCCCCAGCGGGTGCGCGTCAGTGCGATGTTCATGGCGACCACGAGCACCAGGAAGAACAGGAACATCACGCCGACCCCGCGCGACAGGTTCAGGTACCACGCGACGAGCGCGAGGAACACGAGCAAGCCGCCCGTCCGCACGCCGATCTCGAGGAGGCTCTGGCTATCGAGGTTCGCCGCCAGCCTGCGCCGGGATCGGCGCAGCAGGAACCAGCCGTACGACGCCGCGGTGATCGCCACGGCGACGTAGGAGGCCCACGGCGGCAGGAACATCTGCTGCGCGAACTGCACGATCCACGAGTCGTACGGCAGGTTGATCGAGCCGGTGTCGCCCAGCACGCGCAGCTGCAGTCCGAGGAAGCCGAGGAGCCCCGCGAGCGTGATGACGAAGCTCGGCAGGCCGAACTTCGTGTAGAGGAAGCCGTACAGCAGGCCGACGAGAAGCCCCGCGACGAGCCCCGCCGCGATGGCGAAGACGAGGTTCCACCGCAGCTCGACGAGCGTCACGGCGAGGATCGCGGCCGCGAGGCCGGAGACCGACCCGACCGAAAGGTCGATCTCGCCGACGAGCAAGACGAGCACGACGCCAAGTGCGATGGTGCCCACGGCGGCGCACTGCATCGTGAGGTTCACGAGGTTCTTGCTCGAGAGGAAGACCGGGTTCAAGGACTGGAAGATCGTCCAGATGATCAACAGGCCGACGATGACCGGCAGCGATCCGAAGTCACCGCCCCGCACGCGGGCGACCAGCAGCCCCGCACCGCGGCGGATGGCGCCGGCGCTCAGCATCCGATCGTCGTCGACATCCGTGGAGCCGGTCATGCGTCGCCCTTCCTGCGCGGACGCCGCGCGCCTTTCGCGGGCAGATCGATGACGTTGTCCGGGGTCTTGGTCACCGGGGGCCTGGTCTGCGGGAGGTGCGAGTGATCCATCGCGCCTGTGATGGCCGCGATGAGCGTCTCGCTCGTGACGTCGACCACGTTGTACACGCCGTTGTTGCGTCCGAGCCGCAGCACGACGACGCGGTCGGCGACAGCCAGCACGTCGGCCATGTTGTGGCTGATCAGGATGACGCCGTGCCCGCGCTCGCGCAGCGTCTCGATGAGGTTCAGCACCTCCGCCGACTGGGCGACGCCGAGCGCCGCGGTCGGCTCGTCGAGGATGACGACCCGCGGATCGCCGATGAGCGAGCGCGCGATCGCCACCGTCTGGCGCTGACCTCCCGAGAGCGTCGAGACCGGCGTCCGCACGGAGGGCAGGCGCGCGGACAGCTCTCGCAGCAGCGTCCAGGTGCGCTGCTCCATCTCGACCTCGTCGAGGAAGCGTCCGTCGAGCATCTCGCGGCCGAGCCAGAGGTTCGCGACGACGTCGAGGTTGTCGCACAGGGCGAGATCCTGGAAGACGGTCGCGATGCCGAGATCCTGCGCGTCCGCCGGCGATCCGATCTCCACGACCTCGCCGTCGAACTCGATGCTGCCCGCGTCGGGCGGGTGGACGCCCGCGAGCACCTTCACGAGCGTCGACTTGCCGGCGCCGTTGTCGCCGACCAGCGCGACGACCTCGCCCTCGTTGACCCAGAAGTCGACGTCGGTCAGCGCCTTCACGGCGCCGAAGTGCTTGCCGATGCCCGTCATGGTGAGCACGCGCGTGCGGCGCGGAGGCTGCGAGGCCTTCATCGGATGCCCTCCTGGGCGCACTGAGCGGCGTACGCCGGCGTGCAGATGTCGGCTGCCGTCCAGAACCCGTCGGCGATCACCGTCGCGTCGATGTCGTCCACCCGGACCGGAACCGGGTTCAGCAGCGTCGTCGGCGTGCCGTCCGTCGACAGGGGCGCCGTCACCTTCCTGCCCTTGATGAGGTCGACGGCGGCCTCGGCCGCCGTGAACGCCTCGGGTTTGATCGCCTTGTACACCGTCATGTACTGATCGCGCGCGACGATCCGCTGCACCGCGGCGAGCTCGGCGTCCTGGCCGGTGACGAAAGGAGGATGCGAGATCCCCGCGGCCTTGAACGCGGCGATCGCCCCTCCGGCCACGCCGTCGTTCGCGGCGTACACCCCGGCGATCCGGTCTCCGTACTGGGCGATCTGCCCGGCGACCCACGACTGCGCCTTGTCCGGGCTCCAGTCCGGGGTGTCGTACTCCGCGAGCACGGTCAGCCCGCTGCGGTCGATGACGCTGTGCGCGCCCGTGCGGAAGAGCTTGGCGTTGCTGTCCGTCGGCGATCCGTTGACCATGAGGATGCCGCCGTTCGGCTTGCCCGCTGCGCGCATCGCCTCGACGAGGGCCGTCGCCTGGAGCTTGCCGACCTTCTCGTTGTCGAACGACACGTAGTACGACAGGCCGCCGCCGGAGATCAGCCGGTCATAGGAGATCACGGGCACGTTCTGCGCGCGCGCGGAGCTCACGATGCTCGCCGCCGCCTTCGAGTCGACGGGATCGAGGACGAGCACGTCGGCCCCGGCGGCGAGCGCCGATTCGGCCTGCTGCTTCTGGGCCGCCGCATCCTGATCGGCGTTCGAATACAGCACCGAGTAGTGGCCGAGCTGCTTCACGCGCTCCTCGAAGAGCGGTCTGTCGAACGTCTCGTAGCGCGCGGTCTTCGCCTCGGGCAGCAGGAGCGCGATGGTGCCGTCGGCGGCAGGCCGCGCGCTGCATCCCGCGAGCCCCGCGGATGCCAGAACGGCCGCCCCGGCGAGGGCGACCGTGCGCACCAGCCTGTGCGCCCTGTTCCGGATCGGCATCCTTCGAGGCTACGCGGTGGCCGGGACCACGTCGGCATCGACGGTGACATGGTCGAGCGCCACGGCGATCGCACCTCGGGTCTCGGCCCATTCGCCGAACGTCGTGCCGACGATCTCGGGCAGCCCGTTCGCGGAGGTCAGCGCCGTGCGCTCGAGCGAATGCCGCATCGGCGCCATCAGGATCTCGCCCGCCTGCGCGAGGTCGCCGCCCATGACGATGAGCTCGGGGTCGAAGAGGTTGCACAGGCTCGCCGCGGCGATGCCGATGTGGCGACCGGCATCCGCGATCACGCGATGCGAGCGCCCGTCGCCGCCGTCGGCGGCCTGGATGAGGTCGCTGAGGCGCTGCATTCCCTCGCCCGGTGGGAAGAGGGACAGGAGAGCAGGCCCGGCGGCGTATGTCTCGAGGCACCCGCGGTTGCTGCACCGGCAGATCGGGCCGTTCTCGTCGATCGTCACGTGGCCGATCTGGCCGGCCTTGCCGTTGACGCCGCGGAACAGGTCGCCTCCGATGACGAGGCCGGCGCTGATCGTGTGACCGACGCGGATGTAGACGGAGGATGCGGCGTCCCGGGCGGCACCCTCGCGCGCCTCGGCGAGTCCGCCGAGATTGGCCTCGCTGTCGACGAAGACGGGGCGGCCGATGCGGGCGGTGAGGCTCTCGGCGACGTCGATGCCCTCCCATCCGCGCAGGAGGCCCGGCGTCGAGACCATGCCCGTGCGCTGGTCGACGGGGGCGGGCAGGGCGAGGCCGACGGCGAGCAGGTCGTTCACGCTGCCGCCGAGCGACTCCATCATGTCGCCGAGCAGCAGGCTCAGGCGGTCGAGCTCGGCATCGTGCCGATGGTCGAGGGGCAGGGGCAGGGAGCTCTGGGTGACGATCGTCCGCGTCGCGTCGGCGATGGCGATGTGCAGCTGCCGCGAGCTGTAGTGCACGCCGGCCACGAGGCCGAGCTCGCGCGCGAGCGACACGAGGGTCGCCCGGCGGCCGTTGCGCGACGTGATGTTCGAGGTGTGCAGCAGTCCGGAGGCCGTCAGCTCCTTGACGATGTTGGAGACCGTGGCGGGGGAGAGGCCCGTGTTTCCGGCAAGCTCGACCTGGGTCAGTCGCCCATGTCGTTTGAGCGACTCGACCAGGCGCGCCCGGTTTGCCTCGCGCAGCGATGTCTGAGAACCGGGCGGAATGTTCCCGCGTGCCACAGAGTCACTGTACTCCGCCGATCCTGATTCACTCCTGCGGGTATGTCACGCCGATCTGCGCGCGAATGGCGTCGAGGGCATGCATGATCGCGACGGTCTCGTCGAGGGGGAGGAGGTCGCTGTCCCGCCGGCCCTCGGCGATGATCCGCTCTGCGGCGAGAGCCTGGAACTGCATGCCGCGGCCGTCGACGCGCGATTCGAAGACCTCGGCGACCTCGCCGTCCGGACGTGTGAGCCGGAACGTCGTGGGGCTGTAGAACACGCGGTCGATATCGATGCGCGCCTCGTCGCCGACGATGTGGGCGGTGTTCGGGCCGACCGCCCGGGATGACGAGACCGACGTCGACAGCGCACCGGATGCATGCGTGAAGATCGTCGCCACCTCGGTGTCGGCGCCCGTCTCGGACAGGCGCGCCTGCGCGGTGATCGCCGTCGGCGCCCCGAGCATGTCCCAGGCGAAGGAGATCGGGTAGATGCCGAGATCGAGCAGCGCGCCACCGCCGAGCTCGAGCGCGTTGAGGCGATGGGCCGGGTCCGACGAGATCTTCTGCGTGTGGTCGGCGAACACCGTGCGAACCTCGCCGAGGGCGCCGGAGCGGACGAGCTCGCGCACGCGCTGGATGTGCGGCAGATAGCGCGTCCACATCGCCTCCATGGCGAGCAGGCCCGCGGAGCGGGCGGCGTCGCGGACGCGCTCGGCCTCGGCGCCGGTGAGCGTGAACGGCTTCTCGACGATGACGTGCTTGCCGTGCTCGAGGGCGAGGATCGCGTTGCCGGCGTGCGAGGGATGCGGCGTGGCGATGTAGACGATGTCGACGCCCGGGTCTTCCACCAGGGCCTTGTACGAGTCGTGCGCGCGAGGGATGTCGAACTCGCCGGCGAAGGCGTCCGCCGCATCCCTCCGTCGTGAGCCCACCGCCGCGACGTCGAGTCCAGCGGTGCGCAGGTCGCGGGTGAAGGCGTGGGCGATTCCGCCCGTGGCGAGGATTCCCCATCGAAGGCCGGTCATGTCGCCGAGCCTATCGGGGTCGGACGGGGGCTCAGCCGACGGCGGTGAGCACCACGGCGAGGGCGCGGTCGAGGTCGGCGATGACGTCGTCGGCGTCTTCGAGGCCGACCGACAGCCGCACCGTCGTCGACGTGATGCCGGCCTCGGCGAGCATCGCGGGCGGCATGTGGCTGTGCGTCATGGACGCGGGGTGCGCGACCAGGGTGCGTGCGTCGCCGATGTTCGCGACGAGACGCACGATCTCGAGGGCGCCGATGACCCGCTCGACCAGCGCGAAGTCAGCTTCGGGATCGCCTGTCGAGCGCAGGTCGAAGGAGAAGACGGATGCGGCGCCCCGCGGCAGGTACGTCTGCGCGGCGGCGTAGCCGCGATTCGACTCCAGGCCGGGGTGGTTCACCCGAGCCACAGCGGGATGGGTGTCGAGGAAGCGGGCGACGACCAGCGCGGAGGCGCTGTGCCGCCGCATCCGCAGATCCAGCGTCTCGATGCCCTGCAACAGCTGGAAGGCGTTGAACGCCGACAGCGATGGGCCGAGGTCGTGCACGTACTTTGTCTTCACGAGCGCGATGTACGGGGAGGCGGTCTTCCCGTAGCGCTCCACGAGCGTGCCGCCGGGGACGCGCTGGTAGGGCGCGTTCAGCTGCGGCCAGCGCTCCGGCTCGGCCGAGAAGTCGAACGTGCCGAGGTCGACGACGACTCCCGCGAGCGACGTGCCGTGGCCGCCCAGGAACTTGGTGGCGGAGTGCACCGCGATGTCGGCGCCGAAGTCCTTCGTGCGCTGCAGGAACGGGGTCGCGACGGTGTTGTCGATCACGAGCGGCACGCCCGCCTCGTGCGCGACGTCGGCCACCGCGCGCACGTCGAGCACCTCGGCGTTCGGGTTCGTGACCGACTCCCCGAACAGCGCCCGGGTCGTAGGCCGCACCGCGGCGCGCCACGCGTCGATGTCGTGCTGGTCGACGAAGGTCGTCTCGATGCCCCAGTCGACGAAGGTGTCGGCGAGCAGGTCGATCGTGCCGCCGTAGAGCTGGCGCGCCGCGACGATGTGCTCGCCGGACTTCGCGAGTGCGAGCAGCGCGACCGCCACAGCCGCCTGGCCCGAGGCCACGCCGGCCGCGCCGATGCCGCCCTCGAGGGCCGCGACGCGCTGCTCGAACACCGCGACCGTCGGGTTGGCCGCCCGGGAGTAGATGTTGCCGTCGCGGCGCAGGGCGAACAGGTCGCGCGCCTCGCTCAGCGACGAGAACTCGAAGGCGTTCGACTGGTAGATGGGGGGGACCGACGTGTGCTGCGCGACCCCCGCGGCGTACCCGGCCTGGATCTGCGCCGTCGCGAAGGAGCTCGCGGGCGCGGGACAGTCGGTCGAATCGGGCATCCACCCATTGTCGGGCCGACGCCCTGCGCAGCCCAGGGCGTGTGTCGAACTGTTGCGGGCAGGATGGGAGGATGCCATCGCCCATCGTCTCCGCCGCCGAGCTGTCCGCCCTCCTCGCCTCCGACACCCCGCCGCGCGTCCTCGACGCCCGGTGGGACCTCGCTCGGGACGACGGGCGTCAGCTGTACCTCGCCGGCCACATCCCCGGCGCCGTGTACATCGACATGGGCACCGAGCTGTCGACGCACGGCCGTCCGGAGGACGGGCGCCACCCCCTGCCGGCGCCCGGCGTGCTGCAGGCGGCCGCCCGACGGTGGGGAGTGGACACCGGCGACACCGTCGTCGTGTGCGACGACTACAACTCCGTGGCGGCCGCCCGCGCGTGGTGGCTGCTGCGACAGGGGGGCGTCGCCGACGTCCGCGTGCTCGATGGCGGGATCACCGCCTGGACCGAGGCCGGGCTCCCGCTCGAGAAGGGTGACGTCGTCCCGGAGCCGGGCGACGTCGTGGTGAACGAGCCGACCGAGGGCGTCGTCGACACCGCCGGGGCGGCCCGCTGGCCGGAGTCGGGGGTGCTCATCGACGCCCGCGCGGCCGAGCGCTACCGCGGCGAGGTGGAGCCGTACGACCCGATCGCGGGGCACGTCCCCGGCGCGGTGAACCTGCCCGCTGCCACGCTGCTCGAGCGTGGACGGTTCCGCTCACGCGAGGAGCTGCGCGCCGCGTTCGCCGCGATCGGCGCGACCGAGGCGGTCCCGGTCGCCGCGTACTGCGGGTCGGGCGTCACCGCGGCGCACACCGCTCTGGCCGGAGAGATCGCGGGCGTGGACGTCACGGTCTACCCGGGTTCGTGGAGCGCGTGGTCCCACACTCCGGGCATGCCCGTCGCGACGGGCGCCGAGCCCGGGGCCTAATCGCCCCAGGGCAGCAGGACGACCTTCCCGTCGACGCCCGACTGCACGATCCGCTGCGCCTCGGACGCCTCGGCCAGCGGATAGGACGGCCCGAGCTCGACGGCGAACGCGCCGTGGGCCATGAGCGCGAGCGCGACCGGGATCGCCTCGGCGCGCCACGCCAGCTCGAGCGGCGTGAGCGGCTCGGGGGAGCCGCCCGAGAAGGCCCGGATGCCGAGGCGCGCAGCATCCGCCCCCCGCACGAGGGTCGCGATGCGCCCGTGATCCCGGACGAGCCCGAGCGAGGCCTCGATGGCCTTGTCGGTGCCGGCGATGTCGATGGCCGCCGTGATGCCCTGCGGGGCGGCGGCGAGGATGCGGTCCTCCAGGCCCTCGCTCTCGTAGCCGACCGGCGTGGCGCCGAGGTCCTGCACGCGCTGCGCGCGGCGAGCGGAGGTCGTCGCGACGACCGTGGCGCCCCACATCCGGGCGAACTGGATCGCCGCCTGGCCGACGGCACCCGAGCCGCCGTGGATCAGCAGCGTGTCGCCCGGGCCGACCGCGAGCGAGCGCACGGTCTGGTAGGCCGTGCCGACCGGGATGCCGAGGGCCGCGCCCTCCGCCGCCGACACGGCCGGAGGTCGCGGCTGCACGTGCGAGGCGGGGACGGCGATATCGGTCGCGTAGGTGCCCGTCGCCAGGAAGACGACGACCGGCTCCCCGACGCGCAGGCCCTCCACGCCTTTGCCGACGGCGGTGACGACACCGGCGGCGTCGGAGCCGGGCCTGCGGGGCGACGTGATCCGCCCCGTGTCGCGTAGCGCCGAGCGCTGCTTCCACTCGACCGGGTTGATGCCGACCGCCTCCACGCGGACCGCCACCTCCCCCTTCCCGGGCTCGGGGTCCGGGATGTCGACGAGCGTGAGGACCTCGGGTCCGCCGAATTCGGTGTACTGGATCGCGCGTGCCATGGTGGGCGCAACCGCGTCAGGCGGTCGCTGCATTCCCTTCTCGCTGTCGTGGACGTCGAGGTCGAGGACCATCGGATCGCCGGTGTCTCCGAGCGTGGTGCCGCATGAGCCTGCGGTCAACCCCCTTGCGTCAGCGTCTTCAGGATGCGCGGGAGCGACACCGGCTCCGCCGTGCCCAGGCGCTGCGCGAACAGGCTGACGCGGTACTCCTCCAGGAGCCAGCGCGCGTGGACGAGGTGTCCCGGTGCGCCGGGCGCGGGCGGGATGCCGCCTCCGGCGTCGGTGAAGGCGGTCGTGGCGCGCTCGAACTCGGTCATCCAGGCGCGGTCGCGTCCCGGATTGTCGGCCAGGCCCTGGAGTCGGACGATCGCGCCCTCGAGGTACCGCGGCACGTGCTGCAGGCGCTCGACCCCCGTGCGGGAGACGAACCCGGGGAAGACGAGTCCCCCGAGCTGCGCGCGGATGTCGCCGAGCGGGCCGATGAGCGCCATGCTCGTCTGCGCCTTCACCGCGCGCTCGACGTCTCGCGAGCGGGTCAGGATGCGGGCCGCCAGCGAGACGCACGCGAAGACCTCGTCCACGGCTGCGGCCGAGAACGCGTCGCGCACGGCCGCGAACTCGGCCGTCGTGCGCACGACGCCGGACGGCGCGATCCGGCGGATGACAGCATCCGCCACCGCCACGCGCGCGTCCTCGATGAGCGCCTTCGCGGACGGGTAGGGGGATGCCGCGAGGGCGAGCTTCTCCGCGGACGTGAGGTGCTCGAGCACGTAGGGAGCAGCCGACGGCACGGCGAGCAGCACGAGACGACGGACGCCGGCGGCCGTCGCGCGCTCGGCGGCCGCGGGCGTCGCCTCGATGCGGGTCGCCACCGTGGAGCCCTCGTCGACGAGCGCCGGGTAGCCGCGCACGACGCCACCGGCCACCCTGGTGTCGACGACGCGGGGCAGCTCGTCGAGATCCCACGCGGTCAGACCCGTGCGCTCGGCGAAGGCGGATGGGCCCGCCGACGGCACCGTCGGACGCATCGCCGACGGCGGCGTCGCCCGGGTGAGCGTCTTCTGCACGGCGGTGCGCGATCTCTCCGAGAGGCGCTCCTGGAGTTCCGCAAGATCGCGGCCCGACGCGACGGGACGACCGCGCTCGTCGAGCGCGCGGAACGACATCCGCAGGTGCTCGGGCACCCGATCGAGCTCGAAGTCGTCGGCGGTCACGGGCTGGTTCGCGACGCGCTGGATGCGGGCGGCCAGCGCGGCGCGCAGCGTCAGCGGCGGCAGCCCCCGGTGCGACTCCGGGCCCGCGCCCTTCAGCTCCTCGGACAGCTTCGCGGCCCAGTCCGCCGCAGGCACGACATGCCGCCGGATCGCCTTCGGCAGGGCGCGCAGCAGACCCGTGACGAGCTCGTCGCGCATGCCGGGCACCTGCCAGTCGAAGCCGTCCGGCCTCAGCTGCTGCAGCAGCGCGATCGGCACGACGACCGTCACGCCGTCGTCGGGGGCTCCCGGCTCGAACCGGTAGGCGAGCGAGAGCACCTGGTCGCCCTGGCGCCAGCGCGCGGGGAACTCGCGCTCGTCGGCTCGGGATGCATCCTCTGCGAGGTCGGCCTCGGACATGTCGAGCAGGCGCGGCGTCCGGGGCTGCGCGTCCTTCCACCAGGCCTCGAACGAGCGCACGTCGAACACGTCGGCCGGGATGCGTGCGTCGTAGAACGCGAACACCGTCTCGTCGCCGGCGAGGATGTCGCGGCGACGCTGGCGCTCCTCGATCTTCTCGAGCCGGTGGCGCAGTTCGAGGTTGCGGCGGGCGAAGGCCGTCAGCCGCTTGTCCAGGCGGGTCGGATCCCACTCCTCCTCGACCAGCGCGTGCCGGATGAACATCTCGCGCGCGAGCGGGCGGTCGATGCGGGAGAGCTGCACGCGGCGCCGCGGCACGATCTCGACGCCGAACAGCGTCACCTTCTCGGCGGCCACGGCGGCCCCCGCATCCTTCGACCAGTGCGGGTCGCTCAGCTGCCGCTTCGCGAGGTCGCCCGCCAGCGGCTCCGCCCACGCGGGGTCGATCGCCGCGACGGTGCGGGCGAAGAGCCGGCTCGTCTCGACGAGCTCGGCGGCCATCACGGCCGCGGGCTGACCCCGCGACGCGCTCGGAGACCGGCGCAGACCCGAACCGGGGAAGATCGCGAACCGCGCGCCCCGCGCGCCGAGGTACTGCGTGACGGGCCGGACCGGCTTGCCCTTGCTCGCGGGGCCGCGGGCGGCACCGGACGACCGCTCGTCCACGATGCCGATGTGCGACAGGAGCCCGGCGAGGATCGCGCGGTGCACCGCATCCGGTTCCGCCGTCGTCTCGCCGCTGCGCCGCTCGGGGCCGCGGATGAGCGTCTGGAGCTGCCGGTGCACGTCGAACCATTCGCGCACGCGCACGTAGTTGAGGTGCTCCGCCCGGCACAGGCGGCGGAAGGCGCTCGACCCGAGCTCTCGCTGCTGCTCCTGGAGGTGGTTCCAGAGGTTCAGGAGCGTCAGGAAGTCGCTCGTCGGGTCGGTGAAGCGCGCGTGCAGCCGGTCGGCCTCCTCGCGGCGGTCCTCGGGCCGCTCGCGCACGTCCTGGATCGACAGGCCCGCGACGATGGCCTGCACCGCGGGCAGCACCCCGGTGCGGCGCGCCTCGATCAGCATGCGGGCGAAGCGCGGATCGATCGGCAGCCGGGCGATCTCACGCCCGGTGTCGGTGAGGGTGTGCTGGCCGCCGCCGGCGGCACCGCCATCGCGGCCATCGCGGGCACCGTGCCGAGCCGACACCGCGCCGAGCTCGATGAGCAGGTCGAACGCCGCCTTGACGCCGCGCGAGTCCGGAGGAGTGAGGAACGGGAACGCCTGGATGTCGCCGAACCCGAGCGAGAGCATCTGCAGGATGACGCTCGCGAGGCTCGTGCGCAGGATCTCCGGCTCCGTGAACTCCGGACGCCGGTCGAAATCCTCCTCGGTGTACAGACGGATCGCGATGCCGGGCGCCGTGCGGCCCGCGCGGCCCGACCGCTGCTGCGCCGACGCCTGCGAGATGGCCTCGATCGGCAGTCGCTGGATCTTGCTGCGATTGCTGTACCGCGAGATGCGCGCGGTACCCGTGTCGACCACGTACCGGATGCCGGGCACCGTGAGGCTCGTCTCGGCGACGTTCGTCGACAGGATGACCCGGCGGCGCACACCCGCCATCCTGGTTCCCGAGCCTGTCGAGGGACGCTCGAACACCCGGTGCTGCTCGGCGGCGGAGAGCCGGCCGTAGAGCGGGAGCACCTCGGTGGGCGCGGCATCCTTCGCGTACATGCCGCGCACGGCATCCGCGGCATCCCGGATCTCCGCCTCGCCGGGGAGGAAGACGAGGACGTCGCCCGCGGGCTCGCGGTCCAGCTCGCGGAGGGCGCCGAGGATGCCGTCGACGTCGTCTCGGCCGGCGTCGCCGCCCTCGTCCCCCTCGGCGGACTCGTCGTCGCCGCCGCGGTAGCGGATCTCGACCGGGTAGGTGCGGCCCGACACCTCGATGATGGGTGCGGGTCGGCCGGCGGCATCCGCGAAGTGCTTCGCGAAGCTCTCCGGGTCGATCGTCGCGCTCGTGATGACGACCTTGAGATCCGGTCGCTTCGGGAGCAGGCGCCGGAGGTAGCCGAGCAGGAAGTCCACGTTCAGCGACCGCTCGTGCGCCTCGTCCACGATGATCGTGTCGTAGCGGCGCAGCATCCGGTCGCGGTGGATCTCGTTGAGCAGGATGCCGTCGGTCATGAGCGCGACGCGCGTGTCGGCCGACACCTTGTCGGTGAAGCGCACCTTGTAGCCGACGATGCCGCCGAGGGGAGTATGCAGCTCCTCCGCGATGCGCTCTGCGATCGTGCGCGCCGCGATGCGGCGGGGCTGCGTGTGCGCGATCGTCGTGCGGCCGAGCTCGAGGCAGATCTTCGGCAGCTGCGTCGTCTTGCCCGACCCGGTCGCACCGGCGACGATCACGACCTGGTGGTCGCGGATCGCGCGCGCGATCTCGTCCCGCGCGGCGCTGACGGGCAGCTCCGGCGGGTATGTGATGAGGGGTTCGGCGGCGGACACAGCCTTCGATCGTATCGCCCGCCCGCACCAGGGGGCGCCCTCCTAGGCTGGATGCATGACTGTCCCCGACATGCAGCTCAACGACGGCTACACCATCCCCCAGCTCGGATACGGCGTGTTCCGGGTCCCGCCGGCCGATACCGAGCGCGCCGTGAGCGAGGCCCTCGAGCTCGGCTACCGCCACATCGACACCGCGGCGATCTACGGCAACGAGGAGGGCGTCGGCGCCGCGATCGCCTCCAGCGGCATCGCCCGCGGCGACCTCTTCGTCACGACGAAGCTGTGGAACGACCGTCACGACGGCGACGAACCCCAGGCGGCACTGCGGGAGAGCCTCGACAAGCTCGGCCTCGACCAGGTCGACCTGTACCTCGTGCACTGGCCGACCCCGGCGCGCGACAACTACGTGAACGCGTGGATGCGCCTGATCGAGCTGCGTGACGAGGGCCTGGCCCGCAGCATCGGCGTCTCGAACTTCCTCGTCCCGCACCTGGACCGCATCGTCACGGAGACCGGCGAGCTCCCCGCTGTCGACCAGATCGAGCTGCACCCCGCGCACCAGCAGCGCGAGGTCACGACCTGGGCGGCGCAGCACGGCATCCGCATCGAGGCGTGGGGTCCGCTGGGCCAGGGCAAGTACGACCTGTTCGGCACGCCGGCGGTCGCCGACGCGGCCGCCGCGCACGAGAAGACGCCGGCCCAGGTCGTCATCCGCTGGCACCTCCAGCACGGCAACATCGTCTTCCCGAAGTCGGTGCGCCGCGAGCGTCTCGCGGAGAACCTCCACGTGTTCGACTTCGCCCTGACCGACGACCAGATCGCCGCCATCGACGCCCTGGACCACCCGGACGGGTCGGGCCGCGTGAGCGCCGACCCCAACGAGGTCAACTGAGCCGGGTGCCGTGAACCAGCGTCTCGCGACCTCGGCGAGCCCCTACCTCAGGGCGCACGCGACCAATCCCGTCGCGTGGTTCCCGTGGGGCGAGGAGGCCTTCGCCGAGGCGCGGCGGCGCGCCGTCCCGGTGTTCGTGTCGATCGGGTATTCCACCTGCCACTGGTGCCACGTGATGGCGCGGGAGTCGTTCTCCGATCCGCAGATCGCCGCGGAACTCGCCGACGGGTTCGTCAGCGTCAAGGTGGACCGCGAGGAGCATCCGGAGGTCGACGACGCCTACCTCGCCGCAGCGAGCGCGTTCACCCGCAGCCTCGGCTGGCCGCTCAGCGTCTTCACGACCCCGGACGGGCGCGCGTTCTTCGCGGGCACGTACTTCCCGCCCGAGCCGCGCGGCGGCATCCCGTCGTTCTCGCAGGTGCTCGGCGCGGTGCGGCAGGCGTGGACCGAGCGGCGCGACACGGTGGATGCCGCCGCATCCGCCGTCGTCGCAGCCCTCGAGGAGGCCGGAGCCTCCGCGACCTCCGACCTGCCCACCCTCGCCCAGCTGGCGGACGCCGCTCGCCGCGCGGCCTCCGCGGAGGATCCGCAGCATGGCGGCTTCGCCGGACGCGGGGCGGATGCCGCGACCCCGAAGTTCCCCATGACGCCGGCGCTCGGGTTCCTGCAGCGGGCCGGCCGCGACGCCGCCGCGCACACCGAGGAGGTGGCCGACCGCGCCCTCGCGGCCATGGCGGCTTCGCCGCTGCGCGATGCGGTGGACGGCGGGTTCTTCCGGTACGCGACGCGGCGCGACTGGAGCGAGCCGCACTACGAGCGCATGCTCACCGACAACGCGACGCTCATCGACGTGTCGCTGGATGCGGGCCGCGACGACCTCGTCCGCAGCACCGCGCAGTTCCTGACGAACGTGCTGCAGCAGCCGTCCGGCGGCTTCGCCGCCGCCCAGGACTCGGAGTCCTGGATCGCGGGGGAGCGCAGCGAGGGCGGGTACTACCAGCGGGATGCCGCGGGCCGCGCCGAGCTCGAACCGCCGGCGACCGACGGCAAGATCGTCACGGGCTGGAACGGCCTCGCGATCGGCGCGCTCGCCCGGGCCGGCACGCGACTCGGGGACGACCGACTGCTGGAGGCCGCGCGCTGGGCCGCCGACGCCGTCCTCGAATCGAACATCTCCGCCGACGGCCGGCTTCTGCGGGCGTCGCTCGACGATGTGCCCTCACGCGCCGCCGGGACCGCAGAGGACGCAGGACTCCTGGCCGCCGGGCTCGCCGCGCTGGCCGCGGCCACGGGAGAGGTCGCCTACGCCGTCGCCGCCCGTCAGGTGCTGGGCCCGTTCGGCCCCTCGGGGGATGAGCTCGGCAGCGCCGGCGACCGAGGCGGAACGACACCGCGCGCACAGCCCCGGGAGTGGGCCGATCCGGTGCTCCGCGCCCACGGCACCCCGCATCCCCCCGATGCGTCGGACTCGGATCACCCCTCGGCGCCGTCCGCCCTCGCGCACGGCGCGCTCGCGCTGTGGCTGCTCGGCGCCGGCGACGAGTACCGGGAGATGGCTGCCGACATCGTCCGCCGCTACGCCGCCCGCGCGCTCGCCGAGCCGCTGGCCCACGGCTCGATGCTGCAGGCGGCGCTGCTGCTGGCGCGCCCGCCACGACAGGTGGTCGTGATCGCCGGAGACGCCGACCTCGTGACCGCGGCCCGCCGCATCCCGTCCGACGTCCTCGCGATCGTGACAGAGGAGCAGGCGCGCGCCTTCGCAGATGCCGGATTCACCCTGTTCGAGGGCAAGACCGCCGTGGACGGGATGCCGGCCGCCTACGACTGCCGCGACTTCGCCTGCCGGCTGCCGGTCACAGACCCGGCCGAGCTCTAACCCGCGGCGCGCTCATCGTCGATCGCGCGCAGGCGCGGTGCGACGTCGAGACCGAAGACGGTGCCGAGCGCAGCCTCGAACTCGTCGATGCGCCCCTCCGCGGCGAGCTCTCGTGCCCGCACCGACGGGGTGTGCGACAGCACGCCGGCGAAGTGCCGGAGCGCCGCGGCGACGGCATCCGCGTCGGGCGAGGAGCTGGTCCGGGCCAGCTCGGCATCGAGCAGCTTCTGGATGTGCGTGCGGACGGCGACGACCGCGGAGGCGGCGGCGCGCTCGGCGGTGAAGGTCGCCGCGGCGTTGCCGACGAGCTCGTGCGCGCCGGGGCCGAGCTCCGGCAGGACGGCGTGGCGGCCGAGCAGCTCGAGGTCCATGAGCTCCACTCCCGGGAGCGCGCCGACGGCGGGGTCCACATTGCGGGGCAGGCCGAGGTCCACGATGAGGCGCGGCGACGAATCGGGGATGTCGTCGGCCGTGATGACGTACCGCGCGGTGCAGGTCAGGACGATGTCCGCGCGGGCGATCGCCTCGCCCAGGTCGCGCTCCGCGCGCACCGCGTACTTCAGGGCGAACTTCTCACCGCGCCCCGTCGCGGAGAAGACCCGCACGTCTTCGGCGCCTCGGGCACGCAACGCGGTGATCGTCGTCGCGGCGTACTGCCCCGTGCCCACCAGGAGCACGCGGACGGTCGACCAGTCGGTGACGCGGGAGCCGGCCAGATCGAGCGCGATGCGGGCGAGCGAGCGGCCGCCCGCGGCGACGTCGGCCTTCGCGCGCACGGCGCGGGTCGAGTGGGCCGCGCGCTGGAAGGCCTGCTCGAGAAGGGTGCTCGTGGTGCCGGCGGTGCGCGCGGCCGACAGCGACCGCTGCACCTGCCCGTTGATCTCCTCCTCGCCGACCACCATCGACTCGAGACCCGAGGCCACCGCGAACAGGTGGTGCACGACGTCGTCGCCGTCGACCGATCCCGCCGAGGCGGCGAGGGCGTCGGCATCCGGAGCATCCACACCCGCGTCGCGCAGTGCATCGATCACGGCCGTCCGAGCCACGGCGCCGCCGTCGAGGAGGGACTCGTCGAGCTCGAGATACGCCTCGAAGCGGTTGCACGTGGACAGCACGATGACGCCGCGCACGAAGTCGTGCGCGGCGATCCGGTCCGCGGCGTCGGTTCCTGTCACGTGCGAGATGCGATCCAGCACGTCGAAATCGGTGTTGCGGTGATTCGCCGTCAGGCAGAAGAGCACGACGGGAGTTTAGCTGTCAGAGGTGCTGAAGCCGGTCGACACCGACACTCCACGTAGCCTTGGGGGATGCCGTCCACCCCGATCGCCCTGCCCGCCGACCATCCGCTGCGCGACGGGCGCACCGCATCCAGCCCGCTCGTGCAGGCTGCGAAGGGCACCCGTCCCGAGACACTCCCGGTGTGGTTCATGCGTCAGGCCGGGCGCTCCCTGCCCGAGTACCGCGCCAGCCGGGCGGGCACCGAGATGCTCGATGCCTGCCTCACGCCGGCACTCGCATCCGAGATCACGATGCAGCCGGTTCGCCGTCACGGCGTGGACGCCGCCGTCTTCTTCAGCGACATCGTCGTGCCGGTGCTGCTCGCCGGAGTGGATGTGCGCATCGTCTCCGGGCGCGGCCCCGTCATCGACGAGCCTGTACGGTCGGCCGCCGACATCCTGCGCCTGCGTCCGATCGAACCGGAGGCGCTCCAGCCGATTGCGGATGCCGTCGCGATGACGGTCGCCGAGCTCGGCGAGACGCCGCTCATCGGCTTCGGCGGTGCGCCGTACACCGTCGCGAGCTACCTCGTCGAGGGCGGCCCCTCGAAGGACCAGCTGCGCACCCGCGCCCTCATGCGCACCGACCCGCGCGCGTGGGCGACGCTGCTGAACTGGTGCGCCGACGTCACGGGGGCGTTCCTGCAGACCCAGGTGCTGGCCGGCGCCAGCGTCGTGCAGCTCTTCGACTCGTGGGCGGGGTCGCTGTCGCGAGACGACTACATCCGCCGCGTCGCGCCGCACTCGCGCCGCGCATTCGACGCGCTCCGCGGCCTCGAGGTGCCCCGCATCCATTTCGGACTCGGCATGGGCGACGTGCTGGACGCCCTCCCCGCCCTGGGCGCCGACGTGGTGGGCATCGACTGGCGGCTGCCGCTCGACGAGGCGAACCGCCGCCTCGGCGGCACGGTCCCGCTGCAGGGCAACATCGACCCGGCGCTGCTCACCGCACCCTGGCCGCTGCTCTCGGCCCACGTCCGCGATGTCGTGGAGCGCGGCGCCGCCGCTCCGGCGCACATCGTCAACCTCGGCCACGGCGTGCCGCCGGAGACCGACCCGGATGTGCTCGGACGCATCGTCGAGCTCGTCCACGAGCTTCCAGCTCGCTGAGAGCCTCGGCGCCCGGTCAAGCTTCAGGCATTCGTAATCGCATGATGGAGGGGTGACAGACACGACCTCGTCCCCGTCCGACTTCTTCACGCTCTACGCGGTGCTGCGCCGCGACCCCCACACGTCGGGCGGCGGAGGGGAGAGGGCGCCGTTCGCCGAGGCGGCGGCGCAGATCGCACCGCGTCTGCGCGGGCTCTACGACGTGTCGGGGATGCGGGCGGATGCCGACATCCTGCTGTGGCTCACGGGCGACTCGGCCGAGCAGCTGCAGGCCGACCTGCGCGTGCTGCGCCGCACGCGCGAGCTCGCGCCGCTCCTGCCGACCTGGAACGCGATGGGCGTGCACCGTCAGGCGGAGTTCAGCCGTGACCACGCGCCCGCCTTCGCCCGGGGCCTGGCTCCCAAGGGCTGGGTGACCGTGTACCCGTTCGTGCGCAGCTACGAGTGGTACGTCCTGCCCGCCGCGGAGCGCGGCCGGATGCTCGCCGACCACGGCGGCAAGGGCCGCGACTACCCCCAGGTGCTGAGCAACACCGTCGCGAGCTTCGCGCTCGGCGACTACGAGTGGCTGCTCGCGCTCGAAGCCGACGACGTGGTCGACCTCGTCGACCTCATGCGCCACCTGCGCGCCACCGACGCGCGTCTGCACGTGCGTGAGGAGGTCCCGTTCTTCGCCGGCCGCCGGATCGAGGCAGGCGAGCTCGCCGAGGTGCTCTCGTGAGTGCCGCCGACTGTCAGGTCCTGGCAGCCTCGCCCGCCGCGTCCTCGGGCGCCGCGCACGTCGAGGCCCCCGTCGCCTACGGTGCGATCCTGCTCGCGAGCTTCGGCGGTCCGGAGGGGCAGGATGACGTCATCCCGTTCCTGCGCAACGTCACTCGCGGGCGCGGCATCCCCGAGGAGCGTCTCGAGGAAGTCGCACACCACTACCGCGCGTTCGGGGGCGTGAGTCCCATCAACGACCAGAACCGGGCGCTCAAGGCCGCGCTCGAGGCGGAGCTCGCCGCGCGCGGCATCGACCTGCCCGTGCTGTGGGGCAATCGCAACTGGGCTCCGTATCTGTCCGACGCGCTGCGGGAGGCCGACGAGCGGGGCCTGAGGACGCTCCTGGCCATCGGCACCAGCGCCTATTCGTCGTACTCGAGCTGCCGTCAGTACCGCGAGGATTACGCCGCGGCACTCGCCGAGACGGGACTCGAAGGCACCGTCACGATCGACAAGGTGCGCCAGTTCTTCGACCATCCGGGCTTCGTCCAGCCTTTCGTCGACGGCGTGCGGGCAGGGCTGGCGGAAGTGGGGGGCACCGCGAAGACGCACGTGCTCTTCTCGACGCACTCCGTGCCGATCGCGGATGCCGACCGCTCCGGCCCCCGCGACCTCGACTTCGGCGCGGGCGGTGCGTACGCCGCGCAGCACCGTGCGGTCGCCGAGGTCGTCATGGCCGACCACCCGGGTGTCGGCTGGGACCTCGTCTACCAGTCGCGGTCCGGTCCGCCGACCCAGCCGTGGCTCGAGCCCGACATCAACGACCGCATCGCAGAGCTCGCGGCCGACGGTGTCACAGGTCTTGTGATCGTGCCGCTCGGCTTCATCTCCGACCACATGGAGGTCGCGTGGGACCTCGACACCGAGGCCCTCGAGACCGCCGATGCGCACGGCATGACCGCGGTGCGCGTGCCGACGCCGGGTGTGCACCCCGCCTTCGTGAGCGGGCTGGTCGATCTCGTCCTCGAGCGCCGCGACGGCGTGCCGACGGACGAACGGCCCGCTCTCACCGCACTCGGGCCGTGGTTCGACGTGTGCCGGCCGGGATGCTGCGAGAACGTGCGCCTCGGATTCAAGCCCGCCGTCGCGGGGATCGCGCCGTGACCCTCCGCATCGGCACGCGGGGCAGCGCCCTGGCGCTCGCCCAGGCCGGCACGATCGCCGACGCTCTCGGGGGCGAGCTCGTGGTGATCACCTCCGAGGGCGACACCTCCACAGCGTCGCTGGCGTCGCTCGGCGGGACGGGCGTCTTCGCCAAGGCGCTGCGCGATGCGCTCCTGGCCGGCGAGATCGACGCCGTCGTGCACTCGTACAAGGACCTGCCGACCGCGAAGGCCTCCGGACTCTCGGTCGCCGCCGTGCCGCGTCGCGCCGACGCGCGAGACGCGCTGTGCGCCCGCGACGGCCTCACGTTCGACACCCTTCCCGAGGGTGCGCGGGTGGGCACGGGCTCGCCGCGCCGTCGTGCGCAGGTCGCGTCCCTCCGACCCGATCTCGAGCTCGTCGACATCCGCGGCAACGTGGACACGCGGCTCGGTCGCGTGGGCGCCGACGACCCGGAGCGGCGGCTGGATGCCGTCATCCTCGCCGCCGCGGGGCTCGATCGCGTCGGCCGCTCCGACGCCGTCACCGAGCTCCTCGACCTCGACACGTGGCCGACGGCGCCCGCCCAGGGCGCGCTGGCCATCGAGACGCGCCGAGACGAGGAGAAGCTCGTGTCGCGGCTCGACCACCGCCCCACGCGCCTCACCACGTCGGCCGAGCGGGGCGTGCTCGCCGAGCTCGAGGCGGGCTGCGCTGCGCCGATCGGCGCGCACGCGTTCGTCGAGGACGACATGCTGTTCCTCACGGCGCGCATCTACGCCCCGGACGGCTCCGCGCACCTCACGGCGTCGCACGCGACCGTGCTGCAGAAGGATGCCGCGGCCGACGTCGCCGCCCGCGTCGCGGCGGAGCTGCTCGCAGCTGGCGCGGCGGAGTTGGCGCCCCTCGGCTGATCCGCGCTTCGCGGCTGGGCTGATTCGAGCGCGTGGCACCGGCGGGACCTGGGGTCAGCCCGTTGCACGACTTCATGCCGCCGGGAGAGGACTCTCGGAGGCGGGAGTGGTCGACGGTCCAGGCTCGCTCTGCTCCATGATGCCCACCATGTTTCCGGCCGGGTCGCGGATCATCGCGAAGCGTCCCACGCCGGGCACGGACGTCGGCAGGACGATGCGGGCTGCGCCGAGCTTCTCGGCATCCGTCAGCGCCTCGTCCAGATCGTCGACGGCGACATAGACAGTGAAATAGGGCGGGATGCCGCGGCTGGTCTGCAGCACGCCACCCCCGATCCCTTCTGCGCCCGGCGAGAGCAGCCAGTACTCGGGGCCGGCCGGCTGGACCTCCCACCCGAACAGCCTGCGGTAGAACTCGGCGAGCGCCCCTCCGTCGGGCGCACCGAACTCGAAGTGAATGATCGGATGCGGCATGCTGCCTCCTCATCGTCGATGTCGACACGCCGGACGTCGGCGACGGTTCACCGACGGTGCCGCTCGCCTGCGAAGAGCCGGCGGCACAGCATCACCCCGACGGCGAACTGACCGATCACCGCCAGGACGTACAGGCCGTATACAGTCCCGACGACAACCAAGGGCCATCCCTCGGGCTGGGTCGCACCTGACGCGAGCCCCGTGGCGTCCGCCGTGACGCCGACGAGTGCGAACAACGCCACGACCACTCCGAGGGTGGTCCCGACGATCACGCGGAGTCCCTGACTCAGGAGCGCCGCCGCGAGCAGGCACAGTCCGCCGAGGACAACGGCGACGATCAGTTCGCCGGGCAGGAGGAAGTCGAGGCGCGCTCCCCGCCCGGTGAGGAGGGAGACCAGCAGCAGGACCAGTGGCGCGGCGATCGGGATGCCGGCGAGCACGGTCCCCGCGATACCGAGCACTTGTGCCGATCGCATCGTCGTGCGTCCGGAGCTCCCACCGTTGAGCGTGGGGTCTCCGGTGCTGTCCGTGAGGGGTGGTCGGGATGGCATATTCACACTCTGCACGGTGCCGCCCAGGCGGCCAGGGCCGAAGGTCCCCTTGCTCGTCAGGCGGCGGTGTCCCGGGATCGGAAGCCGATCGCCGCGAGGGCGACCAGCACGAGGCAGGTTGCGGCAGCGACCAGGACGTCGGTCATGTCGATGCCGTTGCGGAGAGGATCGTGTCCGGCGTACTGGAAGAACGGCGAGTACTTCTGCAGCGGTTCCAGCCAGTCCACGAGGGGTGCCAGGCCGTTGACCGCGTAGGCAGCCACGGCGAGGGCGGCAGGAATACCGCGACTGAGCCCTGTGCGACCGGTGGATGCCGAGAGCACCAGGGCGAGCGTGCCGAAGACGAGGGCGAGCAATCCGAGATGCACCATGGCTGCGGCGACGTTCTGGGCGGGGAGGTTCATATCTGCGAGCGATCCCTCGAGGACGAGGGAGAACCCGGTGACGGCGGCGAGGAAGGCGACGCCGACGGTCATGGCTGCGAACTTCTCCGCGATGATCCGCGCACGGGCGAGCGGTGTGGACAGGAGCAACTCGAGCGTGTGCGCCTCCTCTTCACCCGCGACCGCAGACACCCCGCGCCCGATGGCATACAGCAGCAGGACGATCGGAGCCATGAACGACATGAGCTCGACCTGGATGTAGCCGACCGGTGTCGTGAGATCGGCACCGGTCGTAGCGAACAGGCTCCGCAGTGCCTCGGGCATCTGGTTGAGGAAGTCGGCCATCGAGGGCTGGTCCCGCATGCTGGGCCAGATGGCGACGTAGGTCGCGATCAGCAGAACGATGGCGAGGGCCCACCACAGCAGGGCCTTCCACTGGTCATACAGCGACTTCGTGAACACGGTGCTCAGCATCGTGGTCGCCTCCGTAGTAGGTCATGAACATGTCCTCGAGGTCCGATTCGGCGCACTCGAAGTCGACGACCGGGTGGGCGCTGATCCGCTTGAGGAGCGCGTCGAGCGCGGACTGCGGCGCCTCGCACCTCATGCGCTCGCCGATTGCGACGAGGTTTGTCACTCCCGATATTCCGGCGAAGTCCTCCACGCTGACGGGCGTCGCGAACGTGGCGCGGACGCGGTGGAGCGAGCGAGCGCTGAGCTCGTCGAGGCGCTCCACGGCGATGAGCTTGCCCTGGCGGAGGACCCCGATCCTCGTCGCGACGCGCTGAACCTCCCCGAGAACGTGCGAGGAGAGGAACACGCTCCCGCCGTCCTGCGCGTGTTCGCGCAGGAGAGAGTGGACCTCATGCTGGACCAGCGGATCCAGCCCAGACGTCGGTTCATCGAGGATGAGAAGCGCCGGCCGGGACATGACCGCGAGGACGAGCGCGAGCTTCTGCCGGTTGCCGCGGGAGAGCACGCCTGCCCTCCGGGTGAGATCGAGCGACAGTCGCTCGGCCACCTGGACTGCGCGGGCGTGGTCCTTGCGCCCCCGCAGATGGCAGATGTAGTCGATGTGCTGCGCGCCCGTGAGTCGCGTATAGACCGAAGGCTCGCCGGGAACATACCCGACGACGCGATGGACATCCCGAGCCTCGCTCCACGCATCCAAGCCGCACACCACCGCGCGCCCGGAGCTGGGACGCAGCATGCCCATCAGAAGCCGGATCGTCGTGGTCTTGCCCGCGCCGTTAGGACCGAGGTAGCCGAACACCTCACCAGGCTCCAACGTCAGGCTCACCCCGTCCAAAGCGAGGCTGTGCCGATAGCGCTTCGCCAGATCCTGGGTGACGATCGGTGGAACAGGATCCATGTCGTACTCCTCCCTGGAAATCGGTGTACGGGCGCAGCGTCCGCGAGGGTCGCCGCACGCCTGCTGTCAGGCCATCTCTCACCTCCGGGTGGCTCGCGGTCGGCGGTTGCGATGCTGTCCACGCATCCGGCCCTCACCAGGATGCACGCGGTTCAGGGAGAGAGGCCGGGACTTTGGACCCGGGACGCCCATCGTGCGAGGCAGGTGCGGACGGCAGCCTGGTGGCGCCGGACGACCCTCGTCCCGGTAACCCGTCGTGCGGCCGCTGTCTGTTCCGCACGCGCCGCGCGCAATGGAGAATCGCCGCTGTGGCGGCGGCCCGAAGGTGTGGAAGGGAACGGCTGAGTGAGGTAGTCAGTGTTCAGGAAAGACTGAATCTGTGTTCGGCGCCCGGCGCCAGTGCCACGCTGCGGTCGCCCACGGTGACCTGGATCGGTGGCGCGCTGGATGCGTGGGATCGGATGGTGAGTCTGGCGTGGTCGAGGTGCACCTCGAGCGCCTGGCCACGGTAATGAAGCCGGAAAGAGGCGCCTCGCAGCTCTGCGGGCAGCCGCGGAGTGAATTGCAGTTCGTCGTTGCGAGTTCTGAGGCCGGCGTAGCTTCGAACGGCGAGGTCGACCGTGCCGGCCATGGCGCCGAGGTGAATGCCTTGCCGGGTGGTGCCGCCCTGGGTGTCGTCGAGGTCGGCGTCGAGTGCCTCCCGGAACGTAGGCCACGATTCGTCGGGGCGCAACTGGGCGAGCACTGAGGCGGTGACGACCCGACTGAGAGTCGAGCCGTGCGAGGTCCTCGGCAGGTAGTAGTCGAGTGAGGCGTGCAGGTCGGCCTGATAGCCGAGCTCATCCAGCAATTCAGTGAGCACATCGACTCCGAGGGTGTACACGAGCATGAGCACGTCGGCCTGTTTGGCGACCTTATAGCGGTTGGTGGTATCGCCCTCGGCCTCGAGGATGAGATCGAGGCGCTCGACGTTCCCGTAGCGGGACCGGTAGGCGTTCCAGTCGAACTCCTCGAGCTGGTCGTAGCCATCGAATTGGCTGATCACACCCCGACCGTGCAGGGGCAGGAACATCCTTGTCGCAATAAGCGACCACTGCTCACGTTCCTCGGCACGGATGTCGAGGCGAGCGATCAGGTCGTCCGCGAGATGTCCGCGGAGACGGTCGAGCGCGTCAAGGGCGCGCCGACAGCTCCAGGCGGTCATGACGTTGGTGTAGGCGTTGTCGCGCAGTCCGGTTCCGGGCGCAGTCGGTGGCCCGTCGTGGTACTCGTCCGGCCCCATCACGCCGTCGATGTGAAAGCGTCCATCCGCTGGGTCGTGCTCGGCCATTGCCACGAAATGACGGACCACTTCGATGATGAGCTCGGCGCCCCGGTCGGCGAGCCAGACGAGGTCGGCGGTGAGCTCGTAGAACTGCCAGGCGTTGTAGGCCACGGCCAGGCCGACGTGCAGCTGGCGGGCGGAATGATCAGGCATCCAGCGGTGTGATCGGGGATTGAAGAGGGCGCCAGGGGTTTGCTCTGTGCCGTCGGTGCCGGATTGCCAAGGGAACCGCGCGCCCGGTAAACCCGCCTCCGCCGCGGCCGCGCGTGCGGCTTCCAGGCGGTTCCAGCGGTAATCGAGCTGCGTACGGGCGATCTGCGGGTTTCGCAGACCCAGGACCGGAAGCACGAACAGTTCGTCCCAGAACACGTGGCCGAGGTATCCCTCCCCGTGCAGCCCGCGCGCTGGGATGCCCGCCCCCTCAGGCGTGTGATCGGATACGGCCTGGAGAACATGGAAGACGTGCAGGTTGAGGACGGCCTGACTCTGGGGGTCGGCGTCGATCTCGATCCCGTAGCGTTCCCACAGTCGCTGCCAGGCGGCTTCATGCCGCAGGCGAATGCGGTCGGGTGGTACCGCGTCGAGGTGCCGCAATGCTGCGGCCGCGGCCGTGTCGATCGCCGGATCGCGGGATGATGCGATCGCCGCAGTCTTGTTGATCCGGAGTGGCGTTGCAGGCGAAACCGCTGCTTCCAGGTGCAGCAGGCCGGCGGTGCCGGTGTCGATCCAGTTCTGCCGGCGGATCTGACCGTGCGCGCTCTGACGGACAGCGAAGGCGACGTCGACGCGACTGTGTCTCGTGGTCACCTCGCATGTCAGTGCGTCGCCATGCACAGTGAATCGGGGTCGGCTCAGGTGGCGTGCAGCGGTGCCGGCATTGCTGTTGCGCACGTGGGCATCGATGCCGCTTCGCACGTCGATCTTCCCGGCCCATTCGAGCGGCTCGAGTACGGTTTCCTGCATCATCAGATGCCGGTCTCGCATCGACACGAACGTTGTCTGCGTCACACGCAAGCGCCTGATCCCGTCTGTCACGATCGCTGTGCGAGTGAGCACACCTCGGCGCAGGTCGACCCGCCTGACCTCCTCTTCGAGTGCAGACTCCGTTTGCTCAGACCACCAAGATCCTGCGCCGATGCGAAGGTCGAACGCTAGCCAGTTCGGCAAATTGACCAGGTGTTCTTCGCGCACGGTCCGTCCATGCGAGCGAGCTGAGGCCGTGTCGTTGACGCCGGCGAGGTAGGTGCCCGGGTAATGGATACGGCCCTCGGTTCGTTCCCCCTGGGCACCTCGAGTCGCGACATACCCATTGCCGGTCACCATGAGCGCCTCGCGGTGACCCTCGTGCACTGAGTCGAAGCCGTAGAAGGTCAGATTCCACGGATCGATCGCGAGTCCGCCCAGGTCCAATTGTCCGATATCGTCCAGCACCCGGTCGGCGCCGGCGGTTTCGAGCGCAGCCCTGGTCTTCACGTCAGTGATGCCCACAACCAGGCCGACCCCGGCCTCCCGCGCGGCCCGGGCGTGACTGGGTTCAGAGACCACCGCCACGCAACTCTCGATCGGGACGCCGATCCGAGCCGCAGCCGAACGGAACCCGTCGGCACTCGAGCCCGGCGCGGTGCTCGCCCCGCGTTTCCCTGGAAGGAGAATCACCTCGAATCCGCCGTGACGGAGCCGCTCCCTGAAGTGACCTGCGCCGAGTACGTCCAGTAGTACGGCGGGGTATGGCGCGCGCATCGCGGCCGCCGCGTGTCGGCGGCTGCGCCCTGCAATGGTGGGGGCCGCAAGCTCGGACCTAGTGGTCCCAGCATCCCGATCCAACTCCCCCTCCCTCACAGTGGCCCCGGAACGGCGAGCGTCGGGGCGTGTGAGCATCTCGGGCGCCGCGAGAGGCGGCTCCCTGCAGCAGTCCCAGGCAGCATCGGCGCAGACATCTGACTCCTCGTCCAGCCGCCGTCGCCCGAGGAGGGCGGCAGTCTCTGGATCGACGCCCAGCCAACACCGCCAGCCCCGCCCGGACCAAGGACTTTCGACCCTGCGCGGGATGGGTCCTTCGCACACCGGCTCCGACGAAGTACGCGTTCAAGACCATCAGCGGTCCCGTCCGTCCCGTCGGCAGCTACGTCCTCACACCCGCAGGAACAGGAACGAAGGTCACCTTCACCCTGGAGGCCGAACTCAGCGGCATCAAGAAGCTGCTCATGAACCGCGCAGTGCGAGAGAGCATGCAGAGCGAGATGTGACTCGACACCTTCACGCAGGTCCGATGGATCCCTCAGCGGGCATCGCCCGGTGAAGGTACCTCGCGGACGGCTCCCCGTGCGCTCGTTCCCGATCAAGTTGTGGGCGTCGTCGCGACATCCTCGTTGGCGGGTGCCGTCGGCCTCCGCTGAGTGGGCCCGCTCTCATCTGCCGCCTGCCGCAGCGCTTCCGCGCGACCGGTCACGAAGCGGGACGCGGGAGGACGAAAGACCCTCGTGCGCGGCCCCTCGGCCCGTTACGCTTCGGGCGCAAGCCCGCCCAAGCCAACACTGGGGAGGTGATCAACGTGGTCGACACCGCATCCCGCATGCACGCCGCTGCCGCGCCGGCGATCGGCGCTCCGCCCGCCTCGCCGGCGGCCGAGAGGCCCGCACGGAGCGCTCGGTTCGAAGCCGCTGTAGAGGAGATCTGCCGACGCTACGGGTCGGACGTCTACTACGTCTTCCGTCGGCCCGAGAACTGGGTAAGGCGCAAGCTCGGCCAGCCCTACTACAGCGTGGGCGCCTCCGTCACTATGGGACTGACCGGCGTGGTAGCCCGGCTGGGTCTGGCGCTGATCGCCACCGCCGTGGCCGGGGACTGGGTGCGCGTGAACTGGCTAGGCTGGGTGATCGTCTTGGCCTTCTACGCGTTCGTCGACTCGGTCGCACGACTCGCGATGCCTCCGCTCGACGAACCCGCCCGGCCCGGCTTCAAGGCGATGGTGAACGATGCGATGGCGCTGCTTCCCACCCTCACCCACGAGTCGGATGCCGTGGACCTCGCGGCATTCGCCCGGAAGTGGATGCGGCTGTCGACCGCGGTCCTGAGTGGCGCGCTCGTGACGGTCACCACCCTCGGCTGCGCCTGGCTGCTGATGCCCGATGCGCTGACCCAGATCGCCGCGGGAACGCTCGTGCTCATCGCGCTCCTCCTGTTCGACTTCGGCGCCGTCACCGCGACACCCACCGCCTGGGTCGTCATGTCGCGCGAGGCCCGATACGACCACGACCTGTTCTGGGCGAGCCCCGCCGATTCGCCCGAGGTCGGGAGAGCCCTCTCCACCCAGATCGGGTTCGCCTGGGCCACAGGACTGTGGATGACGTTCTACATGATCCTCACGATCGTGCTCGTCTCGTGGCGCTCGCCGCTCGTGCTCCCGATCGCGGCCGGATTCACCGGCTTCGGCTACGTCACCGTGATCCTCACCACGTTCGGGATCCGAGGCAGCATCCGCAAGATCGTGCGGCGCGCTCGTGAGCGGCAGCTCGCCCCGTTGCGCCACCGCATCGCCGCGTTCGACCCGCGGACGGTCGACCCCGCCACCGACGAATCAGCGCGATTGCGCGGCCTGCTGGACCTCTACACGCGGATCCGGGAATCCCCGGTCACGATCTCGGCGAGCCACACCGTGCTCCACACCGCCGCAGGGCTGCTCGTGCCGACGGTGATGTTCCTGATCAGCGTTTCGGGCGAGGTGTACGCGGAGCGGCTCCTCAACGCGATCCTTCCGTGAGCGCAGCAGGTTCGCCTGCGACAGATACGCCGCCGCGCAGAGTCTTTCGCGATTTGCTCGTTCGTCACCCATCCCTGGCAGCGGTCCCTTCGCGACTCGTTGGCTGGATGCAGGGGGAGCTTCGTGTTGGGCATGATGCTTCACTTGACGGCGTACTACCTTGACCGCGCCTCTACGGCTCGCCCTGTCGTTTGTCCCCGCCGGAACCGCGCTGTTGGCTCATGACGAGTGCTAGCAGGGTATAGCCGGCGAAGATCACTGCCGCGGTGAGCCCCGTGACGTAGAGCGCCACGTCGTTGCCCGGCGAGAGATTGGTGATGATGAGCACCATGCTCCCCGCAATGCAGACGTTCAGCGGCAGTCCGACAAAGGGGAAGATCCGATCGATCCGTTGTCGGCTGCGGCTCAGCTGTCGGGAATCCGAACTGCGATTGAAGACAATCATGAAGATGGCCCAGATGGCGATGGCCACCACGGCGCAGGATAGCCACAGCCAGTGGTCGTCGACGCCATATTGGCTGACCGCGATGGGGATGAGGGCGGAGATGACCACCCAGACTCCCAGTCCGAGGACGCCTTGCAGGTAGACAACACTGTGCACATCGCTCACCGGAGCGCTGCGCACACTGATCAGTGCACCGAACCCGACGAAGACACCGGCGATCTCGGCGAAGTGGACGAACAGGTCTGTCTCCATAGGGCACGTCCCTTCAGGCTCGAACCACGTCGCCATTGCCCGGGGCGCGATGAGCGTATGCCTCGTGCAACTCACGGCGGAGGACTTTCGACCTGCGCGGCGCGCGGCCCTGTGCGCGGAGGGATCAGCGGGTAAGCGGCATTGCTCGACCAGGGTCGCGGTCGGCCTGAAGGCACAGGCCTTGTGCTCGCGGTTGTGCTTGGCGCGTCCGCGATACCGGGGCACGAGTGAGGTGGAATGGGCGACCGACGGAGTATCGATCTTGGCCGCCACTTGCGTTGACGGAACCGCGTGCGGGCGATGCGCGCGAGCGGGACGCTCTCGAGCGCGGCCGCCAGGTTTCGCCGTGCTCATCCCGCGGGACCTTGTGCTCGTACACGCACGAGAACTTCGACGCCTCGTCGCCCTACACCGACTTCACCACCGGCGCGCTCACCTACGCGGGGAAGGGTACAAACGGGAAGACGGTCTACTCGGTCCTCGAGCCTCGCGACATCGCCGCCAACGGCATCATCGTCGGCACCTGGCACACCTGGAAGGACGGCGTTCCCGCCCCCGACCACGGCTTTATCGCGACCCCGTGAGCTTGTCGATCCCGGAGGGCCGAACCGCCCGGTGCCGTTCGTGCGGGCCCCTCGCCGCGACCAGCGCGCGGCGCCCGTCACTCACACCCAGGTCGGGAACCAGTTGTGCAGGCGCCAGAAGTCGTAGGGCACCGTCATCCCGGTGACGACCGGGTACCAGATCACCGAGACGACCACGACGACCGCGAGGTAGATCCAGACGACCCGCTGCCCGACGAGTCGCCGGTGCGCGTCGCTCGACCCCGACCCGGCGATCGCCTGCAGGGCGAAGGTGAGGGCGAGGATCAGGAACGGCAGCATCGCGATCGTGTAGAACTGGAAGATCGTGCGATCGGGGTACATGAGCCACGGCAGGTAGGTGGTCGCGATGCCGGTGAGGATCACGGCGTAGCGCCAGTCGCGGGCGACGATGAACCGATAGATGAGATAGATCGCCGCGGCGATCGATCCCCACCAGATGAGCGGGTTGGGGATGCTCGAAATCGCCTGCACGCAGCTGCCGGCGAACGTGCAGCCGCGCTGGCCGAACTGATCCTGATGCCAGTACATCGACGTCGGACGGATGAGCAGCGGCCACTGCCAGGCCGGGCTCGCGTAGGTGTGCGGCGTCGAGAGCCCGACGTGGAACTGATACATGGCCTGGTGGTAGTTCCACAGGGCGCGCAGGGGAGCGGGCACCCAGCCCCAGATCCCGGATGCCGCGCCCGCGGAGTCTCGGTCGTAGCCGCCGGCGGTGACGAGCCAGCCCGTCCACGAGACGAGGTAGACGACGGCCGCGATCGGCACGGCCCACACGAACGCCACGAGACCCTGGCGCAGCGCATCCACCGGCCAGAGCCGGACTCCCGCGCGCCGGCGGGCGAGCGCATCCGTCACGATCACGTAGACGCCGAAGCCGATGAGCACGTACAGGCCCGACCACTTGATCGCGGTGGCGGCGCCGAGCGCCGCGCCGCCGGCGAGCAGCCACGGCCGGCGCCACAGCACCGGTCCCCACGCGGGCGGCTCCGCCTCCTCGGAGCGGCCCCCGATGACGACGGCGAGACGCTCGAGGTGCGTCCGGCGGTCGAGCAGGACGAACCACACCGCCAGCAGGATGAAGAAGGTGAGGAAGATGTCGAGGATCGCGACGCGGCTCATCGAGATCGCGAGCCCGTCGATCGCCATGAGGATGCCGGCCACCGCCGCGAACCGCGTCGAGCCGGACATGAGGCGCGCGACGAAGTACAGCACGAGCACGGTCGCCGTGCCGATGAGGGCGACCGCCACGCGCCACGCGAACGACGACTCGGCGCCGAAGATCCACAGGCCGAGGCCGATCAGGTACTTCCCGAGCGGCGGATGGACGACGAAGCTCCCGTCCTTCGTGAAGATGTCGACGTGGCCGTCGGCGAAGCTGCGGTCGGCGTCGTTCGGCCAGGTCGACGGATAGCCGAGGTTCCACTGGCTCCACGCATCCTTCACGTAATAGGTCTCGTCGAAGACGAGCTCGTGAGGCTGCGCGAGATTCCAGAAGCGCAGGATGCCCGCGAGCAGCGTGATGACGATCGGCGCCGCCCAGTCGTAGAAGCGCGCGCGGCCCGGGTCGGCCATGACCCGCCACGCCCACCTGTCGTACAGCGACGGGCGCGCGGCCGGGGCATGGGCGAGCAGCGGCTCGTCGATCGACGTCACGCGCACAAGCCTATGCTGGGGCGGTGATCATCCTCGCGGCGACGCCGATCGGCAATCTCGGGGATGCATCGCGGCGGCTCGTGGAGGCTCTCGAGAACGCCACCGTGGTCGCCGCGGAGGACACCCGGACCACCCAGCGCCTGCTCGCCGCGCTCGGCGTCGACAACCGCCCGCGCCTCGTGGCGCTGCACGACCACAACGAGAAGGAGCGGTCGGGCGTCCTCGTCGCGCTCGCGCGCGACGAGGACGTCCTGGTGCTCTCGGATGCCGGCATGCCGACGGTCAGCGACCCGGGCTACGCCCTCGTCGCGCTCGCGGCGGCGGAGGGCGTCACCGTCACCGCGATCCCCGGGCCGAGCGCCGTCGTCACGGCGCTCGCGGTGTCCGGACTGCCGACCGACCGCTTCACCTTCGAGGGCTTCGTGCCGCGCAAGCCCGGCGACCGCCGCGCGTGGCTCCGCGCCGTCGCGACCGAGCCGCGCACCATGGTGTTCTTCGAGTCGCCGTCGCGGGTCGCCGCATCCCTCGCCGACATGGCCGACGCCTTCGGCGCCGACCGGTCCGCCGCGGTCTGCCGCGAGCTCACCAAGCTCCATGAAGAGGTCCGCCGCGGCACGCTCGCCGAACTCGCCGCGTGGGCGCAGGACGGCGTTCGCGGCGAGATCGTGGTCGTCGTCGCCGGCGCCGCCCCGCGCGCGGTCGACTTCGACGACGCCGTGTCTCAGGTCACCGAGCTCGTCGGCTCGGGCGTGCGCCTGAAGGATGCCGCGGCGGAGGTCGCCGGACACACCGGGCATTCGAGTCGGGAGCTGTACCAGGCGGTGCTCGCGCGTCGCGCGTGAACCCGGGGACGCCCGTCACACCGCGGCTGGCCGCATCCCGCTCTCACTAGACTCTTCGGGTGAGTTCGTTCTACATCACCACGCCGATCTACTACCCGAGCGATGTGCCGCACATCGGCCACGGATACACGACGGTGGCGGTCGACATGCTCGCGCGCTGGCACCGCCAGGCGGGCGATGACACCTGGATGCTGACCGGGACGGACGAGCACGGCCAGAAGATGCTGCGCGCGGCCGCGGCGAACGGGGCGACGCCCCAGGAGTGGGTCGACAAGCTCGTCGCAGAGGCGTGGTTCCCGCTGCTGAAGACGCTCGACGTCGCCAACGACGACTTCATCCGCACGACGCAGGAGCGCCACGAGGAGCGGGTGCAGAAGTTCGTGCAGGCGATCTACGACCGCGGCTACATCTACGCGGGCGAGTTCGAGGCGCTGTACTGCGTCGGCTGCGAGGAGTTCAAGACCGAGTCCGAGATCGTCGACGGCACGGGCCCGTTCGAGGGTCTCAAGGTCTGCGCGATCCATTCCCTGCCGCTCGAGCTGCTGCAGGAGAAGAACTACTTCTTCAAGCTCAGCGAGTTCCAGGACGCGCTGCTGGACCTCTACAAGACCGTGCCCGACTTCGTCCGGCCCGACTCGGCGCGCAACGAGGTCGTCTCTTTCGTGAAGAACGGCCTGAAGGACCTGTCGATCTCCCGGTCGACGTTCGACTGGGGCATCAAGGTGCCGTGGGACGAGTCGCACGTCATCTACGTGTGGGTCGACGCGCTGCTGAACTACGCCACGGCCATCGGCTACGGCGCGGATGAGGCGGAGTTCGAGCGTCGCTGGCCGGGCTACCACGTCGTCGGCAAGGACATCCTGCGCTTCCACGCGGTCATCTGGCCGGCCATGCTGATGGCCGCGGGCCTGGAGGTGCCGAAGGGCGTCATCGCGCACGGCTGGCTGCTGGTCGGCGGCGAGAAGATGTCGAAGTCCAAGCTCACCGGCATCGCGCCGACCGAGATCACCGACGTCTTCGGCTCGGACGCGTACCGCTTCTACTTCCTGTCGGCGATCCCGTTCGGCCACGACGGCTCGTTCTCGTGGGAGGACCTGTCGGCGCGCTACCAGGCCGAGCTCGCGAACGGCTTCGGCAACCTCGCATCCCGCACGATCGCGATGATCGAGCGCTACTACGAGGGCATCGTCCCCGTCGCGGGCGAATACGCCGAGGTCGATCTCGGCATCCAGAAGACGGTGCGGGATGCGGCGGCCGCCGCCGATGCGGCGATCGAGCGGTTCCGCACCGACGAGGCGATCTCCGCGATCTGGACGATCGTCGACGCGCTGAACCTGTACATCACCGAGAACGAGCCGTGGGCGCTCGCCAAGGACGACGCGCAGCGCGGCCGCCTCGGCACCGTGCTCTACACCGCGGCGGAGGGCCTGCGCGCCCTCGCCGTGCTGCTGTCTCCCGTGATGCCGATCGCGACCGAGAAGCTGTGGATGTCGCTCGGTGCCGGCGAGACCGTCGGACGCATCGTCGACCAGCCGATCCGCGAGGCGGGCAGCTGGGGCGCGCTGCGCCCGGGCACGAGCGTGAACGGCCTCTCGCCGCTCTTCCCGCGCATCGAGCAGGCATGACGGATCCCTCGGTCCGCGAGCCTGTCGAGGGGTACGTCCGGCAGCGCGAGAAGGGCTCGCGCGACGTCACGTACCCGGCGTCGCCCGAGCCTCTCGCGGTGCCGGTGTACGACAACCACTGCCATCTCGAGATCGAGGACGGCCCCTCGACGGGCTCGGGGACCGTCGGGCTCACGCTCGATGAGCAGCTCGAGCGCGCGATGGCCGTCGGCATCGCGGGCGTCGTTCAGGCCGGAGGCGACATCGAGTCCAGCCGATGGTCGGCGTGGGCCGCGGCATCCCACCCCCGCGTCCTCGCGGCCGTCGCGATCCACCCGAACGAGGCTCCGGCCTACGCCGGGGCGGGGCGACTCGCCGAGGCGATCGCCGTGATCGACGAGCTCGCCGCGCAGCCGCGCGTGCGGGCGATCGGCGAGACCGGCCTCGACTTCTTCCGCACGGACGAGTCGGGGCAGCCCGCGCAGCACGAGAGCTTCGAGGCGCACATCGCGCTCGCGAAGAAGCATGGCATCGCGATGCAGATCCACGACCGCGATGCGCACGACGCGGTGCTCGAGACGCTCGAGCGCGTCGGCGCGCCGGCGCGCACGGTGTTCCACTGCTTCTCGGGCGACGCCGACATGGCGCGCATCGCGGCCGAGCGCGGCTACTACCTCAGCTTCGCCGGCAACGTCACGTTCAAGAACGCGCAGAACCTGCGCGACGCGCTGGCCGTGACCCCGCGCGAGCGCATCCTGGTGGAGACGGATGCCCCGTTCCTCACCCCCGTGCCGCACCGGGGGCGCCCGAACGCGCCGTACCTCGTGCCCGTCACGATGCGCTTCCTCGCCGAGGAGCTCGACGCCGACCTCGACGAGCTGTGCGCGCAGGTCGCCGCCAACACCGTCGAGGTCTACGGAGTGTTCGAGGACTGAACGTCCTACAGTGAATCGCATGCCCGTGACTCTCCTCGGCGCCGCCGAGATCCGCGCCCTCGCGGCCGAGCTCGACGTGACGCCCACCAAGAAGCTCGGGCAGAACTTCGTCGTCGACGGCAACACCGTCCGCAAGATCGTGCACGTCGCCGGTGTGCAGCCGGGGGAGCACGTCGTGGAGGTGGGACCGGGATTAGGATCGCTGACGCTCGCGATCCTGGAGGCCGGCGCATCCGTCGCCGCCGTCGAGATCGACCACCGCCTCGCGGAGCGCCTGCCGCAGACCGCGGCCGACCACGGCGTGCCGGCGGGCGCGCTGACGGTCGTCGACGCCGATGCGCTGCGGGTCACGCAGCTTCCGGGCGAGCCCACGGTGCTCGTCGCGAACCTGCCGTACAACGTGAGCGTGCCGGTGCTGCTGCACTTCCTCGAGACCTTTCCGCACCTGCAGCGCGGGGTCGTCATGGTGCAGGCCGAAGTCGGCGAGCGACTCGCGGCCGCCCCCGGATCGAAGGTGTATGGGGCACCGAGCGTCAAGGCCGCGTGGTACGGACCGTGGCGGCTGGCCGGCACGGTGTCGCGCCAGGTGTTCTGGCCGGTTCCGAACGTCGACAGCGTGCTGGTCGGATTCGAGCGGGATGCCGAGCCCCGCGGCGACGAGGAGCTGCGGGCCCGCACGTTCCGCATCGTCGACGCGGCCTTCCAGCAGCGCCGCAAGATGCTGCGGCAGGCGCTGTCGCAGGTGCTGGGCGGGTCGGCGGCCGCAGCATCCATGGTTCTGGAGCAGGCGGGAGTCGCGCCGACCGCCCGCGGCGAGGACCTCGGGATCGACGACTACGTGCGCGTCGCGCGCGAGGTATCAGCGCAGGACGTTCCCACCTCCTCCCGATAGGCGCGTAGGCTCCGCATAGACGCGCGCCCTGGGGAGGTCGCCATGCCGAGGAATCTCGTCGTCTGCCTGGACGGAACCGCAGGTCAGGTGCGCGGACCGGGCGACTCGAACAGCGTGCTCGCCTACCAGCTGCTGGATCTGTCCGACGAGACGAAGCAGATCGCCTTCTACGACCCCGGTGTGGGCACGTTCTCCGCTCCCGGCGCCTGGACGCCGTTCGCCCGCTGGTTCACGCGCCTCGGCGGCCTGATCTGGGGCGGCGGCCTGCGCGAGAACCTCGGCGACGCCTACCTCTGGCTCATGCAGGAGTGGAAGCCGGGCGATCGCGTCTACGTGTTCGGGTTCAGTCGCGGGGCGTTCACCGCCCGCGCGCTCGTCGGGATGCTGCGGCTCGTCGGCCTCATGCGCCCCGGCTCCGAGAACCAGCTGCAGTACGCCGTCGCCGAGTACGCCCGTCGCGGTGGCGAGAAGAAGATCCCGTGGGACGAGATCCACCGCTTCTCCGCCCTGTTCGCCCAGCAGGTCGACGGCCACAGCACCGTGCCGATCACGTACCTCGGTGTGTGGGACACCGTGAAGGCGATGGGCGTCGCCCGCCTCGCCCCGGAGTGGCCGTACACGCGCAAGCTGCCGAATGCCGCCCGCATCCGTCACGCCGTCTCGATCGACGAATGGCGCCGGCCGTTCCGCGAGTACCTCGTCGACCCGGAGCATCCGAATCTCGAGGAAGTGTGGTTCGCCGGCATCCACTCCGACGTGGGCGGGACGTTCCCGGACGACGCGAAGCTGTCGGCGATCACGTTGCGCTGGATCCTGGAGGGCGCGCGCGAGGAGGGCCTGCTGCTGACGGATGCCGCGGACGCCCGCTTCGCCGAGATCACGACCGACAACGCGCTCGGAGCGGTCCACCGCGACAACCCCGTGTGGCGGCTCCTCGTCAAGCGACCGCGGCCGATTCCGCCGGAGGCTCGCATCCACGCGAGCGTGCGCGAGCGCATCGCTTCGGTGCCCGACTACCACCCGATGATCCCGGTCTCGGCGACCTGGTACGACGAGGGCTGGGCGGCGCCGCAGACCCCGACGCCGCAGACCCCGACGCCGCAGACCCCGACGCCGCAGCCGGCGACGCCGGCGCCGTAGGCTCCGGCGTCACGCGAATTCGAACGAGAGCTCGCTCCACAGGCCTTCCGGATCGACATTCACCGTCACGTCGCCGTCGTGCGAGGGCGCCGGGGGCTGATCCGCGCGCACGAGATGCGTGTGGTGGTCCTGCAGCGCCGTCACGAGGGCCGGGTACGGGATCTGGTCGGCCCACTCGGGAACCAGGCCGACCGGCATCATCGCGTAGGCGTCGTCGCCCAGCACGCCCTCGACGAACCGCTTGGGCGTGGCGTTGTTCGAGCCGTGGTGACCGACCTTGTAGAACTCCGGGGCGGTGACGAGCGCGAGCGCGGCGGGATCGTCGAGCACGTGGTCCCACGCACCCTCCTGCGAGTCGCCCACGAAGACGAAGCGGTGGCCGGCGACCTCCAGGACGAAGAAGACGCTCGTGTTGTTGACCGAGCGTTCGAGCAGGGATGCCGCTCCCAGCAGCGCCTGGTCGTCGAACGCGAGATCTCCGAGCTTCAGCGCGACGCGGGCGCGCAGGGCCTCCTCGCCGATGCGCTCGCGCAGCTCGGCACGGGGCACGCGGTACAGGGCGTCGAAGAGCGGCTCGGCGTCGGGATCGGCAGCGTCCGTCCCGTCCGATCCGGTCAGCCAGTGCTCCGCCGCGGGCGGGTTCATGCGGGCGAGATCCGCCGGATCGCGCGACGGACCGAGGACGTGCACCCGGGCGTGCGGGCCGACCTGGATGACGTTGGCCGCGGCATCCTTGTCGGGAAGGAAGCGGACGTGCGCCGCGGCGCCGTGGAAGCGCCCGGAGGTCAGCCGGCCCATGGCCTCCTGGTTCGGCGACGAGTTGACGGCGAAGTCGTGGGCGAGCGCGAGCGTGGCGGGCCACTCCTCGGCGGGCCGGCCGGGGGCGCGGGCGCTCGCCGCGTGCTCGGCCGCCAGCCGCAGGCCGTTCGCGACCTTCGCAGTGCCGTCGCGGAGGGCGGCGGCATCCGCATCCTGTGGATCCTCGACGAACGACACCCACACCTCGTCGACGTCCACCCCGTCCCACGCGTCGCACGCGAAGCCCGAGATGTGGTCCTGGTGGTGATGCGTGGCGACCACGACATCGAGGTGGGGTGCGCCGCCGCATTCGGCGCTGAGGTCGGCGACGACGGCCTTCGCGATCTCGTCGATGCTCCGCGACACCCCGCCGACCTTCACCCGCCCGTGGCTGTGCACTCCGCAGTCGACGAGCAGGCGCCATGTCGCGTCATCGTCGTGGACGGTCACCCGGAAGCAGTCGCCGAAGCCGGGGTTGTACATGCGGACCGTGACGCCGCTGCTCATGACGCGTCCCCCTCCGAGTCGTCGCCGGCCTCCTCGTGCAGGCGGGCGAAGCTGAGCCGGTTGATCGCGGGCTCCTCGAGCCACAGTGCGAGGGGGTCGGCCTCCGCCACCGCCTCGAACCACGACTGCATGCCGGCGAGCCGCGAGGTGCCGGCGGCATCCTGCTCGCCCACGAATTCGCGCACCGGCGCCGGTGCGGCGGCGGCGTCCGTGAACGGGAGCGGCTTGGAGATCAGGTACTGGACCGTCCCGTCGACCGCCGCGACGAGTGCGCAGCCGGCATGGATGCGGACCCCGTCGTTCTTCTCGAGGTCCTCGCGCCGCTGCACGAACTGGGCGAAGATCCGCGGCCGCGGCTGGCCGTCGGCCGCCGTCTGGAAGGCCACGTGGATGTCGTGGGCCTCGATGCCCCCCACGGCGGGGTCGAGCCCGAGCTCGTACGCGTGGGTCTTCGCCCACGCTCGCGCCTGCCGGAACAGGCGCCGCGAGCGCTCGGAGGAGCCCTCGACGGAGGCCGTCTGGTCGAGCTTGACCGTCGACTCGCGCACGAGCTGTCCGAGGTCGATCGCCGCCGTGCCCTCGGCGAGGCTCAGCGGCTGCTGCGGCGGCTGCCACAGCAGCGCCTGGTCGGCCAGCGAGAACACGCCCGGAGGGAAGATCCCGCGCTGCCGCAGGGACTCCACGAGCCGAGCCCGCAGCCGCAGCTCGTCGTCGGGATACAGATCGCGATCGGCGGTGATCACCGCCCGCACGACGTCGCCGAACGTGACGTCGACGGCGGGGAGGTAGTCGAAGGCGCGCACGACCATCCCGAGGAGACGGTCGGCGTTGGTGGTCGCCTCGTTCGCGATGCGATGCACGAGATCCGGCGACAGCTCACCGTCTCCCAGGATGCCGGAGCCCCCCGTCGCCAGCCGCCGCAGGTCCGCGATGCGGTCGCGATAGGTGGTGAGGAACGCGTCGAACACCGCCGACACGAAGATCGCCCCGCGCGTGTGCGGCTCGGTCGACTGGGTGAAGGCGCGCGGGTCGGGCGGCCCGGCGCGGTCGCCGGCGATCGCCGAGCGCAGCGGACCGCCGCGTCCGGTGGCGCGCCCGAACTCGTCGGCGAGGGAGAACAGCGCCTCCGCGTCGTCGAGATTGCTGCGGGACTGGGCGATGGCCGCCTCGACGACGTCCCGGAAGAGGAAGTGATGGAACAGGGCGATCAGATCGGCGAACGCCTCGTGGAAGGCGTAGACGTCCGGGTTCGTCGGATACGTGAACATCTCGCGGACCCGGTGCACGATCGCGTGGGTCACCTCGTGCGCGACGATGTCCGTCGACAGGCACGTGAACATGAGCTGGCCGGGCAGGTTCGCCTCGGTGTCGCTCTCGTCCGCCCGGAACCAGCCGAAGAGCACGGCGCGCCGCTCCGGGTCGAAGTAGGCGTTGCGCCCCTCGAAGGCGTGCGGGACGATGCGGAGGCGCTCGTCGCCCTGCCACCGGAAGCGGCGACCGGTGAACCGCTGGAAACGCTCGATCACACTCATCGCCACCGCGTACACGATCTGCTGGTGCGATCGCGGGTCGCTCTCCGAGGGGCGCAGGCCGTCCTGCGCCAGCAGGAAGGGATCGTTCAGGTCGACCGGCGAGTACCACGTGTCGTGCGCCGAGTCGTAGTCGACGACCTGGATGAGCTCGCCGGAGGGTCCGGGTCCGAGCTCCGCCTCGAAGGGGATGCTGAGAGGGAGGAAACGGCCGCTCAGGCGGGAGGTCATCGGATCGAACGCGAAGATGCGCAGCACACGGCGATCGGGCATCCGCACAGGCGGGTGGTTCGTCATCGTCCCCTCCGGTCCCTCGGGGCGGTACTCGAGACACAGAGCCGGCGGCCCCGTTCCCTGATACATCGCGGTGGTCACACGCGCTCGATAACCTGGTGCGATGAGCGACGAGCGGTTCCACCACGACATCCCCGACCTTCATCGTCCATATACCGCAGCCGACGACAGGTACGCAAGAGCCCGGTTCCGTCAAGTGGGCTCTTCGGGCCTCTTCCTCCCCGCGATCTCGCTCGGCCTGTGGTGGAATTTCGGCGACAACCTCCCACTCGACAACCAGCGCGCCCTGCTGCGGCACGCGTTCGACCGCGGCATCACGCACTTCGACCTCGCCAACAACTACGGACCGCCCTACGGGTCCGCCGAGAAGAACTTCGGCCGCATCTTCGCGGAGGACTTCCGCCCGTACCGGGACGAGCTGATCGTCTCGTCGAAGGCCGGCTGGGACATGTGGCCCGGCCCGTACGGCGAATACGGGTCGCGCAAGTACATCCTCGCCAGCGCGGAGCAGTCGCTGCGGCGGATGGGGCTCGACTACGTCGACATCTTCTACTCCCACCGCTTCGACCCCGTCACGCCCGTGGCCGAGACGATCGGCGCGCTCGACACGCTGGTGCGACACGGCAAGGCGCTCTACGTCGGCATCTCCTCGTACAGCGCGGAACGCACGGCGGAGGCCGTCGCCGTCGCCCGTTCGCTGGGGACGCCGCTCGTCATCCACCAGCCCTCGTATTCGATCCTGAACCGCTGGGTCGAGGACGGGCTCACGGGCGTCCTCGAGCAGGAGGGCCTCGGCGCCATCGCGTTCACGCCCCTCGCGCAGGGGCTCCTGACCGGCAAGTACCTCGCCGGCGGCCCCGCCGATCGCGCGCAGAAGCGCCGCTCCCTGCCGGATTCCCCGCTGTCGGAGAAGGGCCTGGCGATCGTGCGCGGCCTGGACGTCATCGCCACCGAGCGCGGTCAGAGCCTCGCGCAGATGGCTCTGCAATGGGTGCTGCGCAGCCCGGTCGTGGCTTCGGCGCTCATCGGCGCCTCGCGCACCCAGCAGCTCGACGAGAACCTCGCCGCCCTCGACGGGCCGGAGTTCACGGCGGAGGAGCTGCAGCGCATCGACACGCTCTCGAGCGGCCTCGGCGACGAGGACGACGTGGACCTCTGGGCCGTCTCGTCGACGCTGTGACGACGCTCTTCGCATCCGCGGAACGGAGGGCGACGTGAGCGAGGCCGCGACCACCGACCGCGTGCACGTGCGCGCCCCGGGCAAGATCAACGTGTTCTTCGAGGTCGGCGACCTCGAAGAGGACGGCTACCACGATGTCGCCTCGGCGTACCAGGCGGTCTCCGCGCACGAGGATGTCTGGGCCGAGGCATCCGACCGCTTCACCGTCTCGGTGTCGGGAACGGTGGAGGTCTCGGGCGTGCCGCTCGACGACCGCAATCTGGCCGTGCGCGCCGCCCGCATGCTCGCCGCGGAGACCGGCTATCCCGGCGGCGTGCACCTCGAGATCCGCAAGGGCGTCCCGGTGGCCGGCGGCATGGGCGGCGGATCGGCGGATGCGGCGGCAGCCCTCGTCGCCTGCGACGCGCTGTGGGGCACCGGGCTGCCCTCGGCCGACCTGCATGCCCTCGCGGCGCGGCTCGGCGCCGACGTCCCGTTCGCCCTCCTCGGCGGAACGGCGGTCGGCACCGGCCGCGGCGACGAGCTCAGCCCCGCCCTCGCGCGCGGGCGCTTCGACTGGGTGATCGTGACGAGCGGGGAGGGCCTGTCGACACCCGACGTCTACCGCGAGCTCGATCGCCACCGGCAGCTGCACGCCGCCGACATCGCCCCCGTGCGGCGCCGGCCGACGGTCGATCCCGGGGTGCTCCAGGCCCTGCGGGCGGGGGATCCGACGGCGCTCGCCGCCACGATGCGCAACGACCTGCAGGTCGCGGCCCTGCGCATGCGCCCTGCGCTCGGCGCGATCCTCGAGCGCGGCGAGCGGATGGGCGCACTCGCCGGCATCGTGTCGGGCTCGGGTCCGACGCTCGCGTTCCTCGCCGAGAACGAGGAGTCCGCCATCGACCTGCAGGTCGTGCTGAGCGCCGAGGGTCACGAGGCGCTGCACGTGCACGGTCCGGTACCCGGCGCCCGCGTCCGCTGAGGAACACAGCTCCGGCCCACGGAAGGTTCGTCCACCGCGTCGAGCGGTGCGGGCGTCGCCTACCCTGGTAGGAACATGGCGCATCTTCTCGGGGCCGAGGCCCTGCACCTCGAGTACCCGACCCGCGTGGTCTTCGACTCTGTCACGCTCGGCGTCGAGGAGGGCGACCGCATCGGCATCGTCGGCCGCAACGGCGACGGCAAGTCGAGTCTGCTCGGGATGTTGGCGGGCCTGCGCAGTCCCGACACCGGCCGCGTGACCATGCGCGGCGGCGTCCACATCGGCGTGCTCGACCAGGCGGACACACTGGATGACGACGCCACCGTCGGCGCGACGATCGTCGGCGACCTCGCCGAGCATGAATGGGCGGGCGACGCTCGGGTGCGGGACGTCATCGCAGGTCTCGTCGCGGATCTCGACTGGGACGCCCGTCTCGCCGCGCTCTCCGGAGGGCAGCGACGCCGGGTCGCCCTCGCGGCGCTCCTGGCGGGCGACTGGGACATCCTGTTCCTCGACGAGCCCACCAACCACCTCGATGTCGAGGCCATCGCCTGGCTCGCGGAGCATCTGAAGCGCCGCTGGGCGCCGAACGCGGGGGCGCTGCTCGTCGTCACGCACGACCGGTGGTTCCTCGACGAGGTCTGCAATGCGACCTGGGAGGTGCACGACCGCATCGTCGAGCCCTTCGAGGGCGGCTACGCGGCGTACATCCTGCAGCGCGTCGAGCGCGACCGGATGGCGGCGGCCAGCGAGGCCCGACGGCAGAACCTCGCCCGGAAGGAGCTCGCGTGGCTGCGCCGCGGGGCGCCCGCCCGCACGAGCAAGCCGAAGTTCCGGATCGACGCGGCCAACGCCCTCATCGAGGATGTGCCCGAGATCCGCAACAAGGTGGCGCTGCAGTCGCTCGCGGTGACGCGGCTGGGCAAGGATGTCGTCGACCTCCTCGACGCCTCGGTCGCGTACGACGGCCGGGAGGTGCTGCACCGCATCGAGTGGCGCATCGCTCCGGGCGAGCGCACCGGCATCCTCGGGGTGAACGGCGCCGGCAAGTCGACGCTCCTGGGCCTCGTCGACGGATCGGTGGAGCCGACCGAGGGTCGCGTGAAGCGCGGCAAGACCGTCCACGTCGCCACGTTGACGCAGCGGCTCTCCGAGCTGGACGAGCACCTGGACGATCCCGTGCGGGTCGTGATCGAGCGCCTGCGCACGAGCTACACGATCGGCACCGGATCCAAGGCGCAGGAGCTCACCCCGGGCCAGCTGCTCGAGCGCCTGGGCTTTTCGAGCACCCAGCTCTCGACGCCGGTGAAGGACCTCTCCGGCGGCCAGCGGCGGCGGCTCCAGCTGCTGCTCATCCTGCTCGACCAGCCCAATGTGCTGATCCTCGACGAGCCGACGAACGACCTCGACACCGACATGCTCGCGGCGCTCGAGGATCTGCTGGACTCGTGGTCGGGGACGCTGCTCGTCGTCTCGCACGATCGCTACTTCATCGAGCGCGTCACCGACCAGCAGTACGCCATCCTGGACGGGCGCCTGCGGCACCTGCCCGGCGGCATCGACGAGTACCTCCGCCTGCGGAGCCGGGCGCTGAACCAGCCTCCGGCCGCCGCGCCGGCCGCGGCCGCGCCGGCCTCCGCCGGCCTCCAGGGCGCCGAGCGCCGCGCGGCCGACAAGGAGCTCGCCGCGATCGAGCGGCGCATGGCCCGCGTGCAGCAGCAGATCGACGCCGACCGCACGGCCCTCGCCGAGCACGACCAGTCCGACTACGTCGGTCTCGGCGAGAAGATGGCCGGCATCGGTGCGCTCGAGACCGAGCTCCTCGAACTCGAGGACCGCTGGCTCGAGCTCGGCGAGCAGCTCGGCTGACGTTCGCTCCGCACCCGTTCGGCGAGGCGATCAGCTCATCGGCAGCGCGACGAGGCAGCCGCGCGTGCCCTCGAAGGGGATGAGCCGCACGTCGGCCGCGGCGTCGCCCACGACCCGCTCGATGATCCCGCGGTGCACCTGGCACACGATTCCGGGGTGGATGCGTGCCGCATCCAGGAACGGACAGGCGCGCAGACGGATGCCGTCGCCGTCCGACTCCGGCGCGAACCCGAGGCGCTCCAGCACGTCGACGAGCTCGGGTGCCCCGCCGAGCGTGGCGGCCCAGGCCCGCCCGGCCGCGCGTGCGCGGACGGGCCCGTCGGGATCGTCCGCCAGCGCCCCGGCGAGTGCCGCCACCATCGCCGCACGCGACGGCTCGGTCCGCATGGCCGCGGCGGGGGAGTAGCCGACGCGAGGCCGCCCGCGCATCCCTTCGGCCATCGGCGCCCGCAGGGCCTGGCCGGCGTCGACGAGGCGGTCGAGGTGGAACCGCGCGGTGGTCACGTGGATGCCGACCGCCGCGGCGACGGCTGCCGCATCCATCGCCCCGTCCGCCTCCGCGAGAAGCCGCGCCACCCGGTCGCGGGTGGCGTCGATCACGACGACTCCGGGCGTCGGGTCAGTGTCACGAGCTCGCTTCCGCTGCCGCCTGCGAGCCGCCGCTCGATCGACCCGGCGATGCGAGCGGCCTGCACCTTCGCGCGCTCGGCGACTTCTCCCGCGAACCGGTCGTCGACGGTCGCCGTCCAGATCTCGAGCCAGCGCGCGAAGTGGCGTGCCGCGAGCGGATGCCGCGCGTGCAGCAGCTGGTGCAGCTGCAGCGCGTTGCGCCGATAGGTGCCGGCGCGCAGCAGCACCGTCTCCCAGAAGTCGGCCATGATCGGCAGGTGCCGGTCGAGGTCGAGGTGGGCCACGTCGGTGAAGATCGGGCCGATCAGCGGGTCGGCGAACGCCGTGGTGTAGAACGCGACGATCAGCCGCTCGATGTCGGTGCGATCGGCGATGTCGTCCATGTGTGACACGGTAGTCGATTAGAAATGATTCTGATACTTCAAATTCGTCCACACCGTGATCGATCCGGGCGTCCTGACGGGCGCCCGCTCAGTGGTGGTCGTGCTGCTCGTGCCCGTGGTGCTCCGCGGACCCCGTGGGAGTGCAGTGATCCGCCGGACGCGGCGCATCCAGCGAGGGATTCCGGTCGAAGAAGCCGAACGGCTTGAGCCAGAACGAGACGGTGTCGGCCGGCATGATGGGCCAGTCCTCGACGCGCGTGATGTGGTGGATGCCGAAGACGTACCAGAGCACGAGGTCTTCGTCGAGGAGGCTCTCGTCGTCGGCGATCCAGGCGCTCATGCCGTTGTGGCTGTCGTCCACGGACTGCGTCGGGTAGTCGCCCGCGGGCCACATCTCCGTGTCGTGGTGGCGCGTCACCCAGAGCGTGCTCCCGATGACCGGGTTGCGCGTGAGGATCGGCGAGGACTCGTCGAACATGGCGGGGATGGATGCCGAGGGCACGAGCTTGTACGCGACGGGGGAGCCCCACGCGTTGAGCTTGCCCGGGTTGGTCATCTTCCACGTGCGCTGCCGCTCCCACGAGTACGTGCGGCCGGACTCGGCCTCGGACTCCACGATGGTGCCCGCCGTGTGCAGGTCCAGCCCGAGCGGGTTCGACGAGCTGACAGGTGCGGGCACGGAGTCCGACTCGACGAGGGTGTTGCGCTCCCCGTCGATGTCGAGGTCGAGACGGGCGATGAGGAAGTGCTGGTGGAACGGCGCGTACGTCCGGCGGTCGATCGTCGTGCCGGTCAGGCTGCTGTCGTCGTCCTGCGCCATCGGGGTGGACACCATGATGCCGGTGGCCCGCACCTCGCACTCGATGTTCCCGTCCTGATAGAAGCGCCAGTAGACGAGGTACTCGTAGTTCGCGACCGTGGCGTGCGCGGACAGGACGAAGCGCCGCTGCCGTCGCACCTCGGCGCCGGTGTCGGGGTCGACGTGCTTCCAGAGAACGGCGTTGTCCTCCTCGTGCAGGCAGACGGCGTTCGCGATGGTCCACGGCCGGCCGGCGGTATCGGGCAGCACGGCGTCGAGGTACCGGATCTCGCCGAGGCAGTCGCAGCAGAGTTCCAGCGACGTGCACATGTAGCCGAGCCCCCACTCGCCGATGTCGTACGCCGTGCGGCGATAGTGGTCGAAGCTCGAGTCGCGGTAGGGCACGATCATCTCGGCGAACGACAGGCGGTACGCGACATCGCGCCGCGACCCCGCGTCGTCGAACGACACCTGGTAGATCACGGGGCCTTCGCGGTAGTTGAAGCCGACCCGGAACTCCCAGTTCTGCCAGCGGATGCGACTCCCGTCGATCTCGAACGAGACACCTTCGGGCTGGACCACCTCGAGCGGCCGGAGATCCGTGCGCGGCTCGGTGCCGCGCAGCTCGGGGACGTATTCCCCGTCGACCTCCGGGAACCCGTCGTCATGGTCGTCCTCGATCTCGAGCACCTCGAGCGTGTTCATGTCGACGATGATCTTCAGGCCGCTGACGGGGTGCGCGTACGGGTTTCCGCCCGGCATGGCCCGCATCCAGATGTCCACCCAGCCCAGGCGCCGGTCGCGCCACTGGGCGGGCAGGACGGCGCCCCCGTATGTCCACACGTCGAAGAGGACGGCATCCATGTCGTGGATGCCGCGGCGCGCGAGGGCCGCCGCCACGTCGTCGTGCACCTTCATCGCGTGGTCGACGTCGTGGTACTCGTCGAGGGTGAAGTTCGGCGTCACCCCGGGGACGTGCGTCCAGGACTCCACGACGTCCCCCGTGAGGTCCACGACCGCCTCGTAGACCTCGTTCGACTGCTTGTTCCACAGCACCGCGAACGCGCGGCGGACGATGGGGTCGCCCTCGCGCCACGCCTTGACGACGGCCTTGGGCGGCTCCTGCAGCATGATCGAGGCGTAGCGCCACCCGGCATCGATGCCGTGCTCCCGGGTGAGGATCGCGGCGGTCCGCGAGAACTCCTCACCGGTCAGAGAATCCAGCGGGTGCGCCCCCATGGCGGCCTCCTTCATTCGGATGCGACGTCCACTTCGCCGTGTGACATCACTCTGCCGCACGGGAGCGGCTCCGAACAGGTCAGGCGTCGAAGCCGAGGCTGAGCTTGCGCAGCAGGCCCGCGAGGCGCTCGCGATCGGCGCGCGAGAGGCTGTCGAGCAGCACGGCCTCGGCATCCACGAGCCGCGTGATGGCGGCATCCACGCGCGTGCGCCCGTCCGCGGTGAGAGTGACCAGGATGCTGCGCCCGTCGTCCGGGTCGGCCTCCCGGCGCACGAGCCTGCGGCCGACCAGCCGGTCGATGCGGTTCGTCATCGTGCCGCTCGAGACGAGCGTCTGCTGCAGCAGCTGCTTGGGACTGAGCTGGTACGGCTCGCCCGCACGGCGCAGAGCGGACAGCACGTCCCACTCCCACGGCTCGAGGTCGCTGCGGCGGAAGGCCTCGCGTCGGGCGCGGTCGAGGTGCCGAGACAGCCGGTCGACGCGGGAGAGCACTTCGAGCGGCGAGAAGTCGAGATCGGGCCGCTGGCGCAGCCACGCGCCGACGATGCGATCGACCTCGTCGGATTCTTGCGCCACGCGTCCCATTATCGCGGGCGCAGTCGCAGCCCTGGACAGCATCGGCGTCGAGGCCTGGCAGACTTGAGTGCGGTCCGACGGGACCGGTCCGCCGTGGTGTAACGGCAGCACGACAGCCTTTGGAGCTGTGAGGCCCAGGTTCGAATCCTGGCGGCGGAGCATGAGCAGCACACAACTGGCGGTCGTCGTCCTCGCCGCAGGCCAGGGCACGCGCATGAAATCCGCCACTCCCAAGGTCGTGCACTCGATCGGCGGACGCACGCTCGTCGGGCACGTCCTGACGACGGCACGGCGGCTCGATCCCGAGTCGATCGCGGTGGTGGTCCGCCACGAGCGCGACCTGGTGGCGGCGGCGGTGCGGGATGCGGAGCCCGCCGCCGTGATCGTCGACCAGGACGAGGTCCCCGGCACGGGCCGCGCGGTCGAGGTGGCGCTGGCGCGCCTGGACGGAATCAGCGGAGCCGGATTCGGCGGCGACGTCCTCGTGCTGAGCGGCGACGTGCCGCTCCTCGAGGCGGAGACACTCGCCGAGCTCGTGCGCACCCATCGCGCCAGCGGCGCCGCCGTCACGCTCCTGAGCGCGGTCGTCGACGATCCCACCGGGTACGGCCGCGTCATCCGCGGGTCCGACGGCTCGGTCTCGCGCATCGTCGAGCAGAAGGATGCGTCGGCCGACGAGGCCGCCGTCTGCGAGATCAACGCCGGCGTCTACGTCTTCCGCGCCGAGCACCTGCGCACCCACCTCGGCTCGGTCGGGACCGCGAACGCGCAGGGGGAGAAGTACCTCACCGACGTCGTCAGCCTGTTCCGGTCGGCATCCCTGCCCGTCGCGGCGAGCGTCGCCGACGACGCGGCGACGGCGCTCGGCGTCAACGACCGCGTGCAGCTGTCCGAGGCGGCCCGCACGCTCAACGCCCGCACCGTCCGCTCGTGGCAGCTCGCCGGAGTGTCCGTGCTCGACCCCGCGACGACGTGGATCGACGTCACGGCGACGCTGGCCCCGGATGTCACGCTCCTGCCCAACACCCAGATCCTCCGTGCGACGACCGTCGCGACCGGTGCGGTCATCGGGCCGGACACGAGCCTCGTCGACTGCGAGGTCGGCGAGAACGCCACGGTGCGCCGGTCGGATGCCACGCTCGCGGTGATCGGTGCGGGAGCGACGGTCGGGCCGTGGTCCTACCTGCGGCCGGGCACCGTGCTGGGCGAGAACGGCAAGATCGGCACTTTCGTCGAGACCAAGAACGCGGTGATCGGAGAAGGCAGCAAGGTGCCGCACCTCTCCTACGTGGGGGACGCGACGATCGGGCGCCACGTGAACCTCGGCGCCGGTGCGATCACCGCGAACTACGACGACGTGAACAAGCACCGCACGCAGATCGGCGACGAGGTGCACTCGGGGTCTCACACGGTCTTCGTCGCGCCCGTTAGGATCGGAGACGGCGCGAAGACGGGGGCCGGCGCTGTCATCCGCAAGGACGTCCCGGCCGGTGCCCTCGCCGTGAGCGTCGCCCCTCAGCGCAACATCGAGGGTTGGGTCGAGAAGAACCGAGCGGGAACCGGGGCGGCGGACGTCGCCGCCCGAGCCCGCGGCGCACAGAAGGCGGACGATGGCGCGCAAGACGAAGACCGTTGAACTCGATCGGGCGAACGACATCGCCCCCGGCCTCGTCGCCAAGACGAAGAAGCGTCTCGTCGTCGCACGGGGCAGCTCCCACCCGGAGCTTGCGGCCCAGGTCGCCGAGCACCTGAAGACGGAGCTCGTGCCGACCGAGTACCGGACGTTCGCGTCGGGCGAGATCCTGACGCGGTTCGAGGTCTCGATCCGCGGCTGCGACCTGTTCCTCATCCAGACCTTCGGGCCCCCGGTCAACGAGTGGATGATGGAGACGCTCATCATGCTCGACGCGGCCAAGCGCGCGTCGGCCAAGCGCATCACGGTCGTCGCGCCGTACTTCCCGTACTCGCGCCAGGACAAGAAGGGTCGCGGGCGCGAGCCGATCAGCGCGCGGCTCGTCGCGGACCTGTTCAAGACCGCCGGCGCCGACCGCGTCATGAGCGTCGACCTGCACGCGGCCCAGATCCAGGGATTCTTCGACGGCCCGGTCGACCATCTGTTCGCCAAGCCCGTGCTGCTCGAGTACTTCGAGCGCACCCTCACGCCCGAGGACCGCGCAAAGCTCACGGTCGTCTCGCCCGACACGGGCCGGGTCCGGGTGGCCGACCAGTGGTCGGACAGCCTGGGCGCCCCGCTCGCCATCATCCACAAGCGGCGCGATCCGAAGGTGGCCAATCAGGTCACGGTCAATGAGATCGTCGGTGCCGTGGACGGACGCGTCTGTCTGCTGGTCGACGACATGATCGACACCGGCGGCACGATCGTGAAGGCGGCGCAGGCCCTGAAGGCGAACGGAGCCGAGCGCGTCATCGTCGCGGCCACGCATGCCGTCTTCAGCGACCCCGCTCCGGAGCGGCTGCAGGATTCCGCGATCGACGAGGTGGTCGTCACCGACACGATCCCGCTGCCGCCGGCCAAGCGCTTCCCGGGGCTGACCGTGCTGCCCATCGCGCCGTTGCTGGCCCGCGCCATCCACGAGGTCTTCGAGGACGGCTCGGTCACCAGCATGTTCGACGGCGCGGCCTGAGTCGCACCGCGCGCTGGGGCGTGAAGCGTGTGCGCATGACCACGGTCGGCCGCGTCGAGCGGTCGCGCGCCCTTAGGGCAGAGTTGTTCATGTGATCTCTGCTCTCACGTCCGCCTGGAGTCGCCTGTTCGCGCTGCTGGGCCGCGTGTCGATGTACCGCACGGCCTTCCTGGCGCTGGCCCTGCTCGCCGTGGTCGCCTTCGGGCTCTCGTTCGCCGGTCTCGTGGCGCCGAGTCCCGTCGAGCTGCTCGTGACGGCCGCCGTCCTCGCCGTCGTGTGCGCGGCGGTGGATGCGGGCGCCCAGGCGCTCCTGCGGCTGCCGTGGCGGCTCGAGTCCTCGCTGATCACGACCGGGATCCTGCTGTTCGTCCTGCGTCCCGCAGCCGACCCGCTCGGCATCGTGGGTCTCGTGATCGCCGGGGTCGCGGCATCCGGATCGAAGTACCTCCTCGCGTATCGCGGGCGGCACATCTTCAACCCCGCGGCCGTCGGCGCGGCCGTCGTCGCCCTCATCGTCGGCATCAGCGGCGCCTACGCGCTGGGTGGACCGTCCTGGTGGGTCGGCACGCCGGCCCTCGGTCCCGTCGTGCTGCTGCTCGGCCTCGTCGTGCTCGTCCGCGCCGAGAAGCTGCGTGTCGCCGCGGTGTTCTGGGTGATCGCGGTGGTCGTGGCCGTCGTCCGGACGATCGTGCAGACGCAGCAGGGCGGGTTCGCGCTCTCGATCGGCGACGTCATCGCCCAGCAGCTGTGGGCGTCGCCGTTCCTCTTCCTCGGCGCGTTCATGGTGTCCGAGCCCCTGACGCAGCCGCCGCGACGCTGGCAGGCGCTGACCGTGGCTGCGATCGTCGGCGTCCTGGCCGGCTGGCCGATCGACCTCGGCGCGATCTCCCTCGGCGCGCTCACACTCGACCAGGAGTGGGCCCTTCTCATCGGGAACGCGGTGGCCTTCGCGTTCTCCGTGCGGTCGGCCGTGCGCCTGGTCCTCGAGGGCCGCTCCTCCCCGACGCCGACGACGCAGGAACTCACATTCCGCACCAAGCGCAGGCTCTCGTTCCTGCCCGGCCAGTATCTCGAGCTCGAGGTCCCGCATCGCAAGGCGGATGCACGCGGCACTCGGCGCGAGTTCTCGATCGTCTCCGCTCCGGAGGACCTGCCGTCCGTCCGCATCGCCTTCCGCGAGGGTACGGGCCCCCAGTCGAGCTACAAGCGCGCGCTCGCCGCGCGGTCGGTCGGCGACACCCTTGCCGTCACCGGCGTCTGGGGCGATTTCCTCCTGCCGCGGAACCCCGACAGCCGTATCCTGCTCGTCGCCGCGGGCATCGGGGTGACGCCGTTCGTCTCGCACCTGCGCCACCTGCGGAGCATCGGCGCACGCCGCGACATCGTCCTCGTCTACGTCGCGTCGCAGGCGTCGGAGCTCGCGTATCGGAGCGAGATCGAGGATGCCGGCATCCCCGTCGTCGTCTTCACCCGCGACGAGCCCGCCGACCTGCCGGCGAACTGGGTGTGGGCGGGCGGTGCACGCATCGACGCCACCGCCCTGCACGAGCATGTGCCCGATCTGCGTGAGCGGCATGTGCTCGTCTCGGGGCCTGCAGCCCTCATCGCCGATCTCGCGCCGGCGATCGACCACGCGAAGTCGCTGACGACCGACGCCTTCAGCGGCTACTGAGCCCCGGCTCAGGGCTGGCGGACGGGCAGCCGCACCGTGAACGTCGTGTCGCCCGGCACGCTCTCTGCCGTGATCGACCCGTGGTGGGCCTCGACGATCGCGCGGGCGATCGAGAGGCCGAGGCCCGTGCCCCCGGTCTTGCGTGCGCGCGAGCGGTCGGCCCGCGAGAAGCGCTCGAACAGCTCGTCGGCGATCGCCGGGTCGATTCCCGGGCCGTCGTCGTGCACCGTGAGCACCGCCTCGTCGCCGTCCCGGTGAAGGCCGACCACGACGCGGGTGCCCTCCGGCGTGTGCGTCCGGGCATTGCCGAGCAGGTTGACGATGACCTGCTGCAGTCGGCCGGCGTCTCCCGCGACGGAGATCGGGGTGTCGTCGAGGTCGAGCGTCCACTCGTGATCCGGTCCCGCGGGGCCGGCGTCGCCCACGGCCTCGATGACGAGGTGGGTGAGGTCGACCTGGCCGTAGACGAGCTCCTGACCCTCGTCGAGGCGGGCGAGCAGGAGCAGGTCCTCGACGAGCGTCGTCATGCGCAGCGACTGCGCCTGGATGCGCTCCAGCGACGCCTCGGTCGTCTCGGCCGCCGCCGGTGCGGGGGAGTGCTGGAGGGCGCGCAGCGACAGCTCCGAGTACCCGCGGATGGAGGCCAGGGGAGTGCGCAGCTCGTGGCTGGCGTCGGCGACGAACCGCCGCATCCGCTCCTCGTTGCGCTGGCGAGCCGCGAGCGAGGAGTCGACGTGATCGAGCAGCGTGTTCAGCGCCGCCCCCACCCGCCCGATCTCGGTGCGATCGTCGGACTCCCCGGGCGGCACCCGCTCGGCGATCGAGACCGCGCCCTGCGCCATCGGCAGGGCCGCGACGCGCGTCGCGGTGTCGGCGACGGCGCGCAGCGGTCGCAGGCCGACGCGGATGACGAGTGCGATCGCCGACCCGAGCAGCAGGAGGCCGCCGGCCGTCACGAGGGCGACCGTCACCAGGATCTGGGTGATCGTCTCGTTGAGCTCCGACATGGGCAGCCCGCCCACGATGATGTACTGACCTGCGACGATCTCGGGGTCGACGCGGTAGGCCCCGAGACCGGGGATGGAGACGGTCGTGATCCCCGGATGCTCGAGCGAATCGGTCAGCGCGTGCCGCTGCGCGAGCGTCAGCGGGACGAGGTGGTCGCCGTCGACGTACGCGGCATCCTCTGTGCCCGCACCGGAGCGCACGAGCAGGAGGAAGCCCGGAGGGTAGGAACCCTGGCTGAGCACGTCGTTGGCTGTGACCGCGTGGAAGGGGCCGGTCGACCGCAGGAGGCCGACGAGCTGCTGCGCGGCGAGGTTCGTCGTGTCGCCGACCTTGTTGTCGAGGTTCTGCTGCAGCACACCGCCGAGGATCGTGCTCGTGGCGACCGCGACGACGACGAGGATGAGCGCGACGAAGCTCGTGATCGTGACCATGAGCCGCGTCTGCAGTGTCCACGGACCGCGCAGGCCACGCCACCGGGACGGCCGCGTCTCGGCCTCGGTCTCGGTCGGCTCTTCGGTCGTCGTGGTGGTCTCTCGGATGTCGAGGGCTGTCACTGCGGCGCTTTGATCATGTAGCCCACGCCGCGCACCGTGTGGATGAGCGGCTCGTGGCCCTGGTCGATCTTCTTCCGCAGGTACGAGATGTACAGCTCGACGACGCTCGAACGGCCGCCGAAGTCGTAGTTCCACACGCGGTCGAGGATCTGCGCCTTGGAGACCACACGGCGCTGGTTGCGCATGAGGAAGCGCAGCAGCTCGAACTCCGTCGCCGTCAGCTCCACCTCGTCGTCGCCGCGGATGACCTCGTGGCTGTCCTCGTTGAGCGACAGGTCGCCCACGCGCAGGATCGGCTCGGCCTCGCTCGCGCGGGCGGTGCCGGCGCGGCGCATCAGAGCGCGCAGACGCGCGACGACCTCTTCGAGCGAGAACGGCTTCGTCACATAGTCGTCACCGCCGGCGGTCAGCCCCGCCACGCGGTCGCCCACGGCATCCTTCGCGGTGAGGAACAGGACGGGCACGTCGTTGCCGGAATGACGCAGTCGCTGCAGCACCGACATGCCGTCGAGGTCGGGCATCATGATGTCGAGCACCATGGCGTCCGGCTCGAAGTCGCGTGCGACCTGCAGGGCCTGGAATCCCGACCCGGCCGACTTGACGTCCCAGCCCTCCATGCGCAGCGCCATGGACAGCAGATCGGTGAGCATCTGCTCGTCGTCGACGACGAGGATGCGCGGCGCACTGCCGTCCGCGCGACGCAGGGTGGTGGAGCCGGCAGGGGACGTCATGGCACTGATTGTGCTCCTGTCGAAGGGGACAATCCATGGTGGATGCTATGGCGTTGCTGTGAAAGGGAAGCTCATGCCCGCGTCATAGGTCCACGGGTACCGGCTGACCACCGTCTTCGACCGGCTCCAGCATCGGCCAGAGGTCGTCGAGGCCGATCGAGTACACGCGGATGCGCGAGTCGCCGACCCCGACCGGGATCCACAGCGTTCCGCGATGGATGACGGCGCCGCACGAGTACACGACGCGGGGCACATAGCCGGGCACCAGGTCGCCCTCGGGCCGCAGAAGGGGAGTCCGCGTGCGGCGGAGCACCCGCGACGGGTCGTCGAGGTCGAGCAGCACCGCGCCGAGCGAGTAGGTTCGCAGCGGCCCGACTCCGTGCGTCAGCACGAGCCATCCTTCTTCGGTCTCGATCGGCGACCCGCAGTTGCCCAGCTGGATGAGCTCCCACGGCTCGCGCGGGTGGCAGATGGGCCCCTGATCGTTCCACACCAGGCCGTCGGACGAGGAGGCGAGGGAGATGTTCTCGCCGCCGACGCGCGTGAGAGCGAGGTGCTGACCGCGCACGAGGCGCGGAAACAGAGCCATCCCCTTGTTGTGAGCCCCCGAACCGGTGAGCCGGTGGAACGCGAACCGGACCAGATCCGGCGAGGTCATGAGCCGAGGCGCGATCGTGCTGCCGTCGTAGGCCGTGTAGGTGGCGCGATACGAGAACGTGCCGTCCTCGTCGGCGAATCGGACGAACCGGGCATCCTCGACGCCGTTGTGCTCTTCCGGAGTCACCGGCAGGAGGGTGCGGGCGGACAGCGCGGACTCCGGGGGGAAGGCCGCTTCGTAGGCTGACCGGCACATGTCGCGCAGGAGGTGGAGGACGGGCATGCTGCTCGGGCGCATCGACACGGTGTACGGCAGGCGGTCGATCGCGGCCTCGAGATCGGCCGGCCGGAAACGCTCCGGCAGCGTCGAGACGACGGTGCTGGCGAGGTCGCTGAGTCCGCCGTCATCCGCCAGGGTGTGCGCGAAGTGCGCCCGCGACCACTCTCCGGTCTCGATCGCGGGTCGTGTGAGGGGGTGCGCGCGTTCCGCGAAGGTCCAGGACCCGTCGGCCGTGACGACGGCTTCGGCGAAGCCGACCGACGAGACGTGCCCCTCGCCGATGCAGCGAACCGAGACGGCGAGACGCAGATCATCCGGGCCGAGTCCCGCCTGAGACGGGTGGACCACGGCGCTCGGGTTGCACAGGGCCGCGCCCTCGACCGCGTAGTCGGCGGTGAAGACGGAGCCGATCACGATCTCCTGCGCGCGTGAGAGCCGCCCGGTGAGGGCGTCTCCATCCAGGACCGCCTCGGCGTGGGAGACGAGGATCTCCTCAGGATCGCGGTGCTGGGCCGCGAACTCGGCGACGGCCCGCTCCGCGGCGGCGCGCAGCGTATCGGCCGGCAGGGCGAGCACGCGCGCGACGACGGCATCCACCCGGGCATCGGACGAGGCCGGGCTCTCTCCGGGGAGGAACAGACGCGTGACGACACGACCGGGGTCGTGGTCGATGAGGGCGTCGTGCGCGGTGAGGCTCATGCGGCGACCTCGCGCATCGCTCCCACTCGCCGGGCCTGCTGATACGTGCTCAGCATCGCGAGCGTGGATTCGGCGCCACGGTTCTCGTTCCGGCCCTCGCGGGTCAGACCGTCGTAGCCGGCTCCGGTCTGCGGGTCGAGCATGGGGATGCCCGTGTCGTTGTCGCCGAGGAACCAATCCCAGGCCATACCGACGGCGTCGCGCCACTCGCTGTCTCCGGTGAGCTCGTACGCCCTCGCGCACGCGTCGGCGATCGTGGCGACCTCGATGGGCTGCTGGTCGAACAGGGGCCCGCCCTCGCCCGGGCCTCGCCCTCCGACACCTGTGACGGACAGGTGTCGGTCGATCGTCTCGACCGAGAGCAGGAAGCGCAGCAGATCGATGCCTCGGCTGACCGCGACCGCGTCGTCGAGTCCGTCCCCCGCGGCGAGGAGCGCCTCCGGCAGGACCGCGTTGGCGTAGCGCAGTCGCTCCTCCGGCCATGGCCACATGGCGTCCCCTTTCGTCGGGATCATGTCGATCGCACCCCGAAGCAGTCGGCGCGCGTCCGACTCCCCGGGGTGGATGCGCAGCACTTCGCAGGCGCCGAGCGCCGCGAACGCCATGGCGTGCGGATGCGGTGACCGCCGGGATGCGGCACGCCGGAATCCCGCCAAGGCTCTGTCGCCCGAGCCCTGCCCCGGCCACCGGGCCGCGGTGACGCCGAGCGACCAGACGGCCCTGCCCCACCAGTCCCCGAGGGCCGGCGGGCTGGTGAACCCGCCATCAGGCGACCGGCGGTTGCGTACTCGCCCGTCCGGTCCGACGGCGGCGTCGACGAACGCGAGGCACGTCGAGGCGAGCCGTGCCTCGTCCCGACCGAGGCGCGGCTCGCGTGCGAGGACGACGAGCGCGCGGGCGACATCGTCGACACAATACCCCCCGTCCCGGCGAGGCCGGTCCAGGAGCGCGTGCTCGAAGACGCCGCCGTCATCGCTCATCGCGATCAGGTGCGCGAAGACCGCGTCGTCGCGCCACGGTGTCATGCGGCCCGCTCGGCTCGCACCGATCGCGCGAGCAGCCGGAAGTCCTCCGCTGCGGCCGTCCACGTGACGGGTGCGGTCTGGGCCGCGGCCGCCTGCCTGTCGCGTCTCGCATCGTCATCGGCGTCGAGGAGGGTGCGCAGGGCTCGCGCCATCGATGCGGGATCGGCGTGGGCCGCAATGATGCCGGCACCGCCGCCGAGCAGCTCGACTGCGTGCGGGAATCCGGTGGACACGACCGGGACTCCGGCCGCGACGGCCTCGGCGAGGACACCGGAGGTGGCTTGCTCGCTCGACTCGTAGGGCAGCAGCACAGCGTCGGCCGAGGCGAGGAGCTCGTCGAGCTCGCGGTCGTCCAGGTAGTGGTCGTCGAGGGTGACCGAGGATTCGAGACCGAGCTCCCGGATGACCTGGCGCAGGTGCTCCCGGTACGCCTCGCCCTGCACCGCGCGCACCTTGGGGTGGGTCTGGCCGGCGACGACGTACTCGACGTCGAGGTCTCGCAATCGCCCGATCGCGCGGATTCCCCACTCGATCCCCTTGCCGGGGGAGATCAGGCCCCAGGTGAGGATGCGTCTCCTCTCCGACCGGAGAGCAGGGACGGCGGGGTGGTGGTGAGCGGCGACGCCGTGCGGGATGACGACGACCTTGTCGGGTGCGACCCGATAGCGGGAGGTGAGGACTTCGCGCGCGAGCCGGGTCATCACGACCACGGAAGCGGCGTGCGCGCACACGCTCTCCAGCACGGCGCGCTGGTGCTCCGACGGCGATGGCAGCACCGTGTGCAGCACCGCGATGACCGGGGTCTCGAGCTCCGCGAGAAGCTGGAGGACATCCTCACCGTCCGGGCCGCCGTAGATCCCGTACTCGTGCTGCACGATCGCGACGTCGCACGCGTCGAGTGCGGCGACGGCGCGTCGCATGCTGGCGCCGTCGCCCGCGACCAGCTCGGCGCGCGGGTTCCGCCCCCCGGGAGAGGCCGGCGCGCTGCATCCGCCGGGTCCATCGAGCGATCGGACGACGAACACCTCATCGCGACCCGTCTCGGCGAGCGCCGTCTCGAGCGCAGCCGTGAAGGTCGCGAGACCGCATCTCGTGGGGGGATAGGTGGAGAGGATCCCGAACCGCATGACGTGAGCCTTCCTCCTGCTGTCGCCCTGCACGTGTCCGGTATTAGAGCACCGTCTGCTTCAGATCCCCGGGGACTTGACAAACCTCGGGTCTTCGAGCAACGACCGGTACACGCGGAGGTAGTCGTCGACCATCCGCTCCGCGTCGAACCGCTCGCGGGCGCGGGCCCGGATGGCCTCGGGGTCCAGTCGCACGGCGAGCGGAACGGATGCGACGGCCTCCTCGATGCCGCTGACGACGAAGCCCGTGACGCCGTCGTCGATGACCTCGGGCATCGAGCCCCGCCGGTAGGCGATGACGGGCGTTCCGCAGGCCATCGCCTCGACGACCGACAGGCCGAACGGCTCATCGAAGCCGATCGGATGCAGGAGGGCCGCGGCACTCCCGAGCACCTCGGTGCGCTCCGCCGGACCCACCGAGCCGCGGTAGACCACATGATCCCCGTCGATGTGCGGCTCGACGCGTTCCGCGAAATACGCCGGATCCTGGATGATCCCGCACAGGACGAGCCGCCGGCCTGCGCGCGCGGCGATCTCGATCGCCTCGGCCGTCCCCTTGTCGGGATGGATCCGCCCGAACGCGACGAGATCGTCGCCGCGCGCCGGCAGGTCGCGGAACTCGGACATGTCGATGCCGTGATGCACCGTCGCGACATAGTCCAGATCCGGAGAGCGGTCGGCGTCCGAGATCGAGACATAGGCCGATCGCGAGCGGGCGTAGGCGGGAAGGATGCCGGCGCCTGAGAACCCGTGGATCGTCGTGACGACGGGCGCCCGCCAGAAGGCGTCGAAGGCCAGCGGAAGCCAGTCGAGGTTGTTGTGCACGAGGTCGAACGAGCCCGACGATTCCAGGGCGTGCGCCACGTGCAGCGCCTCCCAGACACGTCCGTCCATGGCGGCGTCCTCCGCGTAGCCGTGCGGCGACACCGCGTCGAGCCGTGCCGCGGTGACCGAGTCCGCCGTGGCGAAGAGGGTGACGTCGACTCCCCGCCGCACGAGACCCTCCGTCAGGAGACTGGTGACACGCTCCCACGGGCCGTAGTGCGTCGGGGGTGTGCGCCAGGCGATCGGGCCGAGCATTGCGATCCTCATGAGCTGAAGGGTAGGCGCCGCGGAGGGCCCTGCGCGATGGGCTTGACGCCCTGCCACCACCGATGTCGATGGCTCGCGCTACTGTGCCCCGCATGGATATCGCACCCCTTCAGACGAGCATCGCCGGCACCGTACTCACCGCGGCGGATCAGGGATGGGATGCCGCGCGCGTCTCCCCTGCGGGCACCGGCAGCCCCGAGGTCATCATCCGCGCCGCGAGCGTGGACGACGTGTGCGAGGCCGTGCGCTTCGCCGCGGCCTCGCGCCGCCCCGCGGTCGTGCGCGGAGGCGGCCACAGCGTGTGGTGCACGCTCGATGACGGAGTGCTGATCGACCTCTCCGGCCTCGACTCCATCGATGTGGTCGCCGACCCTGAGGGCGGCGCGCTCGTGCGTGTCGGGGGAGGCGCCCGATGGGGCGACGTCGCGCGTGCACTCGGCGCCCAGGGGCTCGGCATCAGCTCCGGAGACACCGCGTCCGTCGGCGTCGGCGGTCTCACGCTCGGCGGCGGGATCGGATGGATGGTGCGGGCCTGGGGCCTTGCGGCCGACCAGCTCGTGGGCGCCCAGATCGTCACGGCGGAGGGGCGCGTGGTCGAGGTGACGGAGGCGTCGCACCCGGACCTCCTGTGGGCACTGCGCGGCGGCGGCGGCAACTTCGGCGTCGTCACTCGGTTCGACTTCCGTGCGCATGACCTCGACGGCGTCGTGTTCGCCGAGCTCGGGGTGGCGGGTGACCCGCGCCCGGTGCTGAGGACGCTTCGGGACGTCCTCGCCACGGCCCCCCGTGAGCTGACGGTGACCTACATGGACGTACCCGCCATGGACCCGAGCGCCCCCGGCGGCAGATCCATCGCCGCGTGCTGGATCGGGCGCGACGTCGACGCCCTGCGTTCGGCGCTCGCGCCGCTTCTCGCGCTCGACGGCGTGACCGAGAAGGACATTGCCCCTCGCGACTACGCCGGCATCCTCCTCGAGCACCCCCAGCCCGAGCCAGGACAGCAGCTTCCCGGCTTCCTCGGCGGAAACACGCTCGTCCGCGTGCTCGACGATGCGTTCATCGACGGGCTCGTCGATTTCCGCGAGTCCACGGAGGCGTCCGTCGTGTTCCTGCGATCGCTGGGCGGAGCGTACGGCGACGTCGGCGCGGATGCCACGGCCTTCGCCGCGCGCGACGCGACGTGGTTCGCGATGGCGGGCGGGTTCGACATCCCCGGACTGGTCGACGACGCCGAGCGCGCGAGACTGGACAGCGCGTGGCGCGAGCTCGAGGCGCACGGCGTCGCCGTCTACGGCAACTTCACGACCTCGGTCGATCCGTCGCTTCCGAGCAGGATGTACCCCCCGCAGACCATGGCGAGGCTCGCCCAGGTGAAGTCGCATTGGGATCCGCGCAACCTGTTCGCCCGCAATCACAACGTCGTCCCGCTGTGATCGGCGCCGCGCCGAGGGCGGCGGCGGGGCTCAGTGCGTGTCTTCGGCCTCGACCTCGGTGCGGTCGGCGGACCACAGGGTGTGGAACGTGCCGGGACGGTCGATGCGCTTGTAGGTGTGCGCACCGAAGAAGTCGCGCTGCCCCTGGATCAGCGCGGCGGGCAGCCGCTCGGCGCGCAGGCCGTCGTAGTACGCGAGGGACGACGAGAACGCGGGGGAGGGGATGCCGCCCGTGGCCGCCGTGGCGACGATGCGACGCCACGATCCCTGGGCGCGCTCGAGCGCCTCGACGAAGTACGGCGCGGTGAGGAGCACGGCGAGGTCGGGCGTCTGCGCGTACGCGTCGGCGATCCGGTTGAGGAACTGCGCGCGGATGATGCATCCCGCCCGCCAGATCTTCGACACCGCACCGAGGTCGATGTCCCAGCCGTACTGCGCCGCACCGGCGCGGATCTCGTCGAAGCCCTGCGAGTACGCGACGATCTTGGAGGCGAACAGGGCCAGGCGCACGTCCTCGATGAACGCATCCGCGTCGTCGACGGTGAGCGACTCGAGCGGTCCGGGAAGCGACCCGGAGACCTCGCGCTGCTCGGGGTGCGACGACAGGGATCGCGCGAAGGTGGCCTCCGCGATGCCCGACACGGGCACGCCGAGATCGAGCGCCGTCTGCACGGTCCACGCGCCGGTGCCCTTGGCGCCGGCCTGGTCCACGATGACGTCGACGAGCGGCTTGCCGGTCTCCGCGTCGACCTGGCGCAGCACCTCGGCGGTGATCTCGATGAGGTAGGACTCGAGCTCGCCGTGGTTCCACTCGGCGAAGACGTCGGCGATCTCGGCGGGCGACTTGCCGGTGCCGCGCCGGATGAGGTCGTAGGCCTCGGCGATCAGCTGCATGTCGGCGTACTCGATGCCGTTGTGCACCATCTTGACGAAGTGCCCCGCGCCGTCGTGGCCGATGTGCGTGACACAGGGCTCGCCCTCGGCGACCGCGGCGATCGTGCGCAGGATCGGACCGAGCGTCACCCACGACTCGTCCGAGCCCCCGGGCATGAGCGACGGGCCGTGCAGCGCGCCCTCCTCGCCGCCGGAGACGCCCATGCCGACGAAGTTGATGCCTGTCTCGCGGACCGCCTTCTCGCGGCGGATGGTGTCGGTGAACAGGGCGTTCCCGCCGTCGACGATGATGTCGCCCGGCTCGAACACGCGTACGAGCTCGTCGATGACGGCATCCGTGCCCGCGCCCGCCTTGACCATGATGATCGCCGTGCGCGGCTTCTGCAGGGATGCCGCGAACTCCTCGTACGAGAAGCTCGGGACGAAGCCGGCCTCGGGGTGCTCCGCGACCAGGTCGTCGGTCTTCGCACGGCTGCGGTTGAACACGGCCACCGTGTTCCCCTCGCGGCTGGCGAGGTTGCGGGCGAGATTCGAACCCATCACGGCGAGGCCGACGACCCCGATGTTGGCGGTGGCTTCAGACACAGTGCTCTCCTCGAGTTCGGGTCGGGTGCATTCTCAGCGTAGTAGGCCGCGGAGGGCGCTCTCAGGCACGTGACACCGAGTATCGAATCGATCGCAATCCGGATTCAAACCGTGCGCACCGGGCGCTGACGCGATACTCTCGGCGCACCTTGAACTCGTCGGCGAGTGAACCCGTTTGCCGGCGGTAAGAAATCGGAAGGCAATCACATGATTCGTAAGAAGGCACTTGCGGGGGTGGCCACCGCTGCGGCGGCTCTCGTCCTGCTGGCCGGCTGCGCCAATCAGTCGGGATCCACGGGGGGCAGCACCTCCACCGGCGGCGGCAAAGTCAACATTCCCGCGGTCACGTCCGTCGAGACGCCGAAGGACGCCGTTCTCCCGAAGGGCGACGGCAAGGGCAAGTGCCCGTCGACCACGACCATCGCCTACATCGGTGCCGAGACCGGCCCCAACGCCCAGCTCGGCATCAACATCTTCAACGGCATCCAGCTCGCGGTGAACCAGCACAACCAGGCGAACCCCGACTGCCAGGTGCAGTTCAAGAAGTTCGACACCGAGGGCGACCCGAACAAGGCGACCGGCCCCGTCACGCAGGCGGTCAACGAGGCCGACATCATCGGCGTCGTCGGCCTGCCGTTCTCGGGCGAGTCGAAGGCCACGGGCAACATCTTCGAGCAGCAGGGCCTCGTGCACATCACGCCCTCCGCGACCAACCCGGGCCTGACGAAGAACGGCTGGACGACGTTCTACCGCGGACTCGGCAACGACGCGCAGCAGGGCCCGGCGGCCGCGAAGTTCCTGACCGACACGCTGAAGGCCAAGAAGGTCTACCTCGTGCAGGACGACTCGGACTACGGCATCGGCCTCGCCGGCACGACGTCGGCCGCCCTGGGCAGCGCCCTCGTCGGCACCGACAAGGTGACGACCGGCCAGAAGGACTTCTCGGCCACGATCTCCAAGATCCTGAACGCGAAGCCCGACGCCGTGTACTACTCCGGCTACTACGCAGAGGGTGCACCGTTCGACCAGCAGCTGGTCAACAAGGGCTACACCGGCGTCTTCGTCGGCCCCGACGGCGTGAAGGACGACCAGTTCATCAAGCTGGCCGGCGACGCGTCGAAGAACGCCTACTTCACCTGCCCCTGCATCCCCGGTGAGCTCCTCACGCAGTTCGAGTCTGAGTACAAGACGCTCAACAACGCCGAGCCCGGCACGTACTCCATCGAGGGGTACGACGCCGCGACGGTCCTGCTGAGCGGCATCGACGCGGGCAAGCAGACCCGCGCCGACCTGGTGAGCTGGGTCAAGTCCTACGACAAGGACGGCCTGAGCAAGCACTACAAGTGGGACTCCACGGGTGAGCTGCAGGCGCCTGCCGTCTACGGCTACAAGGTGCAGGACGGCAAGATCGCCTACATCGGCCCGATCGGTCAATGAGATCAGGATGCCGCGGCGCCTCAGGCGCCGCGGCATCCTGCCCGTGATGCCGCCCGTGTGCGGCTCCGCCGCCCCCGACACCCCTCCGGAGACCGCATGCTCGAATTCGTCCTCAGCGGACCGTTCCTCGACAATTCCTGGATCAACTTCGACGTCAACGCGCTCGTCCAGAACTTCTGGAGCGCAACATTCGACGGCCTCACCTTCGGCGCCGTCTACGGTCTGATCGCCGTCGGCTACACGCTCGTCTACGGCGTCCTCAGCCTCATCAACTTCGCCCACTCCGAGGTGTTCATCGTCGGCGCGTACGGCGTCGTCATCACTCTCACGAGTCTCGGCTTCGGACCGAGCGCCCCCACCCTGGGCCCGCTGGCGATCATCGGAGATCTGCTGCTGGCGATGGTGGTCGGCATGATCGCGTCCGCCCTGACGGCGCTGTTCATCGAACGCGTCGCCTACCGCCCGCTGCGAAAGCGGAACGCGCCGCGGCTGGCGTTCCTCATCACCGCGATCGGCATGTCGTTCGCGATCCAGTACACGATCTTCCTTCTGCAGGGCCCCCTGGGCGGCCCGTCGGGTGCGAACGCGATGCCGAGCATCACCATGTTCGTGCAGCATCCCGTGTTCGACGTGTTCGGCACGCTCATCTACGACGTGCAGCTGATCATCGTCGCCGCCGCGGTCATCCTGATGATCGCGACCGACCTCTTCATCCGGCGCGGACGCACGGGCCGCGGGATCCGCGCCGTCGCGCAGGATCCCGACACCGCGACGCTCATGGGTGTGAACAAGGAGCGGATCATCATGATCACCTTCGTGCTCGGCGGCATCCTGGCCGGTGCCGCCGCTCTGTTCTACGTGATGCTGGTGCCATCCGGCGTCATCTACAACGGCGGCTTCATCCTCGGCGTCAAGGCGTTCGCCGCCGCCGTGCTCGGCGGCATCGGAAACGTCCGTGGCGCCCTCCTCGGCGGTCTGCTGCTGGGCGTCATCGCCAACTACGGGCAGATCCTCCTCGGTGACGCGCAGTGGGCGGATGTCGTATCGTTCGTTGTACTGGTCCTGGTGCTGCTGATCCGGCCCGAGGGCATCCTCGGGCAGACGCTCGGAAGGAGCCGCGCATGAGCTTTTCCGAAGGCCCCAAGGTCCTGCCCGGCGCCGAATCGGCGCGGGAGACCATCGAGACGGAGTCGATCGCGTCTCCGCCGCGTGGCCCGTTCCTCAACCTCCGCGAAAGGTGGAACGGGCTCGCGCGCCCCGTCCAGTGGGCGTGGCTGCTGATCGTCGTGGCGATCGCCTACGCGCTGCCCTATCTGAACTTCTTCCCGCTGACGACAGAGCCCGGCAACGACTGGAAGCTCGCGTGCTTCGCCATGGCGGTGTACGCGCTCGTGGCGGTCGGCCTGAACATCGTGATCGGCTATGCCGGTCTCCTCGACCTGGGATACGTCGCGTTCTTCGCGGTCGGGTCCTACACGGCCGCGATGTTCACGAGTCCGGACTCGCCGCTCGCGAAGATCCCCTACCTGTGGACGCTGCCGCTCGCCATCGCGATCACGATGTTCTTCGGGGTCCTGCTGGGCGTGCCGACGCTGCGTCTGCGCGGCGACTACCTCGCCATCGTCACGCTCGGCTTCGGAGAGATCGTGCGCATCCTGGCGACGATCATCCCGGCCATGAAGGGCCAGGTCGGGTTCCAGAACGTCGGGCACCCGCCGGGGGAGTCCGCGAGCGGGGTCCCGATCTTCGCGAATTCGAACGGTGCGCCGTGGTACTGGCTGACTCTCACGATCATCATCATCGTGCTGCTGCTGGTGGGCAACCTCGAGCGCAGTCGCGTGGGACGGGCGTGGGTCGCGATCCGCGAGGACGAGGATGCCGCCGAGATCATGGGCGTCCCCACGTTCAAGTACAAGGTGTGGGCGTTCGCGCTCGGAGCGGGTGTCGGCGGCCTGTCGGGCGCGCTGTTCGCGGGCCAGGTCGGCTTCGTGAACAACCAGAAGTTCGACGTCCAGACCTCGATCCTGTTCGTCGCCGCGGTCGTGCTCGGCGGCGCCGGCAACAAGGTCGGCGCCCTGCTGGGTGGTGCGATCGTCGCCTACATCCCCCTGCGATTCACCGCGATCGCCGACTACAAGTACCTGATCTTCGGCATCGTCCTCGTTCTCCTGATGATGTTCCGGTCGCAGGGCCTGGTCCCCGCGAAGATGCGGCTGCTGGCGTTCGCCCGACGGGCCATGCACTGGACGGCCGCCCCGCCCCCGCCGCCTGAGGCACCGGCCGTGGAAGGAGCATCGTCGTGACCGACGAGAACGAGAGGGCCCGCGAAGAGGCGGAGATCGCCCGCGCGGCACACGTGCCCGTCGAGGACGACGCGATCGGCGCGCCGGTCATCCCCGACCACGCTGAGGGGCCGGCTCTCGTCGAGGGCGCCGAGTCCGAGCGCGATCTCGCGGTCGCGGTGGGCGAGAGGCTCGTCGAGGTCCGCAACCTGACGATGAAGTTCGGCGGCCTGTCCGCGCTCGACGATGTGTCGTTCGACATCAAGCGCGGCGAGATCCTGGGCCTCATCGGGCCGAACGGCGCAGGCAAGACCACCTGCTTCAACGCGATGACGGGCGTGTACAAGCCGACCAGCGGCGACGTGCTGCTGGAGGGCGTCTCGCTCAAGGGCCGTAAGCAGCACAACATCACGAGGATGGGTCTGGCGCGCACGTTCCAGAACATCCGGCTGTTCGGTGAGATGACGGCCCTCGAGAACGTCGTCGTGGGCCTGGATGCGCGGCACCGCACGTCTGTCCCCGGCGCTCTGCTGCGCCTGCCGCGGCACACGCGCGAGGAGAGGACGTCGATCGATCGCGGCATGGCGCTGCTGGAGTTCGTGGGCATCGCCCAGCATGCCGAGAAGCGCGCACGCGAGCTCTCGTACGGCTCTCAGCGTCGCCTCGAGATCGCCCGCGCGCTCGCGACCGACCCGAAGCTGCTCTGCCTCGACGAGCCGGCGGCCGGATTCAACCCTGCGGAGAAGGACGACCTCATGGCGCTCATCCGCACGATCCGCGACGAGGGCTACACCGTGCTGCTGATCGAGCACGACATGCGGCTCGTCATGGGCGTCACGGACCGTATCGTCGTCCTGGAGTTCGGGCGCAAGCTCGCCGACGACGTCCCGCTCGCCATCCGCAACGACCCGCGCGTGGTCGCGGCCTACCTCGGGGAGCCTGAAGATGACGCTGCTTGAGCTGAGGGACGTCTCCGTCCACTACGGACGCATCCGGGCGATCCAGAACATCTCGTTCTCCGTGGACGAGGGCGAGATCGTGTCGCTGATCGGCGCCAACGGCGCCGGCAAGACGACCACGATGCGCACCATTTCGGGGCTGCTGCATCCATCGGAGGGGTCGATCTTCTTCGAGGGGCAGGACATCACGAAGATGAAGGCCCACCTGCGGGTGCTGAACGGCATCTCTCAGGCGCCGGAGGGACGCGGCATCTTCCCGGGCATGACGGTGCTCGAGAACCTCGACATGGGAACGTTCGGCCTCAAGAGTCGCGCCGGCGTCGCCGAGTCCTACGATCGCGTGTTCTCGCTCTTCCCGCGCCTCGATGAGCGCAAGAAGCAGCTCGGCGGCACGATGTCCGGCGGCGAGCAGCAGATGCTCGCCATCGGCCGCGCGCTGATGTCCCGCCCGCGGGTGCTGCTGCTGGACGAGCCGTCGATGGGCCTCGCGCCGCAGTTCATCCGGCAGATCTTCAAGATCATCACGGAGATCAACGCGCAGGGCACGACCGTGGTGCTCGTCGAGCAGAATGCGAATCAGGCGCTCGCACGCGCCCACCGCGCGTTCGTGCTCGAGACGGGCTCGATCACGCGCTCGGGCACCGGCAGGGAGCTGCTCGCCGATCCGGCCGTGAAGGAGGCCTACCTCGGCGTCGCCTGATCAGTCCTTGCGGTAGGCCGCGCGCCCCATCGTCCAGAACGCGAGGACGGTGCCGACGAGCCCGATGGCGGCGATGAGGCCGATGAGGGCCAGGATGCCGTCGCTGAGGGTCTGGCTGTCGATGGTCATCATGCCTCCTGTGCGGGATCGGTGCGTCTTCATCGTAGCGGTCGCACTGGTAGACTCGATTCCCGTACTTCGGCGAGGGATGCTGCGCGCTGCGCGGCGTCCGTGATCGACGCGGTGGAGCAGGCAGCAGCTTTCCTCACGCGCACGCGTTCGAGTCGAGAACAGACCATCGTCAGGGCTGCATGCCCGCTTTAGGAGAATCACCATGTCGGAAGACACCAAGGTCCACGCGGAGCTGCGCGACAGCTTCGGCAAGGGCTTCGCCCGTCGCCTGCGCGCCGCGGGCAAGATCCCCGCCGTCATCTACGGTCACGGCACCGACCCCGTGCACGTCGCCCTGCCCGGCCACCAGGTCTCGCTCATCGTGCGTCACGCGAACGCGGTGCTCGAGCTCGACGTCGAGGGCAAGCACCTCCTCACGCTCGTCAAGGACGTGCAGAAGGACCCGGTGCACCAGATCATCGAGCACATCGACCTCCTCGTCGTGAAGAAGGGCGAGAAGATCCAGGTGCAGGTGCCCATCGTCGTCACCGGCGAGCCCGCCCCGGGCACGATCGTGAACCTCGACGCCACCTCCATCACGCTCGAGGTCGAGGCGACCCACATCCCGGAGAACATCGAGGTCTCCGTGGAGGGCCTCGAGGACGGCACGCACATCACCGCGGCCGACCTGCAGCTCCCGAAGGGCGCGTCGCTCCAGGCCGACCCGGAGACCCTCGTCGTCGCGGTCAGCATCCCCGCGGCAGGCATCGCCGCGGAGGAGGAGATCGCCGCCGCCGATGCCGCGGTCGCCGAGGAGCAGTCGGAAGAGGCCGCCGAGGGCTCGACCGAGGCCTGATCCTCGCAGAACGTCGGAAGAGGGGGTGCGGATGCGCCCCCTCTTCTCAGTGCAGAAGGATGTGATCCATGGTGCAGACCTGGCTGGTGGTCGGGCTCGGCAACCCCGGGCCGCAGTACGAGCTGACCCGGCACAACGTGGGCCAGCTGGTCGTCGACGAACTGGCTGAGCGCCGCCGCGAGCGGTTCTCGTCGCACAAGGCGAACGCGCGTGTCGCGGAGACGTGGCTGCGGCCGGGGGCGGTGAAGATCGTGCTCGCGAAGCCGAACTCGTACATGAACGTCTCCGGCGGCCCGGTCTCCGCGCTCGCGAAGTACTACGGCGTGGATGCCGAGCACATCGTGGTGGTGCACGACGAACTCGACATCCCGTTCGACACCGTCAAGCTCAAGGTCGGCGGCGGTCACGGCGGCCACAACGGGGTGCGCGACGTGGCGAAGGCTCTCGGCACGGCCGATTTCCCGCGCGTGCGCGTCGGCATCGGGCGCCCTCCCGGCCGGCAGGACCCGGCGGACTGGGTGCTGGACCCGTTCAGCGCGGCCGATCGCAAGCAGCTGCCGCTCCTGCTCTCTGATGCGGCGGATGCCGTCGAGCTGCTGATCGGCGACGGCCTCGTCGCGGCCCAGCAGAAGCACCACGCCCCGCGCGCCTGATGGCCCGGCGCCCGGATCAGGCGTTCGGGGGAACCGCTCCCGCCGCACCCAGGCCCAGGAAGATCAGCAGCAGGACGAAGTAGGCGAAAGGCCCGATGGCCGCGACGATGACCGCGGCGATGCCGAACCCTCGGCCGCGCCGCGTCGCGATCGCGACGATGCCCTGGACGATGGCCCAGATGCCGAGGATCATTCCCGCCCAGAACGCGATCTCTGCGACGAGCACCTCGCCCCGGACGGGGGTGAGGGCCGCAAGCATCGCCGACGTCGAGGCGTTCGTCTCGGAGAGGGCGCTCAGCTGCTGCGCGCCGACGCCGGCGCCGATGCCCCACCCCGCGAAGGACGCGACGATCGGTGCCACGACCGCGGCGAGAAGCGACAGGATGAACGCCACGGCGCCCAGGGTCCGCGAACCTGCGGGCCGGGGCTGCCGGGGCCGGTAACCGGGCGCCGGCGGTGCCGTGTACGGTGCGGCGAACGGCCTCCCGTAGGCGTCCGCGGGCGGTTGCCCGTAGACGGGCTGTCGCGTGTTCGGATACGGCATCGGAACGGGTTGCGGGGCGGGCGGCGGTGCGTCGGGTCCCTCATCGGTCACGCGCCCAGCCTACGGCGCGGACGACGGCGCAGCGCGTGGCTCCCGCGCGGCCTGCGTGTCGGGGCCGGAACGTAGGATTGTCCGGTGACAGTTCCCGGGATCGCGCGCGCCCTCGCATCGTCGTCGACGTTCCGCGAGGCGGGTGCCGTCGCATCCATCGATGCCGACGTCTCGCTCGTCGACGGGCTCGATGCGCCGCTGCTGGCGACGCTCGTCGGGAAGCGGCGCGACGCCGGCAGGCCCGGCATCCTGCTCGCCATCTCACCCACCGGCCGCCGCGCGGAAACGCTCGGCGCGGCGCTGCAGGCGCTCATGCCGGGTGCCGATGTCGTGCACTTCCCGGCATGGGAGACGCTGCCGCACGAGCGGCTGAGCCCCAGTCCCGAGACCGTCGGGCGCCGGCTCGACGTGCTGCGACGCGTGCACGAGTGGGACGGCTCCGTGCCCCTGGTCGTGACGGCATCCGTCCGCGGGGCGCTGCAGCCGCTCGCGGCCGGTCTCACGGCACTGGCGCCGGTCCGGCTCGTCGTCGGCGCGCGCGGCCACGACCTGGACGCCGTGATCGCAGACCTGGTCGCCCGCGCCTACCACCGGGTCGACATGGTGTCGCGGCGCGGCGAGTTCGCGGTGCGCGGCGGCATCCTCGACATCTTCCCGCCGACCGCCGACCACCCGTCGCGGGTGGAGTTCTTCGGCGATGAGGTGGACCAGATCCGCGCGTTCTCGGTCGCCGACCAGCGCAGCCTCCCGGGCGAGGTGCGCGAGGTCGAGCTGCAGGCCGCGCGCGAGCTGCTGCTGACCGACGAGGTGCGCGCGCGGGCGAGGGCGCTCATGCCCGACCTTCCGGGACTCGCGGGGATGCTGGAGCGCATGGCCGAGGGCATTCCGGTGGAGGGCATGGAGTCGCTCACGCCGGTGCTCGTCGAGGATGTGGTGACCCTGGCCGACTATCTGCCCGAGGGCGTCGCCGTGACTCTCGTGGACCCGGAACGCTCCGTGGCGCGAGCGACGATCCTCGCCGAGACCAACCGGGAGTTCCTGGATGCGGCGTGGAGCGCGGCGACCGGGGGCGCCGCGGCGCCGGTCGATCTCGGCGCCGGCGACTTCGTGTCGCTGTCCGAGCTGCGGGAGGCCGCCCACAGCCGCGGCGGCGTGTGGTGGACCCTCAGCGCATTCGATTCGGGCGCGGCGGACATCGCCGCGGAGATCGACGAGGCGGAGCCCGACGACGAGTTCCGCATCCGGGCCGCCTCCGTCCCCTCGTTCCAGGGGAACGTCGACGGCGCGACGGCGCACGTCGGGGAGCTGCTGACCGCGGGCTGGGCCGTCGTGGTGGCGGCATCCGGGGCGGGACTGGCCGATCGAGCGCGCGACGTGCTCGCGGAGCGGGGGATCGCCGCGCGCCGCGTCGACGCCGTCGAGACGCCGCTCGAGCCGGGTGTCGCGCACGTGGTCGTCGCGGAGCTCGAGCGCGGGTTCGAAGCCGACGGTGCCAAGCTCGCCGTCCTCACCGAGTCCGAGTTCTACGGCCGCACCATCAGCGCCGACGGCCGCGTCGTGAAGAAGCTGGCGTCGCGGCGGCGCAACGTCGTCGACCCCCTGCAGCTGAAGGCCGGCGACTACGTGGTGCACTCGACCCACGGCATCGGCCGGTTCGTCGAGCTGACGCAGCGGCAGGTGTCCAGCGGCGGTCGCAACCCGGTCAAGAGCACGCGCGAATACCTGGTGCTCGAGTATGCGCCGAGCAAGCGCGGTCACCCGGGCGACAAGCTCTACGTGCCGACCGATCAGCTGGACCTGCTCTCCAAGTACATCGGCGGCGAGGCGCCCACGCTGTCGAAGATGGGCGGCAGCGACTGGGCGGCCGCCAAGGGCCGTGCCCGCAAGGCGGTGCGCGACATCGCCGTGGAGCTCGTCAAGCTGTACTCCGCGCGCATGGCGGCGAAGGGGCACGCCTTCGGACCGGATACGCCGTGGCAGCGCGAACTCGAGGAGGCGTTTCCGTTCGCCGAGACCCCCGACCAGCTGCAGACGATCGACGAGATCAAGGCCGACATGGAGAAGCCGATCCCGATGGACCGGCTCCTGTCCGGAGACGTCGGATTCGGCAAGACCGAGGTCGCGGTGCGCGCGGCGTTCAAGGCCATCCAGGACGGCAAGCAGGTCGCGATGCTCGTGCCGACGACCCTCCTCGTGAAGCAGCATCTCGAGACGTTCGCCGAGCGGTTCGCCGGATTCCCCGTGAAGGTGCGGCCGCTGTCGCGATTCCAGTCCGACAAGCAGGCGCGAGAGACGATCGAGGGCCTCACGGACGGGTCGGTCGACATGGTCATCGGCACGCACCGCATCCTCACCGAGAAGGTCCTCTTCAAAGACCTCGGGCTCATGATCATCGACGAGGAGCAGCGGTTCGGCGTCGAGCACAAGGACCAGCTCAAGAAGCTCAAGACCAACGTCGACATCCTCGCCATGAGCGCGACGCCCATCCCGCGCACGCTCGAGATGGCGGTGACCGGCATCCGCGAGATGTCGACGCTGCAGACGCCGCCCGAGGACCGGCACCCCATCCTCACGTACGTGGGGGCGCGCACCGACAAGCAGGTCGCCGCCGCCATCCGTCGCGAGCTCCTCCGCGAGGGTCAGGTCTTCTACGTGCACAACCGGGTGCAGTCGATCCAGCGGGTCGCGGCGCACTTGGCCGAGCTCGTTCCCGAGGCGCGCATCGCCGTCGCGCACGGGCAGATGGGCGAGCACCAGCTCGAACGGGTGGTCGACGACTTCTGGGAGCGCCGCGCCGACGTGCTCGTCTGCACGACGATCATCGAGACCGGTCTCGACATCTCCAACGCCAACACCATCATCATCGACCGTGCCGACAAGTACGGATTGTCGCAGCTGCACCAGCTGCGCGGGCGCGTGGGGCGCGGGCGCGAGCGGGCGTACGCGTACTTCCTGTACGACGAGCAGAAGCCGCTCTCCGAGACGGCGGCCGACCGGCTCGAGACGATCGCGGT